>NZ_JBWKJV010000005.1:318489-349345 GCF_056432045.1 Streptomyces sp. NPDC045701 | reverse complement strand
AATGAGAACCCCCGCCCCTTCACATGGACGAAGAGCGCCGACGAGATCCTCGAACGCCTGGCCTCATATCTTAATCGAATTCCCGGCGCAGGACACTAGCCGTCGGGATGAGTAGGTTCGCGGATGGGCCCGGGCGGGTCCGGACGGAAGAGTGGGGACCACGGAAGGGGCGCGGGGCCGGAACCGCCGACACGGGGCGGCGGAACCGGCACCGGGCACCTGACGGAACGGGGGCACGTGGGAGGGCCGGGGACCGACGGGGGAACACGGGGGCCGGGCCCTTCCCACCCGGGGGACACGGGGGGAGGGGGAACGGGGGGCGACGCCGGTCCGGTGAGGCTCGGGGGGATCGAGCCTCACCGGACCGGCGTCCGGCGTCGCGGCGCGCTTCCGTGACCGAGGGCCGGGAGCCGGCCCGCATGGCGGCCCGGCGGCCTAGCGGCCGCTGACCCGTCCGTGCAGCAGCCGGGACAGGGCGGAGTGGACGTCGTCGATGGAGCGCTCCCGCTGGAACGCCTGCCAGTCCAGCGCCGCCACCAGCACCATGCCGACCAGCGCGGCGGCGGTCAGCGGGATGTCGATCTCGTCGCTGAGCTCGCCGCCCGCGACGCCCTCCCGCAGCACCGTCTCCACCACGGCCACGGCCTCCTGACGGACCACCAGCAGCGTCGACTGCCAGGCGCGGTTGGTGCGCCACAGCTCCGCCACGTACAGCTGGGTGAAGGCCGGGTAGCGGTCGATGAAGACCAGGCCGGCGCGGATCATCGCGTCCAGCGCCTCGACCCTGGTGCCGCCCCGCGCGGCGGTCTCCTCGGCGGCGGTCCGCAGGGACTCGGTGAGCAGCCCGACCCCGTGCCGCAGGAGTTCCTCGAACAGCTCGGTCTTGCTCTTGAAGTTGTAGTAGACCGTGCCCTTGGCCACCCCGGCGCGTTCGGCGATCTCGTCCACTGTCGTCGCCGAGAAGCCCTGCTCGGCGATCAGGGTCACAGCGGCCTCGTAGAGCTTGGTGCGGGTGGCCTGCCGTCTGCTGTTCCGGGTGTCCATGGCGTCGATTCTCACAGGCTCAGCTCCGGGTGCAGGCGATCCAGGGTCCACACCTGCTTGCGGCGCGCGGAGACGGCCGTCAGGGCGAGCGCCCCGGCGGTGAAGGCGGCCAGGACGGCGCAGCCGTGCCAGACCGGTTCGAGGCCGCCGCCGGTGATGAGCCGGCGCAGTGCCTCGACGACGTACGTCATCGGCAGGAAGGGGTGGATGGCGTTGAAGAACCCGGGGCTGGTCTGCACGGGGTAGGTGCCGCCCGCCGACGTCAGCTGGAGCATCAGCAGGGCCAGGACGAGGATCCGGCCGGCCGCGCCGAAGCGGGCGTTGAGCCACTGGATGATGGCGGCGAAGCAGCAGGTGACCAGCAGCAGGAACGCCACAGTCCCGGCCGGCCGGGCCATTTCCAGCCCCAGTCCCGGTGCCCAGTGCAGGACCGACATCAAGGCGGCCACCTGGAGCACGCCGATCGCGGCCACCGGCAGCCAGCCGGCCAGCGCGATGCGCCACGCGGAGGCGCCGGCGGCGAGGGCGCGGCGGTTGAGCGGCTGGATCAGCATGTACGCCACCATGGCGCCCACCCACAGGGACAGCGGGATGAAGTAGGGCGCGAATCCGGTGCCGTAGTTGGGCGCCTTGTGCAGGGCCTGGGAGGCGAGCTTGACCGGGTCGGCCATCACCTCGGTGCGGTGGTCGCGGGTGTCCTTGTCGTAGTCGGGGATCTTGTCGACGCCGTCGTTCAGTCCGCTGGCCAGCTCGGTGGAGCCGCCGGCGAGCCGGTACAGGCCGCTGTCGAGCTCACCCGCGCCCTTCTTCAGCCGCCCGACTCCGGTGTCGAGCTCCGTGGAGCCCGACTTGGCGGTGGACAGACCGGTGTGCAGGGTGTCCGCGCCGGTGGCGACCTTGTGGGCGCCGGCGTTCAGCTCGTTGATCTTGCCCACGGCGTAGGCGAGGTCCGTGTCGAGGTTCGGCGCCCGCTCGGCCAGGGCGTCGGCCTTGGCTTGGAGGTCCTTCAGCTGGGCGTCCAGCTTCTTCAGGTCGCCGTTCCCGTCCGCGGCGAGGACGCCGAGGTCGTCCGCGACCTTCGCCACGTCGGCGGACGCGACCTTCGCCCGCTCCATCTTGGTGCACAGATCGGTGTTCGGCAGCGGCTCGTCCTCGCACTCCTCCTTGTGGATGGCGGCGATCTCATCGGCCGCCACGTGCGCGCCCGCCCGCAGCGTGGGGCCGCTCTTCACGATGAGGTCCAGGCTGTTGCGCATGCCCTGGGAGAAGTCCGAGACCAGCCGGGCGGAGTCGCCGATCCTCTTGCCGTTGTCCTTGAGGTACGGACGGACGTCGGCGGCCACGCCGTTGACCTTGTCGGCCAGCACCTGGGTGCCGCTCGCGACCTGCCGGGCGCCCGTCTCCAGGTCGGCCGCGCCCGAGTCGAGCCTTTTCAGCCCGCCCGCGAGTTCGCCGCTGCCCTTCTTGGCGTCGGTGAGGCCGTCGGAGAGGTCCTTGGACCCCTTCTTGGCCTTCGCCGTTCCGTCCTTGAGCTCGTCGGCCCCCTTGGCCGCCTTCTCGGTGGCGTCGTGGAGGTCGGAGAACTTGATGAAGATCTTGTCGAGGAAGGAGCGGGACGACTTCGTCGAGGCGGCCGTACGGACCTCCGCGAACACGGTCCGCGATATCTGCCCGACGATGTAGTTGTTGGCGTCGTTGGTACGCACCTGGAGGGCGCCGGTCTCGGGCGCGTCGCCCGAGCTGGACGCGATGCGCTCGCTGAAGTCGCCGGGCATGGTCAGGGACAGGTAGTACGTACCCTTCTCGACGCCCTCGCGGGCCTCGGCGTCGCTCACCTCGTGCCAGTCGAAGACCTTGCTCTCACGCAGGTTCCTGGTGAGCTCGTCGCCCGCGCTGATCCTCTTGCCGTCCGCGGTGGCCCCCTTGTCCTCGTTGACGAGGGCGACGGGGAGCTTCTCGAGCCTGCCGTACGGGTCCCAGAAGGACCACAGGTACAGGGCGCCGTACAGCAGCGGCAGGAGCAGGATCGCGACGAGCGCGGCACGCGGCAGCTTGCCCCTGCCGAACCGCCTCAGCTCAAGCGCGGCCAGTTTCGGCGAGCGCATCGGCTGCCCCCTTCTCGGTGTCGGTCTTCGTCGTGGCGCCGCCGGCGTCGGTTTCGGTGACTGTGTCGGCGGCGGCGGCGGCGGTGTCGGTGTCGGCGGCCGGGGTGCGCCTGTCGCCCGCGGCGGGGCCGTCGGCCGTGCCGGTGGTGCGGATGGTCAGGGTGTCGCCGGGGCCCTCACTGCACACGGCCAGGACGGTCGTGCCGCGGCCGGCGATCGACCGGAGCAGCGACCAGGCCTCGGCGCGGTCGGCGCCGGAGAGCTTGAGGTCCGTGTCGTCGACGGCCAGCAGGCGCGGCTCGCCGATCAGCGCCAGGGCGATCGACAGGCGCAGGGCCTCCAGCCGCTCCAGGTCCCGTACGGAGGTGCGCCCCGCCTTGGGCAGGGTCTCCAGGTCGAGGCCGGCCGCGTCCAGGGCGGCCTCGACGCGGGTGCGGGAGGCCGCGGCGCGTTCGGTTCGCGGGCGCAGGAGGGCCAGTGGGGAGCCGTCGAACCTGCGCTGCAGCAGGGCCCGCTCGCGCAGGTGCTCGGCGACGGTCAGGGCGGGGTCGAGGTCGCTGACCCCGGGCACCGGCCCGAGCGCGCTGATCCGCCGTACGGCCGCCATCTTGCGCGGCAGCGCCAGCCCGCCGACCTCCGCGTGCCCCTCGCGGGCGCGCATCCGTCCCGTCAGGGCGAGCAGCAGGCAGGTGCGTCCCGAGCCGGACGGCCCCTCGATCGTCACCAGCGAGCCGGGCGGGGCGTCCACCGCCACGCCGCGGAACGCCCAGCCGCGCGGGCCCTTCAGACCGAAGTCCTCCGCGACCACCGCCGCCCCGGGCGACCGCCGGTCCCCGGGAGCACCCGAGCCGTCCGGCTCCTCCCCGGCGCCGGTCGCCGCCTCCGTACCGCTCGCACCGCGCCCGCCGCCCGTAGCGTCCTCGGCCACGGCGCTGCTCGCGCCGCCGGGCGGGCCGGCAGCCGTTTCCCGCTCGTCCGGGATGTCCAGGTCGTGGTCCTGGCTGTCCACGAGCCCCCATTTCTTTGAACTGACCGGTCAGTTCAAAAAACTACCGCGCTTCCTCCGGTCGAGCAAAAAGCGAGGTCAGGCCCGATTGTCAGTGGGTAGCCGCACGATGGACACAGACGGCCCCAGTGCCGTGACAGACGACAGGAGGTTCGTCATGGCCGGTACCCACGCGGCGGCGAGTGACATCCACCCCGTGTTGCGTCGCGCCTCCGCGCCACCCGCCGCTCTCGACCTGCTCGACCAGGCACGCGCGGGCCTGGAAGAGGCGACCACCCTCGAAACCCCCAATGAGCGGTACGCCACCGCCCACCTGGCCGCCCTCCGGACGGCGGCCGCCGTGCTCGCCGCGCGGGGCCGCCCCGAGTCCACCCCGCGCAAGCGACAGCAGATACGCAGCGCTTGGGAGGTGCTCCCGGAGACGGCCCCCGAGCTGGCCGAGTGGAGCGCCCTGTTCGCCTCCGGGGCCGCCCGCCGGGCACGCGCCGAAGCCGGCATACCGGGTGCGGCGAGCAACCGCGACGCCGACGACCTGATCCGTGACGTGACCATGTTCCTCGGCCTGGTGGAACGGCTGCTGGTACCCCGGCCCGTGCTGCCGCAGCCCCGGGTGAGGGAGGCGGGCGGAGACCGTGCCACGGGGTGAAGGGGCACCGCCCGTGAGGCCATAGGGTGGGAGGCGTTCGTAACCGTCACCGAGGAGTCAACTGCCGTGTCGGACCCGCAGCGCCCCCGCGCCTCCCTTCGTACCGCCGTGGTGTGGGACGTCCTCGAGGACGCCCTCGACCGCCGGGTCAAGGCGACCGGCAAGGACAGCCTGGACGTCCTCGACACCGGCGGTGGCAGCGGAAACTTCGCCGTGCCCGTCGCCCGGCTCGGTCACCGGGTCACCGTCGTCGACCCCAGCCCCAACGCGCTGTTCGCGCTGGAGCGCCGCGCCGCCGAGGCGGGCGTCGCCGAGCGGGTGCGAGGCGTCCAGGGCGACATCCACGGCCTGTTCGACGTCGTCGAGCGCGGCGGTTACGACGCGGTGCTGTGCCACGGTGTCCTGGAGTACGTGGAGGACCCCGCCGAGGGCGTGCGCAACGCCGCGGCGGCGCTGCGCCCCTCCGGCGCGCTCAGCCTCCTCGCGGCCGGACTCGGCGGAGCCGTCCTGGCCAGGGCTCTGGCCGGGCACTTCTCCGAGGCGCGCCGCGCGCTGACCGACCCGGCGGGCCGCTGGGGAGAGGGCGACCCCGTCCCGCGGCGCTTCACGGCCGACCAGCTGACCGAGGCCGTCGAGGCGGCGGGCGTCGAGGTCGGCGCCGTGCACGGGGTGCGGGTCTTCGCCGACCTCGTCCCCGGCGTGCTGGTCGACACCGAGCCCGGCGCCCTGGAGGCGCTCCTCCAGTTGGAGGCCGCGGCCGCCGAGCTGCCCGCCTTCCGGTCGGTCGCCACCCAACTGCACGTGCTGGGCGAAAAGCGGGGCTGAGCCGACCAGCGGGCTGATCAGCGGCGCAGCCGCAGATGGAGTACGCCACAGGCCCCCCGTTGGCGCCAGGATCCCCGTATGATCGAGGGACACCATCCGGCATGACGGATCGGAGGACGGGGAATCAACGCCTCACCACCCGAACCGGCATGGCGGTCCGATCGGTGAAAGGCACAGGGCGGGTTTCACGGGGGCGAATCCCTGCCTATCCTGAAAGGGCCGCATACCGGTCGCCCCCAGCGACCGACGACGAGGAGGACTCCGTGCCGCTCTCGGAGCACGAGCAGCGAATGCTCGAGCAGATGGAGCGAGCGCTGTACGCCGAAGATCCCAAGTTCGCGACAGCGCTCGAGGGAAGCGGGCTGCGTACACACACCCGGCGACGGGTCTACCAGGCTGTCGCAGGCTTCCTGGTGGGTATCGCGCTCCTCATGGCCGGAATGGTCGCCCAGCAGATCTGGATCAGCGTGGTGGGGTTCCTCGTCATGCTCGGCTGTGCGGTCCTCGCGGTCACCGGATGGCGCAAGGCGCCGAAACCGGGTGAGCAGCAGACTGAGGGAGGCACGGCCCACAGCCGACAGCCCCGTCAGCGCCGCTCCGTGATGAACCGGATCGAGGAGCGGTGGCAGCGCCGCCGCGACGAGCAGGGCCACTGAACGCACGGCCGCGAGGCCGCGCCACAGCGTGACGTACGGGTGAGGGGCGACCGCTTCGGGCGGCGCCCCTCACCCGTACGTCCGCGTCCGCCTGTGCCCGGTCCGCACGGCTGACGGTCGGCCAGGGGCCGGCCCACCGCCCCGGACCGGTCCCGCCCGGGCCGCAGCCCGTGGCCGAACCCCTGTGCCTCGTCGGTAGGTCGGCACCGGCCGCCGCCGGCGTTCGGCCGGGCGGGGAGCCGCGCCGCGCACTCCCTCCCGTCGAGCGGCACCCCTCAAGGTCCGCGCGCCGGCAGCCGGGCCGACCGCCAGATCTCGCCCCGGCTGCTTCCGCCCTCCGGCTTGCCTCTCCGCCGCCCGGACCCGCCGGCTCCGCCGGCTGCCGTGTCACCGGTCGTCGTACGCCGGGTCGCCCGGCCGCCACCCCCCACCGTGCACGGTCGTGCCCGGACCTGCCGGCAGCGGGCTCCCCACCCGGCGCCACCCCACCGCGACGCCGGCAGCGGGCTCCCCACCCGGCCCCACCCCACCGACGCCGGCGCCGCGCACGCCACCGGCCGCCGAAGGCGCCGGGAACGCGCACGGCCCCGACCGGGCAGGTCGGGGCCGTGCGGGGCAGGCGTGCCCACAGGCGCTCCCCGGCGGGTCAGCCGCGCTGGCGGGACGGGCGGCGCAGGGCGGTGGGCCAGTGGACCACCAGACGGCGGCGCCGGTCGGCCCAGCGGGTCGTGACCGCTGCCCAGCCGTCCGAGACCGCCCACGCCACCCGGACGGCGGAGCGCGGGGCCAGCAGCGCCCGCAGCCGGCCCGCCCGGCCCGCACCGGCCGCCAGACCCTCGCGGATCCGGGCGGCGTCCTCGGCCAGTCCGGCCGCGGGGCGTGGCCGCGCGGCGTAGAGGACCTGCTCCACCGCACCGGCCACCCGGTGCACGGCCTCGGCCGGTGCCCCCTCCAGTTGGCCCAGCCGGACGATCCGCTCGGCCGTCCCGCGAGGCGTCCGCGACTCGTCCGGCACGATGCCGTGGTCCCAGGCGGTGTCGTTGATCTCCGCCCAGGCCGCCAGCGTCCGGGCGGTCACCTCCTCCGGGCTCCGCCCGGCCGCGCCGAGGCGTCGGGCCCGTACCCGCAGGCGCCACAGCAGCGGCAGCAGCGGTATCAGCACCACCGCCACCACCCCCGCGACGACCAGCAGGATCGTGCCGAGCGGGGGGCCCGAGTCGGTGGGCCCGGCGACACCCTGCTGCTCGGTGTCACCGCACTCGCCCAGCCGCCGCGCCTGCGGCGGGCAGCTGTCCTGGGCGGAAGGCTGCGCGGACGCCACCGCGGCGGCGCTCTCCTCCGGCTGCGGCGCGGTGCTGGGCTGCCCCGCCGGGGCCTCCGGCCGGGTGTACTCGGGCACCGAGCCCCGCGTCGGCGTGGGCTCGAAACGCGTCCACCCCACGCCCTCGAAGTACAGCTCGGGCCAGGCGTGGGCGTCGCGTATGCCGACCGACATGACACCGCCCGACTGCCGAGCGCCCGGCGTGAAACCGACCGCGACCCGTGCCGGGATGCCCAGCGTGCGGGCCATCGCCGCCATCGAGAAGGAGAAGTGGACGCAGAACCCTTCCTTGTTCTTCAGGAACTGGGAGATCGCCGCCGCCCCCGTCCCCGACGACACCGAGGTGTCGTAGCGGAAGCCGCCCTCCACCGCGAACCAGTCCTGGAGCTTGACGGCCCGCTCGTAGTCGTTCGCCGCGCCCTCGGTGACCCGCACCGCGGTCGACCTCACGTCCGCCGGCAGGGTGGCGGGCAGCCGGGTGTACTCGCGCGTGAGGGCGTCCGGGGCGTCCGGGGCATTCGCCAGCTGCTGCCGGGTCGGGTTCACGACCAGACTGTTCACCTTGTACTGGACGCCCTTGGTGGTCTGGCCCTTGTCGCCGACGAGGGTGCGCCCGACCGACTCGTACCGCCAGCGTCCTCCGGTCTCGACCTCGGTCGCCGGGTAGGGCATCGGGAGCCACACCTGCTCGTAGGCGTCGGACGCCGAGAGGGTGGTGGTGATCTCCGAGGTGCGGACGTCCCCGCTCAGCCCGGCCGGCTGCGGGAGCCGTTCGGGCACGTCGCCGATCGGGCGCTCGGTGAGCTTCCAGGACGCGCCGTCGAAGTCGTCGAGGGACGTCAGGCGCAGGTACAGCTCCGACGTCTCCTCCGCGTTGGTGCGGTAGCGCAGCACCTCGCGGTCCTCGGGCTGGGTCAGGTTGTCCTGCAGGGACACCAGCGGGTTGACCGCGGTGATCATGCCCCCGCCGGCTCCGCCGGAGGGACCGGTGCCGTTCAGCAGCCCGCCGCTGAGCGACGGCAGCACCGCCGGCACCGCCAGCGCGATGCCCAGGGCCACCACACCGATCCGCCGCCCGGTCCGCACCGGGGCCAGCGGCCCGCCGGCCGGTGCCGCGGGACGTGCCGCCCCCCGGCCGCCCCGGGGCGGGGCCGCACCGCCGAAGACGCGCCCCCACTGGGACAGCCGGTCGCGGCCCTCGGCGAGCAGGAGCACCAGGTAGCCGGAGGCGGCCAGCAGGAACCACAGCCAGCTCGCCCCGCCGCCCGACAGCCCGGCGGCGACCGAGTACAGCGCCAGCAGCGGAAGCCCCGCCGGGGCGGCGCTGCGGAACGTCACCGCGAGGGCGTCCACCAGCAGCCCGATCACCAGCACGCCGCCGATCAGCATCAGCCGGATACCGTCCGTCGCCGGTGCCGGGATCGCGTACTGCCCCACGTCGTCCGCGCCCGCGGTCAGCAGCAGACCGAACCGCTGGACGGCGGTCGGCCCGGGCAGGAAGCCGGCCACCGCGTGGTCCCGCGCGAAGACGACCGTCAGCGCCGTCAGCGCCACCAGGGCCTGGACGGACACCGTCAGCGCCCGCGCCGACGACCACCGCCGCACCAGCGCGCCCGCGCCGCTCTGCACGGCGAGGAGCAGCGCGGCCTGGACGATCCAGGTGGCCGGATCGACCAGCGGCAGCAACGCGCCCGCCGCCATCAGCGTGGCGGCGAAGGCGCACAGCGCCAGCCTCCCGCGACCGCTCATGACCAACCCCCCGATACCGCGGTCATACCGCTCGTCCCGTCGCCCGTCGCACCCGGCGCGACACGGGTGCCGCCCGCGTGCCGCCACAGCTCGGCGAGCGACGCGCCGGGCGGTACGGCCACCGCGGTCCATCCCGCGTCGCGCAGCCGCCGCAGCCTGTCCTCCACCGCTCCGGCCGTCGCACCGCCGGTCAGCCAGGTGCCGCTGTCGAGGACGAAGGCGACGGCGGCGCCGCTGCGCTGCCGCATCCGGGCGGCCACCGCGGCCTGTTCCTCGTCCAGGTCGCCGATGAAGGCGACCAGCAGTCCTTCGTTGCCGCCCCGCAGCAGGTCGTACGCGCGTGACAAGCCGGCTCCGTCGGAGTGGTCGACCACCGCGAGGGCGTCCAGCATCAGGCCGGCCGCCTCGGCGGAGTCCTGCGCGGAGCCGGTGATCCCGTCGGGGCCGTCCCCGGCCAGCGGGCTGCCCTCGTCGGTCAGCAGCCGCACGGTGAAGCCCTGTTCGAGCATGTGCACCACCACCGAGGCCGCGCCGGACACCGCCCACTCGAAGGCGGAGTCCGGGCCGGAGCCCTGATAGCCCGCCTCACGGGTGTCCAGGATCACCGTGCACTTGGCGCGCTGCGGCTGCTCCTCTCGGCGCACCATCAGCTCGCCGTACCGGGCGGTGGACCGCCAGTGCACGCGGCGCAGGTCGTCGCCGTAGCGGTACTCGCGGGGGATCACGTCGTCCTCGCCGGCCAGGGCCAGCGAACGCTGCCGCCCCTCGCCGTACCCCGACGCCTCGCCCGGCACCCGGCCGGGCGGCAGCGGCTCGGTGCGCGGGACCACCGTGAGCGTGTCGTACGCGCTGAACGACCGGGTCAGCTCGCACATCCCGAACGGATCGCTCAGGCGCAGCTGGAGCGGCCCGAGCGGGTAGCGCCCGCGCAAATCCGACCGAACCCGGTAGGACACCTCGCGGCGCCCGCCGGCCTCGACCCGGTCCAGCACGAACCGGGGCCTCGGCCCCAGCACGTACGGCACGTGGTCCTGGAGCATCAACAGCCCCGTGGGCAGCCGCGAGACGTTCTCCATGCGCAGGTGCACGCGCGCCTCGGCACCGGCCGGCACCCGCTGCGGCGACAGCCGCCGGCTGCCGGCCACCTGGTAGCGGGTGCGGTACAGCACGAGCACGCAGACCAGCGGCAGCACGGCCAGCAGCAGCCCGACCCGCAGCAGGTCCCCCTGGCCCAGCACGTACGCGCAGACCGCCGCGGCGACGCCGGCCGCCAGGAAGGACCGGCCGCGCGTGGTCAGCCCACCGAGGGCGGCCCGTACCCCGCCCGTGTTCTCGCCGTCCTGGGCGGCGGGCCCCCCGGCCGCCATCACAGCCGCCGTACGCCGGGCTGCTGCTGGCCGTACAGCGGGGCACCGGATGCCGGACCACCGGGCACCTGGCCCCCGTGCACCTGGCCACCGGGCATCCGGCCGCCCGACAGCGGGGAGCCGGGCGCGGCGGGCGGTGCCGCGGTCGGCACCGGGGTGCGCTGGAGGATGTCCCGCACGACCTGCTCCGAGGTGCGCCGGTTCATCTGGGCCTGGGCCGTCGGCAGCAGCCGGTGCGCCAGGACGGCGACGGCCAGCGCCTGGACGTCGTCCGGCAGCGCGTAGTCGCGGCCGCTCAGCGCGGCGGACGCCTTCGCGGCGCGCAGCAGGTGCAGGGTGGCGCGCGGCGAGGCGCCCAGCCGGAGGTCCGGGTGGGTACGGGTGGCGGCGACGAGCTCCACGGCGTACCGCCGGACGGCCTCGGAGACGTGCACCGCGCGCACGGCGTCGATCAGCTTCACGATGTCGTGCGCGTGCGCCACCGGCTGGAGGTCGTCCAGCGGCGACACCCCGCCGTGCACGTCGAGCATCCGCAGCTCGGCCTCGGCGCTCGGGTAACCGATCGAGACCCGGGCCATGAACCGGTCGCGCTGCGCCTCGGGCAGCGGATAGGTGCCCTCCATCTCGACCGGGTTCTGCGTCGCCACCACCATGAACGGGCTGGGCAGTTCGTAGGTCTGCCCGTCCGTGGTGACCTGCCGCTCCTCCATCGACTCCAGCAGCGCGGACTGCGTCTTGGGCGAGGCGCGGTTGATCTCGTCGCCGATCACGATCTGCGCGAAGATCGCGCCGGGCTTGAACTCGAACTCGCGCCGCTGCTGGTCGTAGATCGAGACACCGGTGATGTCCGACGGCAGCAGATCGGGCGTGAACTGGATACGCCGCACGGAGCAGTCGATCGACCGTGCCAGCGCCTTGGCCAGCATGGTCTTGCCGACGCCGGGAACATCCTCGATCAGGAGGTGTCCCTCGGCGAGCAGCACGGTCAGCGAAAGCCGTACGACCTCAGGCTTGCCCTCGATCACACCCTCCACCGACCTGCGGACCCGTTCCGCGGTGGTGGTCAGATCTGTGAGGCTCGCTCGATCGTCATAGGTCGTCACACGGCCCTCCTCGGCCCGTTCCATGGGCCGTGCGCGACTCCCGGCACGGTCCACCCTTGAAACACGGACACCGTCTCCGAACCATTCAGGAGCGGTGCCACCCCCGCATTCTTGTTGCCGTGACCCGTACGTGTCACTTGGCTGTGGATAACCGCATGCGATTTGTCGGGGATGGCAGCATCCGGGTGGCTGTCCGATGCCGGGAAACCTCAGGAAGCCGGGTGGATCTCGCGCAGGAGGCCCGTCTGCACATCGAACACGAACCCCCGGACGTCGTCGGTGTGCGGCAGGAACGGGGACGTGCGCACCCGCTGCATGGACTGGCGGACGTCCTGGTCGACGTCGCGGAAGGACTCCACCGCCCACGCGGGCCGCTGCCCGACCTCCTGCTCCAGCTCGTGCCGGAAGTCCTCGGTGAGGGACTCCAGGCCGCAGCCCGTGTGGTGCACGAGCACCACGCTGCGGGTGCCGAGGGCGCGCTGGCTGATGGTCAGCGAGCGGATCACGTCGTCGGTGACGACGCCGCCCGCGTTGCGGATGGTGTGGCAGTCACCCAGTTGCAGGCCGAGCGCCGCGTGCAGGTCGAGCCGCGCGTCCATACAGGCGACCACGGCCACCCGCAGCACGGGACGGGCGCCCATTCCGGGGTCCGTGAAGTCGGCGGCGTAACGATGGTTGGCCTCGACGAGACGGTCCGTGACCGTGCCGCCGTCGGCTCTCGGAGACGAGGGGTACGGGGATGCGGAAGTCGACATACGTAGGACGTTAATGGTCACGGGCCCGCCCGGCGCGCTCTGAGAGGGGACGAAGAACATCGACGCACCGTGGTGTGAGGTAACCCACTAGGGTGAGCGCCACGCCACCGATCAGGTGAGTCGTCCCCGATCGCTCCCTCCGGCGGTCACCCCGCGCGACGCGCTGCCCGGTTGATTGACCGGGCGGGGGAGTGGACTAAAGTGACGCGAAGTTCACGGAGACATCGAGCGAATCCCAGCGAATCCGCAGTTTCTCCCCCGCGTGTGCGGCGGTACGTACGGCTCGGCCTCCTCCCGCTCGCCGGTCGGCCGACGCCTCCCCGGCGCCGGCGGACCTCCCCTTCCTGAGCGGGCGGGGACCCGGCAGTACGTACGCCGCGCCGAATCTGAGAGGGCGCATGAGCGAGCGCAGCGAGGGTCGCGCATGAGCGAGACCCGACATGTCCCGGTGATGCTCCAGCGGTGCCTGGACATGCTGGCACCGGCGCTGGAGCGCCCGGACGCGGTGGTCGTCGACTGCACCCTGGGCCTCGGCGGCCACAGCGAGGCGCTGCTGACCCGGTTCCCCGAGGCCCGGCTGATCGCACTCGACCGGGACAAGGAGGCGCTGAGGCTCTCCGGCGAGCGGCTCGCCGGGTTCGGCGACCGGGCGACCCTCGTCCACGCCGTCTACGACGAGCTGCCCGGCGTACTGGACCGGCTCGGCGTCCGGCGCGTGCAGGGCGTCCTGTTCGACCTCGGGGTCTCCTCCATGCAGCTCGACGAGGCCGACCGCGGCTTCGCCTACGCCCAGGACGCACCGCTCGACATGCGGATGGACCAGACCACCGGCATCAGCGCGGCCGAGGTCCTCAACACCTACCCGCCCGGCGAGCTGGTCCGCATCCTGCGCCAGTACGGCGAGGAGAAGCAGGCCAAGCGGATCGTGGCGGCGGTCGTACGGGAACGGGAGAGGGAACCGTTCACCAACAGCGCCCGCCTCGTGGAGCTGATCCGTGACGCCCTGCCGCAGGCCGCCAAGCGGACCGGCGGCAACCCCGCCAAGCGGACCTTCCAGGCGCTGCGCATCGAGGTCAACGGCGAGCTGACCGTCCTGGAGCGGGCGGTCCCCGCCGCGGTGGGAGCCCTCGCGGTCGGTGGCCGCATCGCGGTCCTGTCGTACCACTCGCTGGAGGACCGGCTGGTCAAGCAGGTCTTCGCGGCCGGCGCCACCAGCACGGCGCCGCCCGGACTGCCCGTCGTGCCGGAGCGCTACCAGCCGAAGCTCAAGCTGCTGACGCGAGGTGCCGAACTTCCCACCGAGGAAGAGGTCGCCCAGAACCGCCGTGCCGCCCCCGCCAGGCTCCGGGGCGCCGAGCGGATCCGGGAGGACGATCTGTGAGCGGCGGGGCCGACAGCGCGCGCGGGTAGGGCGGCGACGTGGACCACGAGGACGACGGCGGGGCGAACCGGGAGGACAGGTGACGAAGGCGGGACCGCTGAAGGGGCGGGCGGCGCGGCTCGCGCGGCTCATGCCCTCCGGGCCGAGCACCGCGGCCCGTACCCCCTTCGTCCTGCTGGTCGTCCTGCTCCTGGGCGGCGGCCTGATCACCCTCCTGCTGCTCAACTCCTCCCTCAACGAGGGTTCCTTCCGGCTCAGCGAGCTCAAGAAGCGGACCACCGAGCTGACCGACGAGGAGCAGGAGCTCCAGCGGGACGTCGACGACCGCTCCGCCCCCGACGCGCTGGAGCGCCGGGCCCGCGAGCTCGGCATGGTCCCCGGCGGCAGCCCCGCCTTCCTCGGCCCCGACGGCACGGTCCGGGGTGTGCCGGGCGAGGCGACGGCCGAGCCCGCCCCGCCCACCGCCCCGACGACGTCCGGCAGGTGACGCAGTGCCCCCCGCCCAGCCCCCACGCCGCCGCGTTCCGGCCCCCGCCCGCCCGTCCCCCCGGCGTCCGCGCCGGTCGTCCCGGCCGCCCGCCAGGGCGGGCACCATCCGGCTGGGCAGCCCCAGGCCCCGGCTGCGGCTGGTCAGCCTCGGCCTGACGCTCGTCATGCTGGCGTTCGTCGTGCGCCTCCTGCAGGTCCAGGCGGTCGACGCCGACGCGTACGCCGCCAAGGCCGAGAAGAACCGGTACCAGGAGTACACGCTGTCCGCCGAGCGCGGCGAGATCACCGACCGCGCCGGGATCGCGCTGGCCACCAGCGTCGACGCGTACGACATCACCGCCGACCCGAAGATGTTCACGCCCGCGGAGAGCAAGGCCCCCGACGCCCCGGAGCAGGCCGCCGCCCTTCTCGCCCCGATCCTCGGCAAGGACCCCGCCGACCTGGTCACCAAGCTCAAGGCGCCCAAGTCCCGCTACGCGCTGCTGGCCCGCCGGCAGACCCCGCAGGTGTGGAACCAGATCAAGGACCTGAAGAACGTCTTCGCCGAGAAGGCCCGCGCCGACAAGGCCCACGGCGGCACCGGCGTCAGTGTCCTCGCCGGCATCTTCACCGAGCCCAGCAGCAAGCGCGTGTACCCCAACGGCACCCTCGCCGCCGGGATACTGGGCTACGTCAACGCCGACGGCCGCGGCGGAGGCGGCCTGGAGTCCATGCTCGACGAGGAGCTGGCCGGCAAGGACGGCAAGATCAAGTACGCCCAGTCGGGCGGCCGCCGGGTGCCCACCGCCGGAGCCCGGGAGACCCCCGCCGTCCCCGGCTCCGACATCGAGCTGACCATCGACCGCGACATCCAGTGGGCGGCCCAGCAGGCCATCACCCAGCAGGTGGAGGAGTCCAGGGCGGACCGCGGCTACGTGATAGTGCAGAACGCCCGGACCGGAGAGGTCCTCGCCATGGCCAACGCGCCCGGCTTCGACCCCAACGACCTCTCCCAGGCCAACTCCGCCGCCATGGGCAACGCCGCCCTCCAGGACGCCTACGAACCCGGCTCCACCGCCAAGGTCATCTCCATGGCCGCCGTCCTGGAGGAGGGCGTCGCCACGCCGTCCACCCACGTCGTCGTGCCCAACCGGCTCCACCGGGGCGACCGGCTGTTCAAGGACGACATCGACCATCCCACCTGGTACCTGACGCTCAACGGCGTCCTGGCCAAGTCCAGCAACATCGGCACCATCCTGGCCACCGGCCAGCTCGGCCCCACCCAGGCCCAGGCCAACCGGGTCCTGCACTCCTACCTGCGCAAGTTCGGCCTCGGCAGCCCCTCCGGCCTCGGCTACCCCGGCGAGACCTCCGGCATCCTGGCCAAGCCGCAGAACTGGTCCACCTCGCAGCAGTACACGATCCCCTTCGGCCAGGGCCTGTCCCTCAACGCCATGCAGGCGGCGTCCGTCTACTCGACCATCGCCAACGGCGGCGTACGCATCGAACCCACCCTCGTACGCGGCACCAAGGGGCCCGACGGCCGCTTCACCCCGGCGCCCGCCCCCGAGCGGACCAGGGTCGTCAGCGAGAAGACCGCCAAGACCCTCGCCGCCATGCTCGAATCGGTCGTCGACGACGAGGAGGGCACCGGGACCAAGGCCGCCATCCCCGGCTACCGCGTCGCCGGCAAGACCGGAACCGCCAACCGCGTCGATCCCCAACTCGGCCGCTACAAGGGCTACACCGCCTCGTTCGCGGGCTTCGCCCCCGCCGACGACCCGCGGATCACGGTCTACTGCGCCATCCAGAACCCCACCAGGGGCAGCTACTTCGGCGGCCAGATCTGCGGTCCCATCTACAAGAAGGTCATGGAGTTCGCCCTCAAGACCCTGCAAGTCGCACCCACCGGCAAGCCAGCACCCCGGATGCCGGTCTCGTACAAACCCGGCGAGTGAGCCGGCGGGAGCAACCAGTGACAACCACCATCCCCGACCCCGGGAAACGATCCGGCGGCCACGCTGCCCAGGCGCCCTCATTTAGCCCGATCACGGGTGCGCCCGGTACGCTCACCGCCGTGCCACACGCTGATCAGTCCCGAACCACCCCGACGGACGCCCCCGCGAAACGCCACGGAGCGCCCCGACCGGCCCAGGCCCGCCCCACACCCCTGGGCGAGCTGGCGGCCCGGCTGGGTACCCCCGCCCCGGCCGGCGCGGAGGTGACCGGCATCACCCACGACTCCCGGGCCGTGCGCCCCGGAGACGTGTACGCGGCTCTCCCCGGCTCCCGCCTGCACGGCGCGGACTTCGCCGGCCAGGCCGCCGACCTCGGGGCCGTCGCGATCCTCACCGACCCCTCCGGCGCCGACCGCGCCGCCGGGACCGGCCTGCCGGTCCTGGTCACCGAGGACCCGCGCGGAGCGATGGGCGAGCTCGCCGCCGACATCTACGGCCGGCCGGGCGACGATCTGCTCCAGATCGGCATCACCGGTACCTCCGGCAAGACGACCACCGCCTACCTCGTCGAAGGCGGCCTCCGGGCCGCCGGCCGCCCGACCGGGCTCATCGGCACCGTCGAGATGCGCATCGGGGACGAGCGCATCAAGTCCGAGCGGACCACCCCGGAAGCCACCGACCTCCAGGCCCTGTTCGCGGTGATGCGCGAACGCGGCGTCGAAGCGGTCGCCATGGAGGTCTCCAGCCACGCCCTCGTGCTCGGCCGGGTCGACGGCTGCGTCTTCGACGTCGCCGTCTTCAACAACCTCAGCCCGGAGCACATGGAGTTCCACTCCGACATGGAGGACTACTTCCAGGCCAAGGCGCAGCTGTTCACCCCCCGCCGCAGCCGGCTCGGAGTGGTCAACCACGACGACGAGTACGGCAGGAGGCTGGCCAAGGAGGCGACCGTCCCCGTCGTCACCTTCTCCGCCGAGGGGCACCCCGACGCCGACTGGCGCGCCGAGGACGTCGAAATCGGCGCCCTGGGGAGCACCTTCACGATCCTGGGCCCCGAGGGCGAGCGGGTCACCGCCAAGGCCCCGCTGCCCGGCCCGTTCAACGTGGCCAACGCCCTCGCCGCCGTCGTCACCCTCGCCGCGGCCGGGATCGACCCGCAGACCGCCGCCGACGGCGTCGCCGCCGTCCCCGGCGTCCCCGGCCGCCTGGAGCGCGTCGACGCCGGCCAGCCCTACCTGGCGGTCGTCGACTACGCCCACAAGACGGACGCCGTCGAATCGGTCCTGCGCGCCCTGCGCAAGGTCACCGAGGGCAGGCTGCACGTCGTCCTCGGCTGCGGCGGCGACCGGGACGTCACCAAGCGCGGCCCCATGGGCGCCGCCGCCGCACGCCTCGCCGACACCGCCGTACTGACCTCCGACAACCCCCGTTCCGAGGACCCCCTCGCGATCCTCGCCACCATGCTCGCCGGCGCCGCCGGGGTGCCCTCCCACGAACGCGGCGAGGTCGCCGTGTTCGAGGACCGGGCCGCCGCCATCGCCGCCGCCGTGGCGCGCGCCCGGCCCGGTGACACCGTGCTGGTCGCCGGCAAGGGCCACGAGCAGGGCCAGGACATCGCGGGAGTGGTACGCCCCTTCGATGACCGCCAGGTCCTCCGCGAAGCAATCCAGAACAGTCAGGGATGAAGTAGTGATCGCCCTCTCCCTCGCCGAGATCGCCGAAATCGTCGGCGGGCAGTCGCACGACATACCGGATCCGGCCACCCGGGTGACCGGCCCCGTCGTCATCGACTCCCGCCAGGTCGAGCCCGGCTCCCTCTTCGCCGCGTTCGCCGGCGACAACGTCGACGGCCACGACTACGCGCAGCGCGCCATGGACGCGGGCGCGGTGGCCGTGCTGGCCACCCGCCCGACCGGGGCGCCGGCCATCGTCGTGGACGACGTCCGGACGGCCCTCGGCGCACTCGCCCGCGTGGTCGTGGAGCGCCTGGGAACGAAGGTCGTGGCGCTGACCGGCTCGGCCGGCAAGACCAGCACCAAGGACCTCATCGCCCAGGTGCTCCAGCGCAAGGGCCCCACCGTGTGGACCCCCGGCTCCCTCAACAACGAGATCGGCCTGCCGCTCACCGCGCTGCGCGCGGAGAAGGACACCGAGCACCTCGTCCTGGAGATGGGAGCGCGCGGAATCGGCCATATCCGCTACCTCACCGAGCTGACCCCGCCCTCGATCGGGCTGGTCCTGAACGTGGGCAGCGCCCACATCGGCGAGTTCGGCGGCCGGGCGCAGATCGCCCAGGCCAAGGGCGAGTTGGTCGAGGCCCTGCCGTCCGCCGAAGCGGGCGGGATCGCCGTGCTGAACGCGGACGACCCCCTCGTACGGGCCATGGAGTCCCGCACCCACGCGCGCGTGACGCTCTTCGGCGAGTCCGAGGACGCCGCCGTACGTGCCGAGAATGTCCGGCTCACCGAGACCGGACAGCCCTCTTTCAGGCTTCACACACCCACCGGGTGCAGTGACGTGACCTTGCGCCTGTACGGTGAGCACCACGTGTCGAACGCGCTCGCCGCGGCCGCCGTCGCCCATGAGCTGGGCATGTCCGTCGACGAGATCGCCACCGCGCTCTCCGAGGCGGGCACCCTCTCCCGCTGGCGCATGGAGGTCACCGAGCGTCCGGACGGTGTGACGATCGTCAACGACGCCTACAACGCGAACCCCGAGTCCATGCGAGCCGCTCTGCGCGCGCTCGCGGCCATGGGCAAGGCAGCACAGGCCAAGGGGGGCCGTACGTGGGCGGTGCTCGGGCAGATGGCCGAGCTGGGGGACGAGGCGCTCGCCGAGCACGACGCGGTCGGACGGCTCGCCGTCCGGCTCAACGTCAGCAAGCTCGTCGCAGTCGGGGGCAGGGAAGCGTCCTGGCTGCAACTGGGCGCATATAACGAGGGTTCGTGGGGTGAGGAGTCGGTGCACGTGTCCGACGCACGGGCGGCGATCGACCTGTTGCGCAGTGAGCTGCGCCCGGGAGACGTCGTGCTGGTGAAGGCATCAAGGTCGGTCGGGCTCGAGCGGATCGCCCAGGCACTGCTCGAGAACACCACCGAGGGCGAGGTCACCGGCCGATGAGGCAGATCCTCTTCGCGGGAGCCATCGGGCTCTTCCTCACCCTGATCGGTACGCCGCTGCTGATCAAGCTGCTGGCCCGCAAGGGATACGGGCAGTTCATCCGGGACGACGGCCCGCGTACGCACGGCAGCAAGAAGGGCACGCCCACCATGGGCGGCATCTCCTTCATCCTGGCCACGCTCATCGCGTACGCGCTCGCCAAGGTCATCACGGGGGAGGACCCGACCTACTCGGGCGTCCTGGTGCTGTTCCTGATGGCGGGCATGGGTCTCGTCGGCTTCCTCGACGACTACATCAAGATCGTCAAGCAGCGGTCGCTCGGCCTGCGTGCCAAGGCGAAGATGGCCGGCCAGCTGATCGTCGGCATCGCCTTCGCCGTCCTGGCGCTGCAGTTCGCCGACAGCCGCGGCCAGACCCCGGCCTCCACCCGGCTCTCCTTCATCACCGACTTCGGCTGGTCCATCGGCCCGGTGCTGTTCGTGGTCTGGGCGCTGTTCATGATCCTGGCCATGTCGAACGGCGTGAACCTCACGGACGGTCTCGACGGCCTCGCCACCGGTGCCTCGGTGATGGTCTTCGGCGCGTACACCTTCATCGGGCTGTGGCAGTTCCAGGAGTCGTGCGCCAACGCCCAGACCCTGACGAACCCCAACGCCTGCTTCGAGGTACGGGATCCGCTCGACCTGGCCGTCGTGGCCTCCGCCCTGATGGGCGCCTGCTTCGGCTTCCTGTGGTGGAACACCTCACCCGCCAAGATCTTCATGGGTGACACCGGTTCGCTCGCCCTCGGCGGCGCGCTCGCGGGCCTGGCCATCTGCTCCCGCACCGAGCTGCTGCTCGCCCTGCTGGGCGGCCTGTTCGTCCTGATCACCATGTCCGTGGTCATCCAGGTCGGCTCGTTCAAGATGACCGGCAAGCGGGTCTTCCGGATGGCGCCGCTCCAGCACCACTTCGAACTCAAGGGCTGGTCCGAGGTTCTGGTCGTGGTCCGTTTCTGGATCATCCAGGGCATGTGCGTCATCGTGGGACTCGGCCTCTTCTACGCGGGATGGGCAGCCGACAAGTGAGTACCTCCTGGCAGGGCAAGAACGTCACCGTCGCCGGCCTGGGCGTGAGCGGCATCCCCGCCGCCCGCGTCCTGCACGGCCTGGGCGCGCGCGTCACGGTCGTCAACGACGGCGACGACGAGCGCTCCCGCACGCAGGCCGCGCGGCTGGAGGCGGAGGGCATCACCGTCCGCCTCGGCGACGGGGCCACCCTGCCGGAGGGCACCGAACTGGTCGTCACCACCCCCGGGTGGCAGCCCGACAAGCCGCTGTTCGCCGCGGCGGCAGAGGCGGGCGTGGAGGTCTGGGGCGACGTCGAGCTGGCGTGGCGCTTGCGCGAGCGCCCCGGCAAGGCGGCCGCGCCCTGGCTCGCGGTCACCGGCACCAACGGCAAGACGACGACCGTGCGGATGCTCGCCTCCATCCTGGCGGCGGCGGGCCTGCGGACCGCCGCCGTCGGGAACATCGGCGTCTCCCTGCTGGACGCCGTCCTCGGCGAGGAGGAGTACGACGTCCTCGCCGTCGAACTGTCCAGCTACCAGCTGCACTGGGCGCCCTCCCTGCGCGCCCACTCCGCCGCGGTCCTGAACCTCGCCCCCGACCACCTCGACTGGCACGGCTCCATGCAGGCGTACGCCGCCGACAAGGGCCGTATCTACGAGGGCAACCAGGTCGCCTGCGTGTACAACGTCGCCGACAAGGCCACCGAGGACCTGGTGCGCGAGGCCGACGTCGAGGAGGGCTGCCGCGCCATCGGCTTCACCCTCGGTACGCCCGGCCCCTCCCAGGTGGGGATCGTGGAGGACATCCTGGTGGACCGCGCCTTCGTCGAGAACCGGCAGAAGCAGGCCCAGGAGCTCGCCCAGGTCTCCGACATCGACCCGCCGGCCCCGCACAACATCGCCAACGCGCTCGCCGCGGCTGCCCTGGCCCGCGCCTTCGGCGTCCCGGCCACCGCCGTACGCGACGGACTGCGGGCCTTCCGCCCCGACCCGCACCGCATCGAGTTCGTCGAGGAGATCGAGGGCGTCCGGTACGTCGACGACTCCAAGGCCACCAACACGCACGCCGCGGAGGCGTCGCTGGCGGCGTACGAGCCGATCGTCTGGATCGCCGGCGGGCTCGCCAAGGGCGCCACGTTCGACGAGCTGGTCGCCACGGCGGCGAAGCGGCTGCGCGGCGTCGTGCTCATGGGCGCCGACCGCGCCCTGATCAGGGAAGCCCTCGCGCGACACGCCCCCGAGGTACCGGTCGTCGACCTCGACCGGACCGACACTGGGGCGATGTCGGCGGCGGTCGGGGAAGCGGCGGCGCTCGCCCGGCCCGGGGACACGGTCCTGCTCGCCCCGGCCTGCGCCTCGATGGACATGTTCGTCAACTACAACAAGCGGGGCGAGGCGTTCGCGGACGCGGTCCGCGCACTCGCCGCCGAGCGCGCCTGACAGCCACCAGGTCCGGCCGCGCCGGGCACGACTGGAGGGGACTGCGACCATGCCGGCCGATCACGCCGCCGCGTACGCACCGCACCGCGCGGGCCCCGTGGCGGGTATCGCCGCGGGGCTCCTCGCGGGTCTCGCCCTGCGCGGCAGGACCGCCGGGCTGCGGCGGCCCCCCGCCGCCCGCAGGGCGCCCGTGCGCGGCCGGAGGGCCCCCGTTCCCCGCCCGCCGCGCTGGAGCGGGGTACGCGGGCTCTACGAGCGGGCACGACGGGCCTGGGACCGCCCCCTGACCGCCTACTACGTGATCCTCGGCGCCAGCCTGCTGATCACCGTCCTGGGCCTCGTGATGGTCTACTCGGCGTCGCAGATCAAGGCGCTGGAGCTGTCGCTGTCCGACACGTACTTCTTCCGGAAGCAGTTCCTGGCCGCCGCCATCGGCACCGGTCTGCTGCTGTTCGCCTCCCGGGTGCCGGCCAAACTGCACCGGGCGCTCGCCTATCCGCTGCTCGTGGGCACCGTCTTCCTGATGGTGCTCGTCCAGATCCCCGGGATAGGGCATGCCGTCAACGGCAACCAGAACTGGATCTATCTCGGCGGCCCCTTCCAGCTCCAGCCCAGCGAGTTCGGCAAGCTCGCGCTGATCCTGTGGGGCGCCGACCTGCTCGCCCGCAAACAGGACAAGCGGCTGCTGACCCAGTGGAAGCACCTGCTGGTGCCGCTCGTGCCGGTCGCCTTCATGCTGCTGGGCCTGATCATGCTGGGCGGCGACATGGGGACGGCGATCATCCTCACCGCGATCCTCTTCGGCCTGCTGTGGCTGGCCGGCGCGCCCACCCGGATGTTCGTGGGCGTGCTGGCCGTCGCCGCCGCGATCGGCGTGACGCTCATCAAAACCAGCGAGAACCGGATGGCGCGGCTCGCCTGCATCGGCGCCACCGAGCCGGGGCCGGGGGACTCGTGCTGGCAGGCGGTGCACGGGATCTATGCTCTGGCGTCGGGCGGCTGGTTCGGTTCGGGGCTGGGGGCGAGTGTGGAGAAATGGGGTCAACTCCCCGAACCACACACCGACTTCATCTTCGCCATCACCGGGGAGGAACTGGGGCTGGCGGGGACGCTGTCGGTACTCGCCCTGTTCGCGGCTCTAGGCTATGCGGGTATCCGCGTGGCCGGACGCACGGAGGACCCCTTCGTGAGGTATGCCGCGGGAGGTGTGACCACCTGGATCACGGCGCAGGCCGTGATCAACATCGGTGCGGTGCTCGGCCTGCTGCCGATCGCCGGTGTCCCGCTCCCGCTGTTCTCCTACGGAGGTTCAGCCCTGCTGCCGACCATGTTCGCCGTCGGTCTGCTCATCGCCTTCGCGCGAGAGGAGCCCGCGGCGAAGGCGGCCCTGGCCATGCGACAGCCTGTTCTCGGCGCAAGGGCCGGGGTGAGTTGGAAGTCGATGCGACGGCGCGTCAAGAAGCGTCCGTCCGGAGAGCGGTGAATTTCGGTGCATGTCGTACTCGCCGGTGGGGGGACCGCCGGCCACATCGAGCCCGCGCTCGCCCTCGCGGACGCCCTGCGCAGGCAGGACCCGACCGTGGGGATCACGGCCCTCGGTACGGAGCGGGGTCTGGAGACCCGTCTCGTACCGGAGCGGGGCTACGAGCTGGCGCTCATCCCCGCCGTTCCGTTGCCGCGCAAGCCCACACCCGAGCTGATCACCGTCCCGGGGCGGCTGCGCGGCACCATCAAGGCCGCGGAGCAGATCCTCGAGCGGACGAAGGCCGACTGCGTCGTGGGCTTCGGCGGTTACGTGGCCCTCCCCGGCTACCTGGCCGCCAAACGGCTCGGCGTACCGATCGTGGTCCACGAGGCCAACGCCCGGCCCGGTCTGGCGAACAAGATCGGTTCGCGGTACGCGGCCGGGGTCGCCGTCGCCACGCCCGACAGCAAGCTCCGCAACGCCCGCTACATCGGCATCCCGCTGCGGTACACCATCGCCACCCTCGACCGGGCGCGGGTCCGCCCCGAGGCGCGCGCCGCGTTCGGCCTGGACCCCAACCTGCCGACGCTGCTGGTCTCCGGCGGCTCGCAGGGCGCCCGCCGGCTGAACGAGGTGGTCCAGCAGGTCGCCCCGGTCCTCCAGCGCTCCGGTATCCAGATCCTGCACGCGGTGGGCCCGAAGAACGAACTGCCGCACGTCGACAACATGCCGGGTATGCCGCCCTACATCCCGGTACCGTACGTGGACCGGATGGACCTCGCGTACGCCGCGGCCGACATGATGCTGTGCCGCGCGGGCGCGATGACCGTCGCCGAACTCTCCGCCGTCGGGCTGCCCGCCGCGTACGTACCGCTGCCGATCGGCAACGGCGAACAGCGGCTCAACGCCCAGCCGGTGGTCAAGGCGGGCGGCGGCCTGCTGGTCGACGACGCCGAGCTGACGCCCGAGTGGGTCCAGGGCAATGTGCTGCCGGTGCTCTCCGACCCCCACCGGCTGTACGAGATGTCCCGCGCCGCCGCCGAGTTCGGCCGCCGGGACGCCGACGACCTGCTCGTCGGCATGGTCTACGAGGCGATCGCGGCACGCCACAGGGCGTGAGAAGGCAGGGAGCATGGCCGGGCCGACGACGACCACCGAGCGCGGCGCGCCGGGCCTGCGGCGGACCAAGGGGGCGAAGTCCAAGGGCGTGGGGCCCAAGGGCGTCGCGTCCGGACGGCCGCCCTCGGCCCGGCCGTCCCTGCGGTGGCGTCCCGGGCCAGGCGGCGGCCGCCGGGCGCTGCCGGGGCCCCGCGCCGTGCTCCTGCTCGTGACCGTCCTGTTCCTGCTCGCGGGCGGGGTGTGGCTGTTCTACGGCTCCGCCTGGCTGCGGGTCGAACAGGTCACCGCCTCGGGAACGCGCGTCCTGACGCCCGCTCAGGTGAAGGCGGCCGCGGCGGTGCCGGTCGGGGCGCCCCTGGCGTCGGTCGACACCGGTGAGATCGAGGGCCGGCTGCTGCGCGCCCTGCCGCGCGTGCGTTCGGTGGACGTCGTCCGTTCCTGGCCGCACGGGATCACCCTGACCGTGGTCGAGCGCACGCCGGTCCTCCTCGTGGAAAAGGGCGGGAAGGTCACCGAAGTGGACGCGGCGGGTGTGCGGTACGCCACGGTCGACGCGCGCAGGGCGCCCAAGGGCGTACCCCGGTTGGAGGTGACGGCGGATCAGTCGCCCAGCCTGCGCCGCTTCGGGATCGGCCGGCTGACCGCGGAGGCGGTCCGGGTGGCGGGCGACCTGCCGGCGCGGGTGGCGGCGGAGGCCAAGGTCCTGCGTGTCCGTTCGTACGACTCCATCAGCCTGGAGTTGACGGGCGGACGGACCGTGGTGTGGGGCAATGGTGAGGACGGCGAGGCGAAAGCGCGTACGCTCACCGCACTGATGAAGGCGGCGCCCAAAGCGGGGCACTTCGACGTGAGTGCGCCGACCGCCCCTGCGGCGTCGCGGAGTTGACGCACATATGCCCTGGCCAGCACCCTGGTTGGTCAGCGCTATGGGTGATCACATAGGGTGAAAAGAAAAACGGGAGGTTCGGCGTGTTCGTTGAACGTGCGCCACTTGTCGACTTAGTGTCCTGTTCGGAAGAGTCCAGCGAACAGAGACACTGGTAACCCTAAACTTCAACGTTAGGGTTTGGGTCGGCGTTTCGGACCGTCCCATCGGCATCCGTCGTCGCGGCGCGAGACCACCGCGAAGTGACGACACGTAACTCGAGGCGAGAGGCCTTCGACGTGGCAGCACCGCAGAACTACCTCGCAGTCATCAAGGTCATCGGTGTCGGCGGCGGTGGTGTCAATGCCATCAACCGAATGATCGAGGTCGGTCTCAAGGGCGTCGAGTTCATCGCCATCAACACGGACGCGCAAGCACTGTTGATGAGCGACGCCGACGTCAAGCTCGACGTCGGTCGTGAACTCACCCGCGGCCTCGGGGCCGGGGCGAACCCGGCAGTCGGTCGCAAGGCGGCAGAGGACCACCGTGAGGAGATCGAGGAGGTCCTCAAGGGGGCCGACATGGTCTTCGTCACCGCAGGCGAAGGCGGCGGCACCGGCACCGGCGGCGCACCCGTCGTCGCCAACATCGCGCGCTCGCTGGGCGCCCTGACGATCGGTGTGGTGACCCGGCCGTTCACCTTCGAGGGCCGGCGCCGCGCCAACCAGGCGGAGGACGGCATCGCCGAGCTCCGCGAAGAGGTCGACACCCTCATCGTGATCCCGAACGACCGGCTGCTGTCCATCTCGGACCGCCAGGTCAGCGTGCTGGACGCGTTCAAGTCCGCCGACCAGGTGCTGCTCTCCGGTGTCCAGGGCATCACCGACCTCATCACCACCCCGGGCCTCATCAACCTCGACTTCGCCGACGTCAAGTCGGTCATGTCCGAGGCCGGCTCCGCCCTGATGGGCATCGGCTCGGCCCGCGGCGACGACCGCGCGGTGGCGGCCGCCGAGATGGCGATCTCCTCGCCGCTGCTGGAAGCCTCCATCGACGGCGCCCGCGGGGTGCTGCTCTCCATCTCCGGTGGCTCGGACCTCGGCCTGTTCGAGATCAACGAGGCCGCGCAGCTGGTCAGCGAGGCGGCCCACCCCGAGGCCAACATCATCTTCGGCGCGGTGATCGACGACGCCCTCGGCGACGAGGTGCGGGTCACCGTCATCGCGGCGGGCTTCGACGGCGGTCAGCCACCGGCCCGGCGGGACAACATCCTCAGCGCGGGGTCGAGCAAGCGCGAAGAGCCCGCGCCCCCGGTGCGGGCGGCCGAGCCGCCCCGCCCGGTGAGCGGCCTCGGCACCGTTCCGGTCCGCGAGGAGTCACCGGCCCCGGCGCCCGAGCCCACCCCGGCGGTGAGTGAAAGCTCCCTGTCGGTCACCCCGCCGGCGGTCCCGCCGGCCCGCCCGTACCCGGACACCTCGGCCGAGGAGCTGGACGTCCCGGACTTCCTGAAGTGACCGTGTGACGTGATAGGGCAGCACGACTCAGTGGGCGGCGCGCACTTCGCCTTCACCGATCGGTGGGGCGGGGTGAGCGCCGTTCCGTACGAAGAGCTCAACCTCGGCGGAGCGGTCGGCGACGACCCCGGTTCCGTCACGGCCAATCGCCGGCTCGCCGCCGGGGCGCTGGGGCTCGACCCCCGGCGGGTCGTGTGGATGAACCAGGTGCACGGCCGGGACGTCGCCGTGGTGGACGGCCCGTGGGCCCCGGACCGGGACGTTCCGGCGGTGGACGGTGCGGTCACCGCCCGGCGCGGGCTCGCGCTCGCGGTGCTGACCGCCGACTGCACGCCCGTCCTGCTGGCCGACCCGGTCGCGGGAGTGGTGGGCGCGGCGCACGCCGGCCGCCCCGGGATGGTGGCGGGTGTCGTGCCGGCCACCGTCGAGGCCATGATCGCGCTCGGCGCGGAGGCGTCGCGGATCACCGCCCGCACCGGCCCGGCTGTCTGCGGGCGCTGCTACGAGGTCCCCGCGGCCATGCGCGACGAGGTCGCCGCCGTCGTGCCGGCGGCGCACGCCGAGACGAGTTGGGGCACTCCGGCTGTGGACGTGACCGCCGGGGTGCTCGCCCAGCTCGACGCGCTGGGGGTGCGCGACCGGCGCGCGTCGGAGGTCTGCACGCGTGAATCGCGCGACCACTACTCGTACCGTCGCGACCGCACCACGGGGCGACTCGCCGCATATGTCTGGTTGGACGGATAGCAGATGACGGACCGCAAGGCGCAACTCGCCGAGAACCTGGCGCGGGTGGAGGAACGTATCTCTGCCGCGTGCGCCGCCGCCGGGCGTGAGCGCGGGGACGTGACCCTGATCGTGGTCACCAAGACGTACCCCGCGAGCGACGTGCGGCTGCTGCACGAGCTGGGTGTCCGCCACGTCGCCGAGAACCGGGACCAGGACGCGGCCCCGAAGGCCGCCGCCTGTGCGGACCTGGACCTGACCTGGCACTTCGTCGGCCAGCTGCAGACCAACAAGGTCCGCTCCGTGGTGGGTTACGCCCATGAGGTGCAATCCGTCGACCGGTTGAAGCTCGTCACCGCACTGTCGAGCGCCGTGGCGCGCGCCGGGCGTGAGCTGGGGTGTCTGATCCAGGTCGCCCTGGACGCGGAGTCCGGCGAGCGGGGTGAGCGCGGTGGCGTGGCGCCGGACGGCGTCGAGGAATTGGCCGACGCCGTGGCCGCCGCGCCGGGGCTGCGGCTCGACGGGCTGATGACGGTCGCGCCGCTGGCCGGCCCGTACGCGGGACGTCAACGGGCGGCGTTCGACCGGCTGATGGAATTGGCATCGGACCTGCGCGCGTCCCGTCCGGCTGCGAACATGGTGTCGGCAGGGATGAGCGCGGACCTCGAGGACGCCGTGGCGGCCGGAGCGACACATGTGCGCATCGGTACGGCGGTACTCGGAGACCGACCCCGGCTCGGGTAACGTCGCGAAGCAAGTCGGACCACAGCAGAAAATATGGTCATTTCCGCCGAACAGCGGACAGGCCTCGTGGATCGCGGGCACGTGGTGACGCTGTGCCCACTAATGGTGAGGGCGATCCACCACAGAGCGGAGGACTCAGAGAATGGCCGGCGCGATGCGCAAGATGGCGGTCTACCTCGGCCTCGTGGAGGACGATGGGTACGACGGCCGGGGTTTCGACCCCGATGACGACTTCGAACCCGAGCTGGAGCCGGAGCCGGAGCGTGACCGACGGCGCCACCAGCCCCCGCACCAGCCTTCGCACCAGGCGGAGCGCGAGGAGCCGGTGCGGGTCCTCCAGCAGCCCCCCGTGCAGCGCGACCCCGTTCCGCTCCCCGCTGAAAGTGGACGTCCGGCACGAATCGCCCCCGTGGCATCCATCACACCTGAACGACCGAGCCTGGAGAAGAACGCACCGGTGATCATGCCCAAGGTCGTGTCCGAGCGGGAGCCCTACCGCATCACCACACTTCACCCCCGGACCTACAACGAGGCCCGTACCATCGGGGAACACTTCCGCGAGGGCACGCCTGTGATCATGAACCTCACGGAGATGGACGACACGGACGCGAAGCGACTTGTCGACTTCGCCGCCGGTCTCGTCTTCGGGCTGCATGGCAGCATTGAACGAGTGACGCAGAAGGTGTTCCTGCTCTCTCCTGCTAACGTCGATGTCACGGCGGAGGACAAGGCCCGCATCGCAGAGGGCGGATTCTTCAACCAGAGCTGAGAGCACGACACCGGGAACGGCCGGCCGGAGGGCCGGTGAACATGGGATCAGGGGAGAGGGAAGCGCGGGATGAGCGTCGCACTACAAGTGATCTACATCGCTCTGATGTGCTTCCTTGTCGTCCTGATCTTCCGGCTGGTCATGGACTACGTCTTCCAGTTCGCCCGTTCATGGGAACCCGGGAAGGCGATGGTGGTCGTTCTTGAGGCCACCTACACTGTCACCGATCCACCACTGAAGCTTCTGCGGCGGTTCATCCCGCCGCTGCGTCTCGGGGGCGTGGCACTCGACCTGTCCTTCTTCGTTCTGATGATCATCGTCTACATCCTGATCTCCATCGTGAACAGCTTCATGATGAGGGTCTGAGGGTGTAGCGATACGGTCCTGCCGACTGCCGACGACTACGTAGAGGTGAAGGAAAGATGCCGCTGACCCCCGAGGACGTGCGGAACAAGCAGTTCACGACCGTCCGCCTCCGAGAAGGCTATGACGAGGACGAGGTCGATGCCTTCCTCGACGAGGTCGAAGCCGAACTGACGCGTCTGCTCCGTGAGAACGAGGACCTGCGCGCCAAGCTCGCCGCCGCCACGCGCGCGGCCGCGCAGAACCAGCAGCAGCAGGGTATGCGCAAGCCTCCGGAGCAGCAGGACCAACGGCCCGTCGGTCCCGGCGCCCCCGTGCCCGCCGGGATATCGGGTCCGCCGGTCCAGCAGCAGCCCCCGCAGATGGGTCCCCCCCAGCTGCCAGGTGGTGCTCCTCAGCTGCCGGCCGGTCCCAGTCACGGCGGCCCGCAGGGCCAGCACGGCGGCCCCGGCCACATGCAGGGCGGCATGGGTGGCCCGATGGGCGGTCCCATGGGTGGCCCCATGGGCGGTCACGGCCCGCAGATGCCGCAGCCCGGTCAGGGCCCCGGCGGCGACAGCGCGGCCCGCGTGCTCTCCCTCGCCCAGCAGACCGCCGACCAGGCGATCGCGGAGGCCCGTTCCGAGGCCAACAAGATCGTCGGTGAGGCGCGCTCGCGCGCCGAGGGCCTGGAGCGGGACGCCCGCGCCAAGGCGGACGCCCTGGAGCGGGACGCGCAGGAGAAGCACCGCGTCGCGATGGGCTCACTGGAGTCGGCCCGCGCCACGCTGGAGCGCAAGGTCGAGGACCTGCGGGGCTTCGAGCGTGAGTACCGCACGCGGCTGAAGTCCTACCTGGAGAGCCAGCTGCGCCAGCTGGAGACCCAGGCCGACGACTCGCTGGCCCCGCCGCGGACGCCGTCCGCCGCGCCTTCGCTGCCGCCGTCCCCGTCGATGGCGTCGGCCGGTGCGAACGCCCCGTCGTACGGCGGCAACCAGACCATGGGCGGCCCGTCGATGGGTGGTGGCCCGTCCTACGGCGGCCAGCAGCAGATGTCGCCCGCGATGACGCAGCCGATGGCACCGGTACGGCCGCAGGCGCCGCAGCCGATGCAGCAGGCTCCGTCGCCGATGCGCGGCTTCCTCATCGACGAGGACGACAACTGACGGGGCGGGGTCGCGCGATCCGCGCGTAGCCGTCGGTAGGCAGCAGGGCCGGGGGGGGGGGGGGGGGGGGGGGGGGGGGGGGGGGGTGTTTTTTTGGGGGGGGGGGGGGGGGGGGGGGGGTGTGGGGGGGGGGGGGGGGGGGGGGGGGGGGGGGAGG
>NZ_JBWKJV010000005.1:27481-318481 GCF_056432045.1 Streptomyces sp. NPDC045701 | reverse complement strand
AAGCATCGGATTGTTCCACCCCCCCCCCCCCTCCCCCCCCCCCCCCCCCCCACACCCCCCCCCCCCCCCCCCCCCCCCCCCCCTCCCCCCCGGCCCTTTGCCGTGGGGCGCGGGGTGGGGCGGGGCCCTTCGGGCCCGGGGACGCGGAAGGGCCCGGCCACCGAGGTGGCCGGGCCCTCCCGCGCTTCCGTTACGCCTTGCGGAGGCGGAACGTGAGGGACAGACCCTCGTCGGTGAACGGCTCGCCGAAGCCGGCGTCCGGCCCGGCGGAGGAGAAGTCCGTCGCCAGGACCTCGTCCGCGATCAGCTCCGCGTGGTCGCCGAGCGCCGCGACGACCTCGGGGTCGGTGGACTCCCAGCGCAGGACGATACGGTCCGCGACGTCCAGGCCGCTGTTCTTGCGGGCCTCCTGGATCAGCCGGATCGCGTCACGGGCCAGTCCGGCGCGGCGCAGCTCCGGGGTGATCTCCAGGTCCAGGGCGACCGTCGCGCCGGAGTCGGAGGCGACCGACCAGCCCTCGCGCGGGGTCTCCGTGATGATCACCTCGTCCGGGGCCAGGGTGATCGTCTCCCCGTTGACGTCGAGGGTCGCCTCGCCGTTGCGGAGGGCGAGGGAGAGCGCCGCCGCGTCCGCCGCCGCGACCGCCCTGGCCACGTCCTGGACGCCCTTGCCGAAGCGCTTGCCCAGGGCCCGGAAGTTCGCCTTGGCGGTCGTGTCGACGAGCGAGCCGCCCACCTCGGAGAGGGACGCCAGGGAGGTGACGTTGAGTTCCTCCGTGATCTGGGCGTGCAGCTCGGGTGACAGCGCCTCGAAGCCGGTGGCGGCGATCAGGGCGCGGGACAGGGGCTGACGGGTCTTCACGCCCGACTCCGCCCGCGTGGCGCGGCCGAGTTCCACCAGCCGGCGCACCAGGGCCATCTGGGAGGAGAGGGCGGGGTCGATGGCGGAGAGGTCGGCCTCCGGCCAGGTGGACAGGTGGACGGACTCGGGCGCGTCCGGGGTGACCGGGACGACCAGGTCCTGCCAGACCCGCTCCGTGATGAACGGCGTGAGCGGGGCCATCAGGCGGGTGACGGTCTCGACGACCTCGTGGAGCGTGCGCAGGGCCGCCTTGTCGCCCTGCCAGAAGCGGCGCCTGGAGCGGCGTACGTACCAGTTGGAGAGGTCGTCGACGAACGCCGACAGCAGCTTTCCGGCGCGCTGGGTGTCGTACGCCTCCAGAGCCTGGGTGACCTGGTCGGTCAGCGCGTGCAGCTCGGAGAGCAGCCAGCGGTCCAGGACCGGGCGGTCGGCGGGCGCCGGGTCGGCGGCGGACGGGGCCCACCGCGACGTACGGGCGTACAGGGCCTGGAAGGCGACCGTGTTCCAGTACGTGAGGAGGGTCTTGCGGACGACCTCCTGGATGGTGCCGTGGCCGACGCGCCTGGCCGCCCAGGGCGAGCCTCCGGCCGCCATGAACCAGCGCACGGCGTCGGCGCCGTGCTGGTCCATGAGCGGGATGGGCTGGAGGATGTTGCCCAGGTGCTTGGACATCTTGCGGCCGTCCTCGGCCAGGATGTGCCCCAGGCAGACCACGTTCTCGTACGAGGACTTGTCGAAGACGAGCGTGCCGACGGCCATGAGCGTGTAGAACCAGCCGCGCGTCTGGTCGATGGCCTCCGAGATGAACTGCGCCGGGTAGCGCTTCTCGAACAGGTCCTTGTTCTGGTACGGGTAGCCGTACTGCGCGAACGGCATCGAGCCCGAGTCGTACCAGGCGTCGATGACCTCCGGGACGCGGGTGGCCGTCTCCCGGCAGGTGGGGCAGGGGAAGGTCACGTCGTCGATGTACGGGCGGTGCGGGTCGAGGGACGACTGGTCGGTGCCCGTGAGCTCGGACAGCTCGGCGAGCGAGCCGACGCACGTGAGGTGGTTCTCCTCGCAGCGCCAGATGGGCAGCGGGGTGCCCCAGTAGCGGTTGCGGGAAAGGGCCCAGTCGATGTTGTTGTTCAGCCAGTCGCCGAAGCGGCCGTGCTTGACGGAGTCCGGGAACCAGTTGGTGTTCTCGTTCTCCTCCAGCAGCCGGTCCTTCACGGCCGTCGTGCGGATGTACCAGGACGGCTGCGCGTAGTACAGCAGCGCCGTGTGGCAGCGCCAGCAGTGCGGGTAGCTGTGCTCGTACGCGATGTGCTTGAAGAGCCGTCCACGTGCCTGGAGATCGGCCGTCAGGGCCTCGTCGGCCTTCTTGAAGAACTGGCCGCCGACCAGCGGCAGGTCCTCCTCGAAGGTGCCGTCGGGCCGGACGGGGTTCACGACGGGCAGGCCGTACGCGCGGCACACCTTGAGGTCGTCCTCACCGAACGCGGGGGACTGGTGGACCAGACCGGTGCCGTCCTCGGTGGTGACGTAGTCCGCGTTGACGACGTAGTGGGCGGGGGCCGGGAAGTCGATCAGGGTGAAGGGGCGCTCGTAGGTCCAGCGCTCCATCTCGGCACCCGTGAAGGACCGGCCGGTGGCCTCCCAGCCCTCGCCGAGGGCCTTGGCGAGGAGGGGCTCGGCGACGACCAGCTTCTCGTTGCCGTCGGTCGCGACGACGTAGGTCACCTCGGGGTGGGCGGCGACGGCCGTGTTGGACACCAGGGTCCACGGGGTCGTCGTCCACACCAGGAGCGCGGCCTCGCCCGCGAGCGGGCCGGAAGTCAGCGGGAAGCGGACGAAGACGGAGGGGTCGACGACCGTCTCGTAGCCCTGGGCCAGCTCGTGGTCGGACAGGCCGGTGCCGCAGCGGGGGCACCAGGGGGCGACGCGGTGGTCCTGGACCAGGAGGTCCTTGTCGAAGATCTGCTTCAGGGACCACCAGACCGACTGCACGTACTCCGGGTCCATGGTGCGGTAAGCGTCGTCCAGGTCGACCCAGTAGCCCATCCGGGTCGTCAGCTCGGCGAACGCGTCGGTGTGGCGGGTCACGGACTCCCGGCACTTGGCGTTGAACTCGGCGATGCCGTACGCCTCGATGTCCTTCTTGCCGGAGAAGCCGAGCTCCTTCTCGACGGCGAGCTCGACCGGCAGGCCGTGGCAGTCCCAGCCGGCCTTGCGGGCGACGTGGTAGCCGCGCATGGTGCGGAAGCGGGGGAAGACGTCCTTGAAGACGCGGGCCTCGATGTGGTGCGCGCCGGGCATGCCGTTGGCGGTGGGCGGGCCCTCGTAGAAGACCCACTCGGGGCGGCCCTCGGACTGCTCAAGGGACTTCTGGAAGACCTTGGCCTCGCGCCAGAAATCGAGCACGGCGTGCTCGAGCGCGGGCAGGTCGACCTGGGCGGGTACCTGGCGGTACTGCGACATCGAATCCTCCGGCGGACTGTTCCTCGTTCCGTCGGAGGGACGAGAGCGCCTGCGCTGCGGCCGGCTCCCGCGGTACCACCCTCCTTGGCCCGGGACGCCTCGGCGGCGTCCTGAGCCCCCTCATTGGGGTCGCGATGCCGGTTCTACTGACCCCGCGGTTGCCCGCGTGGGCGTTCTTCCGGCGGCTCCGGGGTGATGCTTCACATCGGGCTCGCCCCCGGGCTCTCACCGTCCCCGGGTCGCTCATGGCTGCGTACGACGCTACTCGTCCCCATCCAAGCCTTTCGCTGCGCCCAGTGTAAGCGCCCGGTCGGACAACGGCCGACCGGTTTACGGGTGACGGGTGCGTGACCCGAATGGCCACACCCGGCCCGGCGGCCTCGGACCGGCCCATGGGCCGGATTACAGGCCGGGGAGCTGGGCACAACGGATGCAGGTCGCCCTTGCCGCGGGCAGGGGGCGTCCGGACCGGCGGCGTGCCCCGTTGCCGCGGGGCTTGAGTCGATTTATCGTCCCAGCACGATTCGCGAGCAAGATCACAGTATGTGAAGGGGCCGCGAGATGGTGGCGAAGAAGACCGCCGCGAAGAAGACGGCGTCCGGCAGATCCACCGCTTCCGCCACGGGCGCGGCGGCCAAGGACACGACGGGGAAGAAGAGCACGGCGGCCGAGCCGGCGGCCGCGTCGGCACGCGCGCGCAAGACGGTCGCGAAGAAGTCCGTGGCCGCGGCGGCTCCGCAGCGCGGCGCCGCCGCCGCGAAGAGGGCCGACCGGTCCGCGAAGCGGGCGGAGACGGCGGAGGCCGCGGAGGCCGCCGCGTCGGTGCCGAAGCGCGGGTCCGCCGCGTCGGCCGGCCGCGGTGCCGCCGAGCGGGCGGGGTCGGCGGCCGGGAAGCGGGCCGCGGGTACGACCGCTCCGGCGGCGGGCCGGAAGGCCGTCGAGGAGGCGCCTGCCGTCACGGGCGGTGGAAAGGTGGCCGCCAAGAAGGCGGCGAGCAGGAAGACGTCCGCCAAGAAGACGACCGGCGCGGGTGTGGCCGCCGAAAAGAAGGGCAAGAAGGCGACTGCCGGTAAAGCGGTGCCCCGCGCGGACGAGGCGCCCCGAAAGGAGGCGCCCGCCAAGAAGACGTCCGCCAAGAAGACGTCCGCGGGGAAGGCGTCCGCGGGGAAGGCGGGCGGTGGTGGTGGGGCGGTTGTGGGGGAGGGCGGTGCGGTGACGGGGAGCGCGGTTGCCAAGAAGACGTCCACCGGGAAGGCGTCCGCGGGGAAGGCGGGCCGGAGCGGGCCGGTGCTGGTGGAGGCCGCCGCCGGGGAGAGCGACGCGGGGGGCGGGGCGACGCGGAAGGCGGCGTCCCGCCGGAAGGCGACCGCCACGGCGGCGGCCGGGGGCCAGAGCGCGGCAGCGGACCCGTCCCGGGTGGCGAAGGCTCCCGAGGCGGCGTCTCGTAGGAGGGCGGCCGGTGAACCGGGCGGCGCGAAGGGCGCCGCCGGCAGCCGGACGGGAAGCAAGCGCGCGGCCGCCGGGGCCGCGGGAAAGGCCGCGACCGCGGCCGAGGGGGCGGCCGAGGCCGCGGAACAGACAGGAGCCAGGACAGTGGCAGCGAAGAAGACCGCGGATGTGACCACGGCACCGGCCGCTTCGGCCGTACCCCCCGCCCGGGGCGTCGCCGGAACGGCACCGGAGGAGCTCGCCGTACGGCCCGGGGAGGAGCCCTGGAGCCCGGAGGAGGTCGCGGAGGCGCGGGCGGAGCTCGAGGGCGAGGTGGTCCGCCTCCAGGCGGAGATCGCCGCCTCCGAGGAGGCCCTGTCCGGGCTGATGCGGGACTCCGGGGACGGCGCCGGGCACGACGAGGCCGACACCGGCACCAAGAACATCACACGCGAGCACGAGATGGCGCTCGCCGCCAACGCCCGCGCCACGCTGGAACAGACCCAGCACGCGCTGCAGCGGCTCGACGCGGGGACGTACGGCCTGTGCGAGGTGTGCGGCAAGCCCATCGGCAAGGCGCGCATGCAGGCCTTCCCGCGCGCCACCCTGTGCGTGGAGGACAAGCAGAAGCAGGAACGGCGAGGCTGAACCCGCACGTGTGTGCCGTACCCTCGTGCTCAGTAGGCACCTAGGTTGAGGGACTCACGTGGCAGAGGTGGAGCGGACCATCGGTACGCCGGATCTTGACGACGAGGCCGCGGCGCCCGCGGAGCCGCCCAGGGGCAGTCGCCGCATCATGGCGCTGCTCGTCGTGGCCATGCTGGCCTACCTGCTGGACCTCGGCAGCAAGATGCTCGTGGTGGCCAAGCTGGAGCACCACGAGCCGATCCAGGTCATCGGTGACTGGCTGCGGTTCGTGGCGGTGCGCAACCCGGGTGCGGCGTTCGGGATGGGCGAGGCCTTCACCGTGATCTTCACCTGTATCGCGGCGACGGTGATCGTGGTGATCATCCGGCTGGCGCGCAAGCTGTACAGCCTGCCCTGGGCGATCGCCCTGGGCCTGCTGCTCGGCGGCGCGCTGGGCAACCTCACCGACCGGATCTTCCGCTCGCCGGGCGTCTTCGAGGGCGCGGTCGTCGACTTCATCGCGCCCGCGCACTTCGCGGTGTTCAACCTGGCGGACTCGGCGATCGTGTGTGGCGGGATCCTCATTGTGATCCTGTCGTTCCGGGGGCTGGACCCGGACGGGACCGTCCACAAGGACTGACAAGGCATACTCGACGGGTGAGCACGATTCCCGAGATCCGCACCCTGCCCGTTCCCGATGGCCTCGAAGGCGAGCGTGTCGACGCCGCGATCGCCCGTATGTTCGGGTTTTCCCGGACCAAGGCGGCAGAGCTGGCCGCCGCCGGGAAGGTGCTCGTCGACGGCGCCGCCGTCGGCAAGTCCGAGCGGGTGAGCGGGGGCGCGTGGCTCGAGGTCGAGATGCCCGGCGCCCCGGCCCCCGTGCAGATCGTCGCCGAGCCCGTCGAGGGCATGGAGATCGTGCACGACGACGACGACATCGTCGTGATCGTGAAGCCGGTCGGCGTGGCCGCGCACCCCAGCCCCGGCTGGACCGGGACGACCGTGATCGGCGGCCTCGCGGCGGCCGGGTACCGGATCTCGACGTCCGGCGCCGCCGAGCGACAGGGCATCGTGCACCGCCTCGACGTCGGTACGTCCGGGCTCATGGCCGTGGCCAAGTCGGAGCGGGCGTACACGCTGCTCAAGGCGCAGTTCCGGGACCGTACCGTCGACAAGCGCTACCACGCGCTCGTGCAGGGGCACCCGGACCCGCTGAGCGGCACCATCGACGCCCCGATCGGCCGCCACCCGAACCACGACTACAAGTGGGCCGTGACGGCGGACGGCAAGGCGTCGGTGACCCACTACGACCTGATCGAGGCGTACCGGGCGGCCTCCCTGCTCGACATCAAGCTGGAGACCGGCCGCACCCACCAGATCCGCGTGCACATGTCGGCCCACCGCCACCCGTGCGTCGGCGACCTCACCTACGGCGCCGACCCGACGATGGCGAAGCGGCTCGGCCTCACCCGGCAGTGGCTGCACGCCGTGCGCCTCGGCTTCGAGCACCCGGCCGACGGCCGCTGGGTCGAGTTCGAGAGCACCTACCCGGCGGACCTCCAGTCCGCCCTGGACAGGATCGCCGCGGAGAGCGCATGAGCGAGTTCGTCGTCCGGGAGTCCATCAGCGACGCCGACCGGGAGGCGGGCTTCGCCGTCCGCCGTGAGGTATTCGTCGTGGAGCAGGGCGTGCCGGAGGACCTGGAGTACGACGCGTACGACGCCACCGCCGTCCACGTGCTGGCCGTCCGCCGTGCCGACGGGGCCGCCCTGGGGACCGGCCGGCTGCTGTACGGGGCCGACGCGGCCGGGAGGACCGGTGGTGCCGAGGGCGTCGGATCGCTGGGCCGACTCGCGGTGACCAGGCCCGCGCGGGGCCTCGGGGTCGGCGTCGCCCTGGTGCGGGCCATCGAGGAGGCGGCACGCGCGCGTGGCCTGACGGCGGTCGACCTGCACGCCCAGACCCGGGCGACCGGGTTCTACGCGCGGCTCGGGTACGAGGCGTACGGCGAGGAGTTCCTGGACGCGGGGATACCGCACCTGGCGATGCGCCGCCGACTGTGACTCCCGTGGCAGGGTTGAACCCCTGATCATCATCGTGGAGTGAACGGCCGGAGGGCGCACCATGGACCAGCTGGCTCTGCTGCTCGTGCTGCTGCTGGGGGCGGTGCTGACCGTGCCCCTCGGGGAGCGGCTGGGCCTGCCCGCCCCGGTGCTGATGACGCTCGCCGGTATCGTCCTGGCGCTGCTGCCCTTCGTGCCGAACGTGGAGATCCCGCCGGAGTTCATCCTCCCGCTGGTGCTCCCGCCGCTGCTCTACGCGACCGCGCAGCGGACGTCATGGCGGCAGTTCGCGGCCAACAGGCGCCCCATCTTCCTGCTGGCGGTGGCGCTCGTCTTCGTCACCACGGCCGCCGTCGCGGCCGTGGCGAGCGCCGTCGTCCCGGGCCTGCCGATCGCCGCGGCCGTCGCGCTCGGCGCCCTCGTCGCACCCCCCGACCCGGTCGCCGCGACGGCCGTCGCGGGCTCCCTGGGGTTGCCGCGCCGGCTCGTGTCGATCCTCGAGGGCGAGGGGCTGTTCAACGACGTCACGGCGATCGTGCTCTATCACGTGGCGATCGGCGCGGCCGTCGGCGGAACGTTCTCCTGGGGGGAGGCGGCGGGTGAACTGGTGCTGTCCGCCGTCGTCGCCGTCGTGGTCGGGCTCGCGCTCGGATGGCTGTCCGACAAGCTGATGGGGCTGCTGGGCGACGCCACGCTCCAGACCGGCCTCACCCTCCTGGTGCCGTTCGTCGCGTACGTGCTCGCCGAGGAGCTGCACGGATCCGGTGTCCTCGCCGTCCTCGTCACCGCCCTGTTCCTCGCCGAGCACGCCACGGACGCCGACGACGTGATGGGCCGGATCGCCGGGCGCACCTTCTGGGAGATCGTCGACACCCTCGTCACGGGCGTGGCCTTCGGGCTCATCGGCCTGGAGCTGCACAACGTCTTCGGCACGTCCGACGGGCGGGAGCCGCGGATGCTGGGCTGGGGCGCCGCCATCGTCGCGTGCGTCGTCGGCGTACGACTGCTGTGGCTGCTGCCGGCCACGTGGCTCGCCAAACGGCTCCATACGCGGCGGGACTACGACGAGGAGATCCCCATGAGCTGGCGGGAGACCGTCGTCATGTGGTGGGCGGGCATGCGCGGCGTGGCGTCGGTCGCGCTGGCGCTCGCCATCCCGCTGCGTACGGACGACGGGGCGCCGTTCCCGGGGCGGGACGAGATCGTCTTCATCGCGTTCTGCGTCATCCTGGCGACCCTCGTGCTGCAGGGGCTCACACTGCCGTGGCTGGTGCGGAGGCTCGGCGTACGGGCCGACACGGACGCGGAGCGCGACCTGGAGCGGAAGCTCGCCATCCGGGCCGCCGCGGCCGCGAAACGGCGGCTGAAGGAGATCCAGGAGGTCGAGGACCTGCCGGACGAGCTCCAGGAGCGGCTCCACCGGGTCGCGTTCGACGTGGGGGTGCGGATCAGCCCCGACCTGGTCGACGAGGAGCGGCGGTCGGCCTCCGCCAAGCGGGCGGAGCGGTTCAAGGCGATGCAGCGCATTCAGCGGGAGCTGATGTCGGCCGCCCGCCACGAAGTCCTGGCGGCCCGCAGCGAGCCCGGCGCCGACCCGGAGGTCGTCGACCGCGTGCTGCGCCACCTGGACGTGCGCAGCCTGCGGTGACGCCGGCCGGGCGGGTCAGCCGCGGCCCGTGCGGGGGGCGTCCTCGGCCGCGGCGTCGCCGTCGAGGTAGGGGTCCGCGTTGTTGCTGTGGACCTCCGCGGGGCGGGGCTGCCGGGGGACGGTCCTGACGCGCTCCGGCCACTGGCCGTCCGGGGGCGGCGACGCCGCGGATGTGGTGACCCGGGGCAGCGCGTAGGGGTGCTCCTCGTACAGCCAGGCGATCATCTGCTCCCGCACGACGCACCGCACCGTCCAGACGTCGTCCGCGTCCTTCGCCGTGACGACCGCCCGCACCTGGATCGTGCTCGCAGTGGTGTCCGTGACCGCCAGCGACCAGTCGCGCCCGTCCCAGGCGGGGCAGTCGGCGAGAACGCCCTTGAGCTTCTCGCGCATCAGGCCCACCGGCGCGGAGTGGTCCAGGTGGAAGAAGACCGTGCCGGTCATCTGGGCGCCGCCCCGGGACCAGTTCTCGAACGGCTTGCTGGTGAAGTACGACACCGGCATGGTGATCCGCCGCTCGTCCCACGTCCGGACGGCCAGGAACGTCAGCGTGACCTCCTCCACCACGCCCCACTCGCCGTCCACCACCACCGTGTCCCCGATCCGCACCATGTCGCCGAACGCGATCTGGAAGCCGGCGAAGAGGTTGCCGAGCGTGGACTGGGCGGCGACACCGGCCACGATGCCGATGATGCCCGCGGACGCCAGCATCGACGTACCGATGGTCCGGAAGTCCGGGAACGTCAGCAGCATCGCCGCGACCGCCACCACGCCGACCACCGCCGTGACGATCCGCATGATCAGCGTCACCTGGGTGCGGACCCGGCGCACGCGCGCGGTGTCGCGGCTGGACGAGGCGTACCGGGCGTAACTGGACTCCACTATGGCCGCGGCGATCCGCACCACCAGCCACGCGCTCGCCCCGATCAGCACCAGGGACAGGCCCTGGCCGATCCCGGTCTCGTGGTCCTCGATGACCGGCCACTGCGTCTGCCGGTAGGAGCCACGCAGCAGCGCTGTGAGCAACACCACCTGCAAGGGCAGCCGGCAGCGGCGCAACAGTCCCCACAGGGGGGTCTCGTGGTGCCGGGCGTCGACGCGGCGCAGCATGACGTCGGCGAGATAGCCGACGGCCAGCGTGAACACGACCGACCCACCGACGACGGTCAACGGGCGCAGTACGTTCTCCATGGCTCCTGAATCCAGCTGGCAGGATGGCCGGATGAACATCATGCTCTTCCACTCGGCCTACGGTCCGCGCCCGGCCGTGCACGCCGCAGCCGACCGGCTGCGCGCCGCCGGGCACCACGTGCACGTGCCCGACCTGTACGGCGGTCAAACGGCCGGCACGATCGAAGAAGGCATGGCGATCAAGGAGCGGATCGGCAAGGAAGAGCTGCTCAAGAGGGCTGTGCTGGCCGCGGCCCCTTACTCGGAGCAGGGGCTCGTCTACGCCGGGTTCTCCCTGGGGGCGTCCATCGCGCAGACCATGGCGCTGGGTGACGAGAGGGCGCGGGGGCTGCTGCTGATGCACGGCACGTCCGACATCGCGCCGAACGCCTCCGCGGACGGGCTGCCCGTGCAGCTGCACGTCGCCGACCCGGACCCGTTCGAGCCGCACGACTGGCTGAACGCCTGGTACCTGCGGATGGGGCGGGCGGGCGCGGACACCGAGGTGTACCGCTATCCCGGTGCCGGGCACATCTTCACCGACCCGGACCTGCCGGACTACGACGAGGACGCCGCCGAGCGGGCCTGGGCGATCGCGACGGCCTTCCTGGAGAGCGTTTAGCCCCTTGGAGGACCGCCCACGCGGCGGGGCACGGCGTCGCTCGACCGCGACACCGTGCCCGTGGCCGTTCAGGGGGCACAGGGGCGTCAGCCGGCCCGGTACGCCGTCCAGTGGTCCCTCATGCGCTGCACCTGACCGCCGGTGAACTGGTACATGCAGGCGTCGTAGGTGTAGTCCATGAAGTTGTGGATCGGGTCGGCGCCGGTCTTGCTGACGCAGGTGTCGCGCCCGGTCGGGCACTCGTACGCCGGGCTCTTCTCGGCGGGCGTGTCGGTCACGTAGTCGCCGTTGCCGTTACAGCCACCCTGGAAGGTGTGGTAGAGCCCCATCCAGTGGCCGACCTCATGGGTGCCGGTGTCGCCCTCGGCGTAGTTGGCGGCCGAGCCGCCCGGGAGGGAGGCGTCGAGCACGACGACCCCGTCCATGGTCGGGCTGGACTTGTACGAGGACGGGAAGGTCGCCCAGCCGAGGAGGCCGCCCCCGAGGTTGGCGGTGTAGAAGTTGAGCGCCCCGGCGCCGCCCTTGCGGAGGGCGGACTTCATGGCCTTCTCCTCGGCGGATCCCGAGCTCAGGTTGTACCAGGCGGCGTTGTTCGTCCAGTCGGTGCCGGCCAGTGAGAACTGGAAGCCCGAGTCGGTGTTTCCGGTGCCCTGGCCGCCGAAGGCGGAGTTGAGGACGGCCATCTGCGCGTTGATGTCGGTCGTGCTGAGCTTGCCGGTCTCCCCGTCGTGGATGACGTGGAAGTAGACCGGGATGGAGGTGGTGGCGGCGGCGGTCGTGCGGCTGCCGTTCGCCCTGGCCGCCTCCAGTCTCTTCTTCAGGTCCGCGTCCATGGCCTTGGCCTTGGCGTCGGTCACCTCGTTGGGCTCGTGCGCGTCGCCGGCACCCCCGGGGTGGATCTCACGCGCGGTGGCGGCGCCCGAACCGTCGGCGCACTCCTCGGTGACCGCCGGGGCCGGCGACGAGGCGGCGGCGACGCCCGTCGGCGCGGAGAGCGGGAAGAGGGCCAGGGATCCGGCCATGACAGCCGTGCTCAGAACACGGCGGTGCATACGCGGAGATATTCGGGCAAGAGCACGCATGGTGACTCCTCGCGGGGGGTTGTGGAGAGGGCTTTCCTCGCCACCGCGGGGAGATTACGTGGCCATGTCAGATCTTGATGAGCATTGAACAAGCCCAATCAATCGTTGAGTAGATGAAGACATCCGGGGGAAATCCTCCGGCCTGTTCCAGTCTTCGAGACGCCCCCGTAACGGTTGCGGTGCCGAAGGCGGGCGGTGTGTCCCCTTTCGATCTCCGGAACACGCCGCCCGCCATGGTTCTGTGATCTCCCGTTAACAGAAGCGCATTTGGCTGAAAAGCATCGCTGATGGCTCGTCAGCGGACCGGCGCGTTCACCCGCTCGACCTTCTGCGTTCCGCTGAGCGTCCGGTACGAGCGGATCCAGGCCGAGGACGCGTCCGGCCTCGTCCGGTCGGAGACGGTGTAGTAGTCCATCTGCGAGCGCTCGGCGGTCACGTCGAGGACGCCGTATCCGTGGTTGTCCATGTCGACCCACTTCACGTGCCGGTTGGCGCCCCGGAGTGCCGCCGCCGCGACCAGCGAGACCGTCCCGGGGGCGACGTGGAGGATGTCGTCCAGGTTGTCGGAGGTCACCGACGTCACCACGAACTCGGTCGCCGCCGACCGCGACACCGGATAGGTGGCGGCCGTCACGGGTACGTCGTTGGCCCAGGCCATGTGGATGTCACCGGTCAGGAACACCGTGTTGGTGATGGACCGGTCCGTCAGGTGGGCGAGCAGCTCCTTGCGATCGTCCGTGTAGCCGTCCCACTGGTCCACGTTGACCGCCAGGCCGCCCTTGGGCAGTCCCAGCAGCTCCGCGACCGGCCCCAGCAGATGGGCGGGCAGGGAGCCGAAGGCGACCGGGGAGATCATCACCGAGGTGCCCACCAGCTTCCAGGCGGCGTCGGAGGACGCCAGCCCCGCCTTCAGCCAGTCCAGCTGGGCGCGCCCGGTGATCGTGCGGTCGGGGTCGTCGACCCGGCCGCTGCCCGTCGACGCCTGCTGCGAGCGGAACGAGCGGAGGTCCAGCAGGTGCAGGTCGGCCAGCTTGCCGAAGCGCAGCCGGCGGTAGACCGTGCCCTCGGTGGAGGCGCGGACCGGCATCCACTCGAAGTACGCCTGCTTCGCGGCCGCCGCGCGGGCCGCCCAGTCGCCCTCGGCGCCCGGCGTGTGGTTTTCCGCGCCGCCGGACCAGGTGTCGTTGGAGAACTCGTGGTCGTCCCAGATGGCGATGACGGGGTGCGCGGCGTGCAGTGCCTGGAGGTCGGCGTCCGTCTTGTAGGTGGCGTGCCGCAGGCGGTAGTCGGCGAGGGTCACGATCTCGTGCTGCGGCTCATGCCGCCGTACGACGCGGTTTGGCTCGGGGTAGGCGCCCGTCCCGTACTCGTAGATGTAGTCACCGAGGTGGAGTATCGCGTCCAGGTCGGCGCGGGCCGCGAGGTGGCGGTACGCGGAGAAGTGGCCGGCCTCCCAGTTGGCGCAGGAGACCACGCCGAAGCGGACACCGGGCGTGGTGGCGTCGGTGGCCGGGGTGGTGCGGGTCCGGCCCACCGGGGAGACGGCCGCCGAGGGGTCCGTACCGGCCGTGAAGCGGAAGTAATGGACGGTCTCCTGGCGAAGGCCCCTCACATCCACCTTCACGGTGTGGTCGGAGGCGGCCGTCGCCGTGACAGCGCCGCGCGCCACGATCCGGGTGAAGGCCCGGTCCTCGGCGACCTCCCATCTCACCTCGGTGTCGGCGCCCTTGCCCGATCCGGGCAGGGCGTCGGGGGACGGGGTCACGCGCGTCCACAGCAGGACGCCGTCGGGCAGCGGGTCGCCCGAGGCGACGCCGTGGAGGAAGACGGGCGCCCGGACGTCCGCCGCGGCGGACGTCGCGGCGGCGAGTACGGGGGCGGCGACAGCGGTGGCGGCAGCGGCCTTGACGACCGTGCGGCGGCTGGGAGCGGGAAGGAAGCGACTGGTCACGGCCGATCAGATTACTGATCGGTAGAGCGGCTGGGCGGGCGAACTCCCCAATGTTCGCCCGCCCGTTGGCCGAAAGCCGCGCTCCGCTCGCCGGAGCTATCCCTTGAGCGCCTTGTCGATCGCCGCCGTGAAGTCGGGGACCGTCATGGGGGCGTTGCCCCGCGCGTCGGTGACGGGCTTGCCGTCCATCTTCAGGGTGGGCGTGCCCTTCACGCCGCTGTCGTCGAAGGCCGCAGACATCTTGAGCGCCCAGGCGTCGAAGGTGCCCTCCTCCACGTCCTTCCTGAACGCGGCGTTGCTCTTCAGGGCCGGGACGGTGTCGGCTATCTCCAGGAGGTAGGAGTCCTTGGCGAACTTGTCCTGGCTCTCCTCCGGGTGGTACTTCGCGGAGTAGAGCGCGGCCTTGTAGTCCAGGAACGCCTCCGGGCCGACGTTCAGGGCGGCACCCAGTGCGGACAGCGCGTTCTTGGAGCCCTCGCCCTGGTCGCTGTTGTCGATGAACGTGGCGCCGACGTACCGGAGCTTGTACTTGCCGGCGGCGACGTCCTTCTCGATCGTCTCGCCCACACCCTGCTCGAACGTGGCGCAGATCGGGCAGCGGGAGTCCTCGTAAATCTCCAGCGTCTTCTTCGCGGTCGGCTTGCCGATGACGAGGGTGGTGCCGTCGTCGCCCGAGGTGTTCCTGGGGGCGGTGACGTTCTCGCGGTCCTTCATCGCCTCCCAGTGGGAGGGCTTGTTCGCCTGCATCACGGCGTAGCCGACGCCGCCGGCCACCGCCAGGACGGCGATCGCCGAGACACCGACGGTGACCTGCCGGCGGACCTTGTCCTTCTTGGCCTGGCGCTCGCGCTCCTGGCGCAGCCGCTCGCGGGCCGCCGCCTTGTTCGCCTGGCTGTTGCGTGCACTCATGGTGGTGTTCTCCGTGGAATGTCGTACGAAAGGGGGACTGCCGCGCTCAGGCGGCCAGGGCCGCCCGGCACGGCGGTCCGCGCCGCCCCACGGAGTGCACGAGAAGGCGGGTACGGGACGCGCCCGGCCGGCTCGCGAGCCGGCCGCCCCGGCGCACGGCCGGGCCCACCGCTCCGGCCGCGGCGGTGACGAGCCGCAGGGGCCGGAACGCGAACGCGGCCACCGACCGCACCAGCCCGGCCAGCGCGCTCTCGCCCCGCCGCAGCCAGGCCGAGGCGAGCAGCCCGACCGTGACGTGCGCGGCCAGCAGCAACCAGGGCAGGGCCGGGTCGGGCGAGCGGAGCAGGGCGGCGGCGCCGCCCTCCGGGGCCACGACCCCGGGCAGCGGAGCGCCCACGGCGCCCCCGCACAGCACATCGACACCCACCGACCGCAGCGATCCCGCCACGGGGCCGCCGGCCGGTCCGTAACAGACGTGCTGACCGCTGGTGAACACCGTGTCGGCAGCCAGCTCCAGCGGGACGAGGATCCCCGCGATGTTCCAGAAGCCGCGCTCGGCGCCCGCCGAGGCGTACGCGACGCCGAAGACCCCGGCCGTGACGCCCGCGACGGTCACGACCGGCAGCGGGACCCCGGACAGCAGCACGTGGGAGGCCGCCGACAGCGTCACGACCAGTGCCGTGAAGAACGCTGCCCGCAGCCACCTGAGCCGGGTCCCGGATATGCCGTCCATCGCCGAGAGTGTGCCACGCCTGCCGGTAAGCGGTCGCTAAAGGATCCGGCCTTCGGGGCCGCTCCCTGGCCGGCTTCCCGCCAGGGTCCGGCGGGTCCGGCCGGGTGCCCACCCGGTCGCTAGAGGCCCGGGATGCGGCCGTTGCGGAACAGGTCGACGAAGATCTGGTGGTCCGCGCGCGCCCGGGAGCCGTAGGCGTGCGCGAAGTCCACCAACAGCTCCCCGAACCCCTCCTCGTCGGCGGCGATCGCCGCGTCGATGGCGCGCTCGGTGGAGAACGGCACCAGGGAGTGCCCGCTCTCGTCGTCGGCCGCCGCGTGCATGGTGGCCGTCGCCCGGCCGAGGTCGGCGACGGTCGCGGCGATCTCCGCCGGGTCGTCGATGTCCGACCAGTCCAGGTCCACCGCGTACGGCGAGACCTCCGCCACCAGCTGCCCGGCCCCGTCGAGCTCCGTCCAGCCCAGCCACGGGTCGGCGTGCGCCTGGAGCGCCCGCTGCGAGATCACCGTGCGGTGCCCCTCGTGCTGGAAGTACTCCCTGACCGCCGGGTCGGTCACATGGCGTGACACGGCGGGGGTCTGCGCCTGCTTCATGTAGATGACGACATCGTTCTCCAGGGCGTCGCTGGTGCCCTCGAGGAGGATGTTGTACGAGGGCAGCCCGGCCGACCCTATGCCGATGCCGCGCCGCCCCACGACGTCCTTCACGCGGTACGAGTCGGGCCGGGTGAGGCTCGACTCGGGCAGCGTCTCCAGGTACCCGTCGAAGGCCGCCAGCACCTTGTAGCGGGCCGCCGCGTCGAGCTCGACGGCTCCGCCCCCGGCCGCGAACCGGCGCTCGAAGTCGCGGATCTCCGTCATCGACTCCAGCAGCCCGAAACGGGTCAGCGAGCGGGCGTCGCGCAGGGCGTCCAGCAGCGGGCCCTCGGCCGTGTCCAGGGTGAAGGGCGGGACCTCGTCGTTCCTGGCGCCGGTCGCCAGGGCGCGGATCCGCTCCCGGTAGGCGGCGGCGCAGATCCGCACCAGCTGGGTGATCTGCTCGTCACTGAGCGCCTTCGCGTAGCCGATCAGGGCCAGGGATGCCGACAGCCGCTTCAGGTCCCAGGTGAAGGGCCCGACGTACGCCTCGTCGAAGTCGTTGACGTTGAAGACCAGCCGTCCGTTGGCGTCCATGTACGTGCCGAAGTTCTCGGCGTGCAGGTCGCCGTGGATCCACACCCGGGCGGTCCGCTCGTCCAGGTACGGGCCGCCGTGCTGCTCCTGGTCGAGGTCGGCGTAGAACAAGCAAGCCGTGCCCCGGTAGAAGGCGAATGCCGAGCCGGCCATCTTCCGGAACTTGACACGGAAGGCGGCGGGGTCGGCGGCCAGGAGCGCGCCGAAGGCGGTGCCGAAGACGGAGAGGATCTGCTCCCCGCGTTCCTCGGCGGTGGGCTGCGGGACCGACATCGCGGGGTGCCTCCAGGTGCTGACGTACACGGGGTGCACGCTTGAGTGCGCGCATGACAAAAGGGACAGGCCCTCCGTCCCCCTCCAACGCGTGACCGTACTCGCGAGTGCCCGGTCGCTGTCAGTGGGGCGACGTAGACTTCCGAGCTGTCCCCCATCCCCGACCGCCGGAGGCAGCAACCGTGTCGAAGCCGCCGTTCACGCACCTTCACGTGCACACCCAGTACTCCCTGCTGGACGGTGCCGCGCGGCTCAAGGACATGTTCAACGCCTGCAACGAGATGGGCATGACGCACATCGCCATGTCCGACCACGGCAACCTCCACGGGGCGTACGACTTCTTCCACACGGCGAAGAAGGCGGGGGTCACCCCCATCATCGGCATCGAGGCGTACGTCGCCCCCGAGTCGCGGCGCAACAAGCGCAAGATCCAGTGGGGCCAGCCGCACCAGAAGCGGGACGACGTCTCCGGCTCGGGCGGTTACACCCACAAGACGATCTGGGCGGCGAACGCCACCGGCCTGCACAACCTCTTCCGGCTCTCCTCCGACGCGTACAAGGAGGGATGGCTGCAGAAGTGGCCGCGCATGGACAAGGAGACCATCGCCAAGTGGTCGGAAGGCCTGATCGCCTCCACCGGCTGCCCCTCGGGCGAGCTCCAGACCCGGCTGCGCCTCGGCCAGTTCGACGAGGCCCTGAAGGCGGCCTCCGAGTACCAGGACATCTTCGGCAAGGACCGGTACTTCCTGGAGCTGATGGACCACGGCATCGAGATCGAGCGCCGCGTCCGCGACGGGCTGCTGGAGATCGGCAGGAAGCTCGGCATCCCGCCCCTGGTCACCAACGACTCGCACTACACGTACGCGCACGAGGCCTCCGCCCACGACGCGCTGCTGTGCATCCAGACCGGCAAGAACCTCTCCGACCCCGACCGCTTCAAGTTCGACGGCACCGGCTACTACCTCAAGTCCACGGACGAGATGTACGCCATCGACTCCTCGGACGCCTGGCAGGAGGGGTGCGCCAACACGCTCCTGGTCGCCGAGCAGATCGACACCTCCGGCATGTTCGAGAAGCGCGACCTCATGCCGAAGTTCGACATCCCCGAGGGGCACACCGAGGTCAGCTGGTTCAAGGAGGAAGTGCAGCGCGGCATGCACCGCCGCTTCCCCGACGGCATCCCGGAGGACCGCCGGCAGCAGGTCGAGTACGAGATGGACGTCATCATCCAGATGGGGTTCCCGGGGTACTTCCTCGTCGTCGCCGACTTCATCATGTGGGCCAAGAACCAGGGCATCGCGGTGGGCCCCGGCCGAGGCTCCGCGGCCGGCTCGATCGTGGCGTACGCGCTGGGCATCACCGACCTCGACCCCATCCCGCACGGCCTGATCTTCGAGCGCTTCCTCAACCCCGAGCGCGTCTCCATGCCCGATGTCGACATCGACTTCGACGAGCGCAGGCGCGTCGAGGTGATCAGGTACGTGACCGAGAAGTACGGCGAGGACAAGGTCGCCATGATCGGCACGTACGGCACCATCAAGGCCAAGAACGCGATCAAGGACTCCGCGCGCGTACTGGGCTACCCGTACGCGATGGGCGACCGCATCACCAAGGCGATGCCCGCCGACGTCCTCGGCAAGGGCATCCCGCTCTCCGGAATCACCGACCCCTCGCACCCCCGGTACTCCGAGGCGGGCGAGGTCCGCGGGATGTACGAGAACGAGCCGGACGTGAAGAAGGTCATCGACACCGCGCGCGGCGTGGAGGGCCTGGTCCGGCAGATGGGCGTGCACGCCGCCGGCGTGATCATGTCCAGCGAGCCGATCGTCGACCACGTCCCCGTCTGGGTCCGGCCCTCCGACGGCGTCACCATCACGCAGTGGGACTACCCGAGCTGCGAGTCGCTCGGCCTGCTGAAGATGGACTTCCTGGGCCTGCGCAACCTGACGATCATGGACGACGCCGTCAAGATGGTGAAGGCCAACAAGGGGATCGATCTCGATCTCCTCGCCCTCCCGCTCGACGACCCGACGACCTTCGAGCTGCTCCAGCGGGGCGACACCCTCGGCGTCTTCCAGTTCGACGGCGGCCCCATGCGGTCCCTGCTGCGGCTGATGAAGCCCGACAACTTCGAGGACATCTCCGCCGTCTCGGCCCTGTACCGGCCGGGCCCGATGGGCATGAACTCGCACACGAACTACGCGCTGCGCAAGAACGGCCAGCAGGAGATCACCCCGATCCACCCGGAGCTGGAGGAGCCGCTCAAGGAGGTCCTGGGCGTCACCTACGGCCTGATCGTCTACCAGGAGCAGGTCCAGAAGGCCGCCCAGATCATCGCCGGGTACTCGCTCGGCGAGGCCGACATCCTCCGCCGCGTCATGGGCAAGAAGAAGCCCGAGGAACTGGCGAAGAACTTCACCATCTTCCAGGCCGGCGCCAAGAAGAACGGCTACAGCGACGAGGCGATCCAGGCGCTCTGGGACGTGCTGGTCCCCTTCGCCGGCTACGCCTTCAACAAGGCGCACTCCGCCGCGTACGGACTGGTCTCCTACTGGACGGCGTACCTCAAGGCGAACCACCCCGCCGAGTACATGGCGGCGCTGCTCACCTCGGTCAAGGACGACAAGGACAAGTCGGCCGTCTACCTGAACGAGTGCCGCCGCATGGGCATCAAGGTGCTCCCGCCCAACGTCAACGAGTCCGAGTCGAACTTCGCCGCCCAGGGCGACGACGTCATCCTCTTCGGCCTGTCCGCCGTGCGGAACGTCGGCACCAACGTCGTGGAGTCGATCATCCGGTGCCGCAAGGCGAAGGGGAAGTACAGCTCCTTCCCCGACTTCCTCGACAAGGTCGAGGCGGTCGTCTGCAACAAGCGCACCATCGAGTCGCTCATCAAGGCCGGCGCGTTCGACGAGATGGGCCACACCCGCAAGGGCCTGGTCGCCCACCACGAACCGATGATCGACAACGTGGTCGCGGTCAAGCGCAAGGAGGCCGAGGGACAGTTCGACCTCTTCGGCGGGATGGGGGAGGAGACGAGCGACGAGCCGGGCTTCGGACTGGACGTCGAGTTCTCCGACGTCGAGTGGGAGAAGTCCTACCTCCTCGCGCAGGAGCGCGAGATGCTCGGCCTGTACGTCTCCGACCACCCGCTCTTCGGCATCGAGCACGTCCTGACGGACAAGGCCGACGCGGCGATCGCCCAGCTGACGGGCGGGGAGCACTCCGACGGCGCGGTCGTCACCATCGGCGGCATCATCTCGGGCCTCCAGCGGAAGATGACCAAGCAGGGCAATGCCTGGGCGATCGCCACCGTCGAGGACCTCGCCGGCTCCATCGAGTGCATGTTCTTCCCGGCGACGTACCAGCTGGTGTCCACCCAGCTCGTCGAGGACACCGTCGTCTTCGTCAAGGGCCGCCTCGACAAGCGGGAGGACGTGCCCCGGCTGGTCGCCATGGAGCTGATGGTGCCCGACCTGTCGTCCGCCGGCACCAACGCCCCGGTGGTGCTCACCATCCCCACGGTGAAGGTGACCCCGCCGATGGTCAGCCGCCTGGGCGAGATCCTCAGCCACCACAAGGGCAACACCGAGGTGCGGATCAAGCTCCAGGGGCCGCGCTCCACCACCGTGCTCCGGCTCGACCGGCACCGCGTCCAGCCCGACCCGGCGCTCTTCGGCGACCTCAAGGTCCTGCTCGGCCCGTCCTGCCTGGCCGGCTGACCGACCGGTCCGGCTCCCGCCGGAACCGGACGGGGCCGCCGCTGACCGGCCGGTCCCGCGGGCCCGCCGCGACTCGGACCGGGCCGGCGGCGCGGCCGGCCGGGTGCCGGGGCGGGGCGGGCGGCTCGTCGGAGCCGGGTGCGCGGAAGGGGCGCGCCCGTCGTCACGGGTGCGCCCCTTCCGTCACGCGCGGGGTCCGGCGTGGCCTCAGTTGTGGCCGAACCTCTTCTGCCGGCCCTTGCCGGCCACGTCCGCGGGCGTGACCTGCGAGATGCGGTGCTCGGCCTGCGCCTCCATCGAGGAGCTCCTCGCCTGCTGCGCGCCGCGCTCCGCGGGCGACGCCTTCTGACCGCGGTCCGACTTCTTGTTCTTGGCCATGGTGGTGCCTCCGTGGGGTGTGGGGACCAGGACCGCTGCCAGACTCACATACGCCCATACTGGGCGCATTTTGGATCATTGCGGACGGTAGTCGACTGCCATCACACGGGCTGGGGGCGATCCGCCACGCCGATGATCCAGTTCCGGCCGTTAACCCCGCGGCAGTCGGGCAGACTCGAAGGAAACCCGAAGCAACTTCCGATCCCGAGGTTCCCGAAAGAGGGTGGAACACGTGGACCGCTGCGTCGTTCTGGTGGACGCCGGCTACCTGCTGGGAGCCGCCGCCAGCCTTCTCGCCGGAGAACCGGCCCGCTCCCGGATCACCGTCGACCACACCGCCCTCATCCAAGGCCTCCGCGAACGCGCCGAGGCCGACACCGAGCAGCCCCTGCTGCGGATCTACTGGTTCGACGGCGCCCCCGACCGCGTACCCCAGCCGGAACACCGCAGGCTGCGCGTCATGCCCCGCGTCACGGTCCGGCTGGGTGCCCTGACGCGCAGCGACGGGCGCTGGGCCCAGAAGGGCGTCGACGCCGCGATGCACGCCGAACTCACCGAGCTGGCCCGCAACCGCGCCTGCTCCGACATCGTGCTCGTCACCGGCGACGGGGACCTGCTGCCCGGCCTGATGTCCGCCAAGGAACACGGGGTCGCCGTCCACCTGTGGGCCGTCCAGGCCGCCGACGGCGACTACAACCAGTCCGAGGACCTGGTCGCCGAGGCCGACGAACGCCGGGTGCTCGACCGCGAATGGATCACCCGGGCCGTCCGCGCCAAGGAGCTCACCGGGCCCTGCTCGCCGCCGCCGGTGCCGCGCCCCGAGATCGCCGCGATCCTCTCCGCCCCGCTGCCCGAGTCGGCGCTCGCCGCCTCCGCCGAGCGCGCCGCCGAAGCCTCCGCCGCGGCCTCCGCCGGGGTCAACGGCACGGCGCCGTCCGCCAACGGCACGCCCGCCGTCAACGGGACGCCCCTCAACGGCCGGACCGTCCACGCGCCGCCCCGCGAGGACGGAGCGGCCGGCGCGGGCGGGACCGGCGCGCCCTCCCCGGGCGGCGGCGCCAAGGGCGGCGGTGTCCCCACGCCCAAGGACCTGGCCGCCCTGCACGCCCCCGGCCCCCAGGCCGCCACCGGCCCGGCGGGCGCCGCCCAGCCGGCGAACGCCACGCTCCGCTGGTCCTCCGACCGGGGCTGGGTCGACCGCCCCGGCGGCACGGTCGGCGAACCGCCCGAGACCGCCTCGCTGCCCACCCTCGCCCAGCTGACCAGTGCCGAGCAGCGCTGGGCCGACCGCGAGGAGGACATCACCACGGTCGGCGGCGACCCCTTCGAAGTGGGCCAGGTCTTCGCGCGGCGCTGGATGGAACGGCTGCCGGACCCCGCCCACGTACAGAAGCTCTCGACGATGTACCCGCGCATCCCGCACCGCATCGACGGCGAACTGCTGCGCTACGCCGCCCGGTTCGGCCTGCTCGCCCACAAGGACGACCAGATCGACGAGCACGACCGGTACGCGATCAGGGCCGGGTTCTGGCGCGAGATCGACGTACGGGCGGCGGCCGAGCACGCCCCCGTGGGCGAATAGGGCACGGCGACCCTTTAGGCTCATCCCTCGTGAGTACGGTGTGCGCGGTGCGGGAGCTGGTCAAGACGTACCCCGCCACGCGCGGCAGGCGCGGGCGGCCCGCCACACCCGAGGTGCGCGCCACCGACGGGGTGTCCCTGGACGTGCGCGGCGGTGAGATCTTCGGCCTGCTCGGCCCGAACGGCGCGGGCAAGTCCACCCTCGTGCGGCAGCTGACCGGCCTGATGCGTCCCGATTCCGGCACCGTCCAGATGCTCGGCCACGATCTCGTACGCCACCCCGAGCGCGCCGCGCGCCTGATCGGCTACCTCGGGCAGGAATCCACCGCCCTCGACGAGCTGACCGTGGCGCTCGCCGCCGAGACCACCGGGCGGCTGCGCGGCCTCACGGCCCGGGACGCCCGGGCCGAGCGGGACGCCGTACTGGAGGAGCTGGGGCTCACCGAGCTGGCCGGGCGCCCCCTGAAGAAGCTGTCCGGAGGCCAGCGGCGGCTCGCCTGTTTCGCGACCGCGCTGGTCGGGGAGCGGCCGTTGCTGATCCTCGACGAGCCGACCACCGGTATGGACCCGGTCGCCCGGCGCGCCGTGTGGGCCGCCGTCGACCGGAGGCGGGCCCGGCACGGCACGACCGTGCTGCTCGTCACCCACAACGTCATCGAGGCCGAGACCGTGCTGGACCGGGTCGCCGTGCTGGAGCGCGGGCGGGTCATCGCCTGCGACACCCCGGCGGGCCTGAAGGAACGGGTGGCCGGCGAGGTGCGTGTGGAGCTGGTGTGGCGCGAGCGGGCTCCGCTGGACGTCCCCGAGGTCGCGGCGCTGCGGGCTTCGGCCCAGGAGTCGGGGCGCACCTGGGTGCTGCGCCTGGCGCCGGACGAGGCGCGGGCGGCGGTCGCGGCGGTGACCGGCGGCGCCGCGTTCGCCGCGCTCGACGACTTCACGCTGGCGACGCCGAGCCTGGAGGACGTGTACCTCGCCCTCGGTGGCGAGACGAAGGGCCTGGTCAAGGCATGAACAGGAGCATCCGTTGAGCATCGTGCCCGCACAGGCCGTGGCATCCGGCGCGGTCCGGACCGCGCAGGCCGGTGACCCCGCCGCGCGCGACGCCGCGCCGCTCGCGCCGCGCGCCCGGCTGCTGCCGGCGCTCGCCGCGGTGTACCGGGCCCAGCTCTCGCGGGCCCGGGTGGCCCGCATCCCGCTGCTGTTCGTGGCGACCTTCCAGTCCGTCGGGATCATGGTTCTGATGCGCGGGGTCGTCGACGGGGGCGCGGAGGCGCGGGCCGTGGTGGCCGGGTCCTCGGTGCTGGTGGTCGCGTTCGTGGCGCTGAACCTGCTCGCGCAGTACTTTGGGCAGCTGCGGGCGAGCGGCGGGCTGGACCACTACGCCACGCTGCCGGTGCCGCCCGCCGCGGTGGTGCTCGGCGCGGCCGGGGCGTACGCCTCCTTCACGGTGCCGGGGACGGTCGCGACGGCGGTGGCCGGCTCGGTCCTCTTCCAGCTGCCGCTGACTCACCTGTGGATCCTGGCGGCGGTCGTCCCGCTCGCGGGCGCCGCCCTCGCCGGGCTCGGCGCGGCCCTCGGGCTGCTCGCCCCGCGCCAGGAGCTCGCCACCCTGCTGGGCCAGCTCGGTATGTCGGCCGCCCTGCTGCTGGGCGTGCTGCCCGCCGACCGGCTGCCCGGCCCCATCGGGTGGGCCCGGGACCTGCTGCCGTCGACGTACGGGGTGGAGGCGCTCGCCCGCACGTTCGACGCCCGCCCCGACTGGGCGGCGGTCGGGCTGGACCTCGCGGTCTGCGCGGCGGTCGGCGTGGTCTCGCTGGCCGTCGCGACGTGGGCGTACCGGCGGGCGGCGGTCCGGTGATCCGGTGAGGCACCGCCCGGACGCGCCTGGCACGATGGCAGGGTGACCGCACCGCTGACTCCGCCGCACCGGCCGTCCCCGCAGGACTCCGCATGGCCGCCGCCGTACCCCGCCGTCCCGAAGGACACGGACGCCATGGACGACATGGATGACACGGACGACACGCCGGACATGGCCACGGAGGTGCGCCAGGGTGTGGTGGTGCTGCTCGCGGTGACCCTCGCGGGGGTAGCTCTCGGGCTGCTGTGGCTGTGGCTGGCCCCGCGCATCCCGCTGATCTCGGACGGCAAGGCCGTGTTCCTCAAGGACACCGAGGGCGAGAACGCGGTCGGCGCCGACGGTACGTTCGTGCTGCTGGCGCTCGGTCTCGGGGCGCTCAGCGCCGCGGTCGTCTTCTGGTTCCACCGGCACGGCGGCATCGCGATCGTCGTCGGCCTCGCCGTGGGCGGGGTCCTCGCCTCGCTCCTCGGCTGGGGGCTCGGCACCCTGCTCGGCCCGGCGCACGACGTGGCGGAGCACGCCCGGGCGGTCGGCGCGGGCGTCACGTTCGAAGCGCCGCTGGAGCTGAAGGCGCACGGGGCGATCCTGGCGTGGCCGGTGGCCGCGATGCTCGTCCACCTGGCGCTCACCGCCCTGTTCGGCCCCCGCGACCCGGAACCCGACTGGGACGACGCCGTCCTGCCCCCGCCGCCCCCGCACGACGCCCGCCCCTGACGACGGGCGCCACGCGCGTGGGCCGGGCGCCGGCGAGGGCCGGGCGCGTGGTCGGGGCCACAGGCGCCGGGAGCCAGGCGCCGGCGGGGCTCAGGCGCAGCTACCCGCGCGGGCCGGCCGGGCCCCCGCCGGCGAGGCTCAGGCGCGGCCGATCGGTGCCAGCACCGCGTCCGTGAGGGCCGCCAGGTCGGCCGGGGCCAGCTCGACCTCCAGGCCCCGCCGCCCCGCCGAGACGCAGATGGTGGCGTGCCCCGACGCGGAGGCGTCCAGGACGGTACGCAGCCGCTTGCGCTGGCCCAGCGGGGAGATGCCGCCCCGGACGTACCCCGTGGTGCGCTCCGCCGCGGCCGGGTCGGCCATCGTCGCGCGCTTGCCGCCCACCGCCGCCGCGAGGGCCTTCAGGTCCAGCTGGCCGGCGACCGGGACGACCGCGACGGTCAGGTCGCCGTCGACGTCGGCGACCAGGGTCTTGAAGACCCGGTCGGGGGAGACCCCGAGGGCTTCCGCGGCCTCCTCGCCGTACGAGGGGGAGGCGGGGTCATGATCGTAGGCGTGCAGGGTGAAGGGCGTGCCGGCGGCCGTGAGGGCCACCGTCGCCGGGGTGCCACCCGCTTGCTTCCTGGGCTTCTTCGCCACGCTGGTCCCTCGTGTCAGTTGGGGCTCGTCGGCGCCCGGGTCAGGTCCACCGCCGGCAACGACGGCAGGTGCCGCAGCACGGCGGTCTCCGCCCGCAGCAGGTGCAGTTCCTCGCGCAGCCGCGTCGCCGTGTCCGGCGCCTGGAGGAGCCGCTGCTTGGCCGGGGTGTCGAGCACCGCCGCCGCGGCCACCAGGTACGAGACGACGGAGGGCTCGTCCGGCAGTTCCTGACTGGTCGTCAGGGACCGCTCCCGGGCCCCGGCCAGCCGCTTCTGGTAGGCGCGGAACGCCCGCAGGACGCCCTCGGCGAGCGCTCCCGCCCCGTCGCCGCGCTCCTCCTCCAACTCCTCCAGCTCCGCGGTCAGGAACGGTCCGGTCGCGTCGACCGACAGCAGCTTCACCCGGGTGGTGCCGGTCGCCAGCACCTCGAAGCTGCCGTCCTCCCGCTCCCGGATCGTCGCCGCGTCGGCGATGCAGCCCACCCGGTGGAACGCCTGGATGGGGTCCGGTCCGAAGCCCGCCGCGGGCCCCTTCTCGGGCAGCGCCGTCTGGTCGGGCAGCCCGGGCGCGGTGGGCGCGACCTCGCGCCCGTCGCGGATCGCCACGACGGCGAAGCGGCGCGGCTCCGACTCATCGGTCTTGAGCAGCTCGCGCATCATGGCGCGATAACGCTCCTCGAAGACGTTCAGGGGCAGCACGAGGCCCGGGAACAGCACCGCGTTCAGCGGAAAGAGTGGCAGGCGAGCGGTGGTCACAGCGGTCAAGCGTAATGGCCGCCCGGACGGCCGCGTCCGGCCCGTCCGCGCAAGCCGGCCGCGGAGGCCACCTCCAGGCGTACGCCGTCCCGTGCGTCGAGGAACCGGCCCAGCGGGTCCTCGCTCACCGACGACCACGGGAACGACGTCGCGTACGGGCCGATCAGCCGGAACTGGTCCAGTGCCGCCGCCCACCGCTCCCGGCCCGTCAGCACGTACGCCAGGACGTTGCGCACCTCGGCCGGCCACGGGTCGGCCACCGGGTACCGCCCGGACAGCTCGATCGCGAGGTCCGCCGCCGCGTCGATCCGCTCCTCCCGTACCGAGGCGGTGTCACCCGCTCTCAGCCGGGTGAACGCGGCCCGCACCGGCAGCGCCCTGATCAGCGACCCGGGCAGCGCGTCGGCGGCGGCCTGCTCGGCGAAGTCGAAGCACTCGCGGTGCGCGCCGCGCCGCTGCGTCGACAGGTACGCGAGCGCGGCCACATGGCACCCGTAGTGGTGCGCGGAGCGGCGTACGGCCTGCTCCCACAGCGTCTCGAAGGCGGTGTGCGTGGCGTGCGTCCCGCGCGCGTGGTCCAGCGCCAGGCGCCAGGGCACCGGGTCGAGCGGCGCCGCCCCGGCCGCCGCGTCGATCAGCGGCCCCAGCTCCTGGAGCCGCTCGGCCCGCGCCGGGGACTCCCACGCCCTGCGGACCGCCACCTCCGCCTTGACCAGCAGGGCGTCCGGGTCGTGGGGCGTGGCCGCCAGCCACCCCGCCAGCCACGCGTCGCGGCCGCGCGCGAAGGCGGCCAGCCGCGTGACGTACCGGTCGCGGCTCTCCCACTCGGCGGCGCCGCGCGTGGTGGCCAGCAGCTTCGCGGCCGGTTCGTGGTCCCCGAGCGCGGCGGCGACCAGCGCGGGGGCGAGCCGCTCGTCCGGCGCGTCGAGCAGCACCGCGTGGTCCGGCGGCAGCCCGTCCGCGAGGTGCGGCGCGTGCCGGACCCCGCGGGCGGTGCTGAGCAGGGCACGGAGCAAAGACATGGTGCGGACCATTGAAAACCGCAGGTCGGAGCCGCGCCAGAGGCCCCGCTGTGAAGCTTTGGTAGGGGCGGAATGGTTGCACGGACGAATGCCAAGAGAACGTAAAGAAAGAGGGGTGCGGGTGTGTCAGCTGCGCCGGAGGAGACGTGAGGCACCGGCTGCGACGGTGGTGGCGAGGATCCACCCGAGCAGGATGAGGACGGTCGACGCCCACTGCCAGGTACCTCCCAGCCGCCAGTACCCGTCCTGGCCGAGATTGATCACCGGCAGCAGCAGGTCCAGCGCGTACAGGGCCGCGTTCCAGTTCGGGTGCTCACCCGGCTTGATCGCCGGCGGATCGCACCGGGAGAAGGCGAACGTCCCCGCGGCCCACAGCACCGCCATCCACAGCGCCGCCCGGCCCGGCCGGTACCCGTAGGCCACCGTCCAGTCCTGGAGGTAGCCCCACATCTTCGCCGCCAGCGGCAGCGTCTCGCGCCTGCGGCGCTGCTTGGCGAGCAGGACCTCCCGCGCGTCGGCGTCCTCACCGCTGTTGCGCAGCACCATGGCCAGCCGCTCGTACGGCTCCGGGGCGAACTCCGGGGTCGCCGCGGCCACCCACTCCAGCCGGCGGGCGAGCGGGAAGTGGCCGTACGGCACGAGGTTCTCGTAGACGAAACCGCCCATCGCCAGCCCGCCGGGCCCCGGCCAGCTGGTCGACAGGTCGATCAGCGTCACCACCTTGGCGCCGTTGAGCACCACCCGCCCCTCCTCCGGGCGCTCGCCGTTGAAACGCAGCTCCGGGGTGACGATCCGGCGCAGCGACAGCTCCTCGCGCCGCTCCGACGACAGCAGGAAGCGGGCGTGGTGGAAGTCCACCGCGTCCCCGAACCGGCCGTCGTCCAGCCGCACCCCGCCCCGGCACTCGAACGGCTGGACGCGCGTGCCGCGCATCGGCGTGTTGAAGTTGGCGAGCCCGCCGGGCGGTGTCGCCCCCGTCGCGTTCCCCGTCCGGTCGCTGACCCAGGCGTACGTCATGTACAGCGTCCGCTCGACGGTCAGCTGCGGCGCGTTGAGCGCCCGCCGGCCCTCCGCGCCCCGCAGCCTGCTGCCGCGCAGGCTCAGCGAGACGCCGACCTTCGCACCCCGCAGCGAGAACTCCCCGTGCGTCTCGATGAGCTCCGCCGTCAGGTCCTGCGCCACCGACATCCCGTCGGCCACGATCGCCCGGCCGCGCCGGTCGGGCCCCACGTGGATCTGGCTGATCAGCAGGTCCGTGCCGATCTGGGCGTCGGTCAGCCGCATGCCGCGGTCCACCCGGCAGCGCGGCAGGTGCAGGTCGCCCTCGGTGTGCAGCCGCGCCGCCTCCAGCCGCGGTATCGCGCACTTGACCATGCGCAGCGTGGTGAACCGCGACTCCGGCAGCACCACCTCGTTCTCGAACCGGCAGCCGTGCAGTTCCACGTACGGCCCGATGGTGCCGCCCGCCAGGTCGAGCGTCCCGGTGATGTGCACCCCGCGCAGCTTCAGCGCCGACACCCGCCCCGCCAGCGCGGGCGGCCCGTCCAGCAGCAGCAGCGCCACCTTGTCGGCCCGCACGCTCCGCTCCGGCGGCCACACGCGCGGCGAGAACGGGTCGTCCAGCACCGCGTTACCGGTGCTCAGGTCGTACGTGGCGCCGATCCGGAACGCCTGCCACATCCCCACCTCGGACGGGGTGAGGTCGGCCGGCACATCGTCGTCGTGCGGCTCGGTCACTGCCGCCCCCTCCGCTTCCCCTGATTCGTACGGTTGTTCTTCCCTCTGTGTGACGGACCGAACGCTAACGGTCAGGTGTGACAACAAGACGCCACTGCGGCGTGTATCAGCCAGTGATACGGGCGCTCTGCCGCGCGACGCCGTCTGCGAGAATTGACCTGTGATCTCACGAATCGATCTGCGCGGCGACGCCCTCCCGGAGGGTGGCGCTCTGCGCGACCTGCTGCCCCGTGCCGAGTTCGACGTGGAAGCCGCCCTGGAGAAGGTGCGGCCGATCTGCGAGGCCGTGCATCATCGGGGAGACGCGGCGCTGATCGACTACGCGGAGAAGTTCGACGGGGTCGTCCTGGACCGGGTGCGCGTTCCGGCCACCGCGCTCACGCGCGCGCTGGAGGAGCTCGACCCGGCCGTCCGCGCCGCCTTGGAGGAGTCGATCCGGCGCGCCAGGATCGTCCACCGCGCGCAGCGCCGCGAGGAGCACACCACCCAGGTGGTGCCCGGCGGCACGGTCACCGAGAAGTGGGTCCCGGTCCAGCGAGTCGGTCTGTACGCGCCCGGCGGCCGCTCCGTCTACCCCTCGTCCGTGATCATGAACGCGGTGCCGGCACAGGAGGCGGGCGTCGAGTCGATCGCCCTCGCCTCCCCGCCGCAGAAGGAGCACGGCGGCCTCCCGCACCCGACGATCCTCGCCGCCTGCGCCCTCCTCGGCCTCGACGAGGTGTACGCGGCCGGAGGCGCCCAGGCCGTCGCCATGTTCGCGTACGGCACCGAGTCCTGCGCCCCCGCCAACATGGTCACCGGCCCCGGCAACATCTGGGTCGCCGCCGCCAAGCGGTACTTCACCGGCCGGATCGGCATCGACACCGAGGCCGGCCCGACCGAGATCGCGGTCCTCGCCGACGACACCGCCGACCCGGCGCACGTCGCCGCCGACCTGATCAGCCAGGCCGAGCACGACCCGCTCGCCGCCGCCGTCCTGGTCACCCACTCCACCGACCTCGCCGAGGCCGTGGAGAAGGAGCTGGAGCCCCAGGTCGCCGCCACCCGGCACGTCGACGACCGGATCGGGCCGGCCCTGCGCGGCAGGCAGTCCGCGATCGTGCTGGTCGACGGTCTGGAGGAGGGCCTGCGCGTCGTCGACGCGTACGGCGCCGAACACCTGGAGATCCAGACCGCCGACGCGGCGGCCGTCGCCCGGCGCGTCCGCAACGCCGGCGCGATCTTCGTCGGGCCGTGGGCGCCGGTCTCGCTCGGCGACTACTGCGCCGGGTCCAACCACGTCCTGCCCACCGGCGGCTGCGCCTGCCACTCCTCCGGCCTGTCCGTGCAGTCGTTCCTGCGCGGCATCCACATCGTGGACTACACGCGCGACGCGCTCGCCGAGGTGGCCCACCACGTGGTGACCCTCGCGGAGGCGGAGGACCTGCCGGCGCACGGCGCGGCGATCAAGGCCAGGTTCGGATGGAAGGTGCCCCAGCGGTGACCATCGGCATCGACGACCTGCCCATCCGCGACGAGCTGCGCGGCAAGTCCCCCTACGGCGCCCCGCAGCTCGACGTACCCGTACGCCTCAACACCAACGAGAACCCGTACCCGCTGCCCGAGCCGCTCGTCGAGCGGATCGCCGAGCGGGTCCGGGAGGCGGCACGCTCGCTCAACCGCTACCCCGACCGGGACGCCGTCGAACTGCGCACGGAACTGGCCGCCTACCTCACCCGGACCACCGGGTACGAGGTCGGCACCGCCAACGTCTGGGCCGCCAACGGGTCCAACGAGGTCATCCAGCAGCTGCTCCAGACGTTCGCCGGACCGGGCCGCCTCGCGATCGGCTTCGAGCCCTCGTACTCGATGCACGGCCTCATCTCGCGCGGGACCGGGACGGGCTGGATCTCCGGGCCGCGCAACGACGACTTCACCATCGACGTCGCCTCCGCGACGGCGGCCATCGCCGCGCACCGCCCCGACGTCGTCTTCATCACCTCGCCCAACAACCCCACGGGCACCGCCGTCGAGGCGGAGACCGTGCTGGCGCTGTACGAGGCCGCGCAGGCGGCCAAGCCGTCCCTGGTGGTGGTCGACGAGGCGTACGTGGAATTCAGCCACCGCCCCTCGCTGCTGTCCCTCATCGACGGCCGCCCCCACCTGGTGGTCTCCCGCACCATGTCCAAGGCGTTCGGCGCGGCGGGCCTGCGCCTGGGGTACCTGGCGGCCCACCCGGCCGTGGTCGACGCCGTCCAACTGGTGCGGCTGCCCTACCACCTGTCGGCCGTCACCCAGGCCACCGCGCTCGCGGCCCTGGAGCACACCGATACGCTGCTGGGGTACGTCGAACAGCTGAAGACCGAGCGGGACCGGCTGGTCACCGAGCTGCGCGCCATCGGCTACGAGGTGACCGAATCCGACGCCAACTTCGTACAATTCGGGCGGTTCACCGGCGAGGGTGCCGCACACGCGGTGTGGCAGAAGATCCTCGACCGGGGCGTCCTGGTCCGTGACAACGGCGTACCGGGCTGGCTGAGGGTCACCGCCGGCACCCCGCAAGAGAACGACGCGTTCCTGGATGCGGTTCGCGCACTGAAGAAGGAGCAGAGCTCATGAGCCGCGTAGGACGGGTCGAGCGCACCACCAAGGAGACGTCCGTCGTCGTCGAGATAGACCTCGACGGCACCGGAAAGGTCGACGTGTCGACCGGCGTCGGCTTCTACGACCACATGCTGGACCAGCTCGGCCGCCACGGACTGTTCGACCTGACCGTCAAGACCGACGGCGACCTGCACATCGACTCCCACCACACCATCGAGGACACCGCCCTCGCCCTCGGCGCCGCCTTCAAGCAGGCGCTCGGCGACAAGGTCGGCATCTACCGGTTCGGCAACTGCACCGTGCCGCTGGACGAGTCCCTCGCCCAGGTCACGGTCGACCTCTCCGGCCGCCCCTACCTCGTGCACACCGAGCCCGAGAACATGGCGCCGATGATCGGCTCCTACGACACGACGATGACCCGGCACATCCTGGAGTCCTTCGTCGCCCAGGCCCAGATCGCGCTGCACGTCCACGTGCCGTACGGGCGCAACGCCCACCACATCGTGGAGTGCCAGTTCAAGGCCCTCGCCCGCGCCCTCCGGTACGCCTCGGAGCGCGACCCGCGCGCGGCCGGGATCCTGCCCTCCACGAAGGGCGCGCTGTGAGCGACGCACACGCGGCCGCCGGGCCGGGGACGACTGCGATGCCCGCACCTCCGCGCCGCGCGGGCGGGGACGGGGGCACCTCCCGGGTGTCGGCCCCGGGGGAGAACGGAAGAGCACTGTGACCGGTCTTTCGACCATCCTGATCGTCGTCGGCCTCTTCCTCGCGGGAGGCGTCTACTCCTTCAGCAAGCAGCAGATGCCCAAGGGCGTCGTCGTCCTGCTGGCCATCGCCTCCCTGATGTGCCTCGTGGCGGGCGTCATGCGGATCCAGGGAATCTGGGAATGAGCGCAATGAACTCCAAGAAGGTCGTCGTCTTCGACTACGGGTTCGGCAACGTCCGCTCCGCCGAGCGGGCCCTCGCCCACGTCGGAGCCGACGTCGAGATCACCCGCGACTACGACAGGGCCATGAACGCCGACGGGCTCCTCGTCCCCGGTGTCGGTGCCTTCTCCGCCTGCATGACCGGGCTCAAGGAGGCGCGCGGCGACTGGATCGTGGAGCGCCGCCTCTCCGGAGGGCGGCCCGTCATGGGCATCTGCGTCGGCATGCAGATCCTCTTCGGACGCGGCATCGAGCACGGCGTGGAGACCGAGGGCCTGGACGAGTGGCCCGGCACAGTCGGTCCCCTGAAGGCCCCCGTCGTCCCCCACATGGGCTGGAACACCGTCGAGGCCCCCGAGGACAGCCGGCTGTTCGCCGGCCTGGACGCCGACACCCGGTTCTACTTCGTGCACTCCTACGCCGTCCACGACTGGAGCCTGGAGATCACCAACCCCGCGATGCGCGCGCCCAGGGTCACCTGGTCCACGCACGGTGAGCGGTTCGTGGCGGCCGTCGAGAACGGCGCGCTCTCGGCGACCCAGTTCCACCCCGAGAAGTCCGGGGACGCCGGCGCCCAGCTGCTGACCAACTGGCTCGACACCCTCTGACCCGCCCCACCCCCCCCGACCCGCCAAAAGGATCTAGGACCCGCTGAGATGAGCAAGCTCGAACTCCTTCCCGCCGTCGACGTCCGGGACGGCCAGGCCGTCCGGCTCGTCCATGGCGAGTCCGGCACGGAGACCTCCTACGGCTCTCCGCTGGAGGCTGCCCTCGCCTGGCAGCGCGCGGGCGCCGAGTGGCTGCATCTGGTGGACCTCGACGCCGCCTTCGGCACCGGTGACAACCGGGAACTCATCGCCCAGGTCACGAAGGCCATGGACATCAAGGTGGAGCTGTCCGGCGGCATCCGCGACGACGCGTCGCTCGCCGCCGCGCTCGCCACCGGCTGCACCCGCGTCAACCTGGGCACCGCCGCGCTGGAGACCCCCGAGTGGGTCGCCAAGGTCATCGCCGAGCAGGGCGAGAAGATCGCGGTCGGCCTGGACGTCCGCGGCACCACCCTGCGCGGCCGCGGCTGGACCCGCGACGGCGGCGACCTCTACGAGACGCTGGCCCGCCTCGACTCCGAGGGCTGCGCCCGCTACGTGGTCACCGACATCGCCAAGGACGGCACGCTCCAGGGCCCCAACCTGGAGCTGCTGCGCAACGTCTGCGCGGCCACCGACAAGCCGGTCGTCGCCTCCGGAGGCGTCTCGTCGCTGGACGACCTGCGCGCCCTGTCGGAGCTCGTCCCGCTGGGCGTCGAGGGCGCCATCGTCGGCAAGGCGCTGTACGCCGAGGCGTTCACCCTGGAGGAAGCGCTCGCGGCGGTGGCCGGATGAGCGACTCCCCGCGCCGTGTGGTGACCGGTGCGCCGTGGGAGGAGCAGTTCGGCTACTCCCGCGCCGTAGAGCTTCCCAACGGCCTGGTCCTGGTCTCCGGCTGCACCTCGATCGTCGACGGCCAGATCGCCGGCGGCGGGCCCTACGACCAGACGGTCAACTCCTTCAACGTGGCCTTCGCCGCGCTCGCCCGGCTCGGCCTCGGCCCGGCCGACGTGGTGCGCACCCGGATGTACCTCACCCACGCCCGGGACGTGGAGGAGGTAGGCCGCGCCCACAAGGAGCTGTTCGACGACGTCCGCCCCGCCGCTTCAATGATCATCGTCTCCGGCCTCGTCGACCCCAGCCTGGTCGTCGAGGTCGAGGTCGAGGCGTACCGGGCCGACACCACCCGAGGAGGTACCGCCTCATGACCCTCGCGGTACGCGTCATCCCCTGCCTGGACGTGGACAACGGCCGGGTCGTCAAGGGCGTCAACTTCCAGAACCTCCGCGACGCCGGCGACCCCGTCGAGATGGCCAAGCTGTACGACGCCGAGGGCGCCGACGAGCTGACCTTCCTCGACATCACCGCCTCGTCCGGCAACCGGGAGACCACCTACGACGTGGTGCGCCGCACCGCCGAGCAGGTCTTCATCCCGCTGACCGTCGGTGGCGGCGTACGCAGCGCCGACGACGTGGACAAGCTGCTGCGCGCCGGCGCGGACAAGGTCGGCGTCAACACGGCGGCCATCGCCCGGCCCGAGCTGATCCAGGAGATCGCCGAGCGCTTCGGCCGCCAGGTGCTGGTGCTGTCGGTGGACGCGCGGCGGACCCCGGAAGGCACCTTCGAGGTCACCACGCACGGCGGACGCCGCGGGACCGGCATCGACGCCGTCGAGTGGGCCCACCGGGCCGCCGAGCTGGGCGCGGGCGAGATCCTGCTCAACTCGATGGACGCGGACGGCACCAAGGACGGCTACGACACCGAGATGATCGCCGCCGTCCGCAAGCACGTCACGGTGCCGGTGATCGCCTCCGGTGGCGCGGGCGCGCTCGCCCACTTCCCGCCCGCGATCGACGCGGGCGCCGACGCGGTGCTGGCCGCGTCCGTCTTCCACTTCGGCGACCTGCGGATCTCCGAGGTGAAAGCCGCCCTGCGCGAGGCCGGCCACCCGGTCCGCTAGGTCATCCCTGGCGGCTGCAGGGCCTCAGACGAGCGGCTGGGCGAGCTGGACGAGGTTGCCGACGGTGTCGTCCAGCACCGCCGTCAGCACCGGGCCGTGCTCGGTGGGCGGCTGGGTGAACCGCACACCCAGCCCGCTCAGCCGCTCGTGCTCCGCCCGCAGGTCGTCGACCCCGAGGACGATGCACGGCAGCCCCGCCTCCCGCAGCCCCCGGCGGTACCGCTCCGCCACGGGGCTGTCCCCGGGCTCCAGCAGCAGCTCCACATCCTGACCGGGCGCGGCCACCGTGATGAAGCGCGCGCCGCCGAGGTCGAGGTTCGTCCGGGTCTCGAAGCCGAGCACGTCGGCGTAGAAGGCGTGGGCCTTCTCCTCGTCGTCGACGTACACACTGGTCATCGCGATCCTGATCATGCTGGTCCTCCTCCCGCGCCCGTACGTCCGATGATGCCCGCCGCCACCGACGGCGGCCGGTCGGACGCCGGACGCGCGTGCGGCGCCCACGGCGGGGCGCGGGCGCCACACGGAGCCCTCGCGGGCGGATCCTCCGGTCAGATCCCCAGCTGCTTCGTCCCGTGCAGCCGCTCCACGGCGTCCTTGTCGCCCTCCACCTCGACGTCCGCCGCGTCCTGCCGGCCGAAGACGAACATCGTGAGCTCGCCCGGCTCACCCGTCACGGTGACCACCGGCGTGCCCCGGTGGGCGACCGTCGTCTGGCCGTTGGGCCGGCGCAGCACCAGACCCACCGGAACCTTGCGGCACAGCATGCGCGCCGCCTTCTCCAGGCGCACCCACAGGGCCTCCGCGAAGACCGGGTCCAGCTCGCGGGCCGTCCAGTCCTGCTGTGCCCGGCGGACGTCCTCGGCGTGCACGAAGAACTCGACGGTGTTGGCGCCCTCGTCGAGCTGCTTGATCGCGTACGGGGACATCCGGGGCGGGCCCGTCCGGATCAGCTGGATCAGTTCGTCGTACGGCTTCGACGCGTACTCCGCCTGCACCTGCTCCAGGCGCCCCCGCAGGGCCCCCAGCAGTATCCCGGCGGCCGCGTCCGGACGGCGCTCGCGCACCACCACATGGGCCGCCAGATCACGGGTCTTCCACCCCTCGCACAGGGTCAGGGCATCGGGGCCCGCCGCCTCCAAAAGGTCGGCGAGCAGGAGCCGTTCACGCTTGGCATGGGTCGACATGGGGGCCAGGGTACGGCCGCGGGGTGCGGTCCGCCCAGTGGACGCACCACCTGAAGGACCCCGCCGTCACGGCACAATGGCCCTATGACCAGCAACCTTGACCCGGCCATCGCCGCCCGTCTCAAGCGCAGCCCCGACGGGCTGGTCCCGGCCATCGCCCAGCAGTACGACACCGGCGAGGTGCTCATGCTGGGCTGGATGGACGACGAGGCCCTGCACCGCACCCTCACCACCGGCCGCTGCACCTACTGGTCCCGCAGTCGCCGGGAGTACTGGGTCAAGGGCGACACCTCCGGTCATGTGCAGCACGTCAGGTCCGTCGCCCTCGACTGCGACGCCGACACCGTCCTGGTCAAGGTCGACCAGGTCGGGGCCGCCTGCCACACCGGCGCCCGGACCTGCTTCGACGCCGATGTCCTGCCGCTCGGAAAGCCCGGAAAGTAGGGTCGGACGCCATGGACCTCGAGACCTTCCGCAAGCTGGCGGCCGACCGCCGCGTGATCCCCGTCAGCCGCCGTCTCCTCGCCGACGGCGACACCCCGGTCGGCCTCTACCGCAAGCTCGCGGCCGAACGCCCCGGCACCTTCCTCCTGGAGTCCGCCGAGAACGGCCGCTCCTGGTCCCGGTACTCCTTCATCGGCGTACGCAGCTCCGCGACGCTGACCGCCCGCGACGGCCGGGCCCACTGGATCGGCTCCCCGCCCGTGGGGGTCCCCGTGGACGGCGACCCCCTCCAGGCGCTGCGCGCCACCGTGGAGGCCCTCCACACCCCGCGGGACCTGGCCTCCGGGATGCCGCCCTTCACCGGCGGAATGGTCGGCTACCTCGGCTACGACATCGTGCGCCGCCTGGAGCGCATCGCCGACCACGGCGACGACGACCTCCGGCTGCCCGAGCTGACGATGCTGCTCACCTCCGACCTCGCCGTGCTCGACCACTGGGACGGCACGGTGATGCTCATCGCCAACGCCATCAACCACAACGACCTCGACACCGGCGTCGACGAGGCGTACGCGGACGCCGTCGCCCGCCTCGACGCCATGGCCGCCGACCTCGCCGAGCCGCTCCGCACCGAACCCGCCGCCCTCCCGCCCTCCGAGCTGCCGCCGTACACCGCCCTGTGGGGCGGCGCGGCCTACCAGGACGCCGTCGAGGACATCAAGGAGCGCATCAGGGCCGGCGAAGCCTTCCAGGTGGTGCCCTCCCAGCGCTTCGAGACCCCCTGCACGGCGAGCGCCCTGGACGTCTACCGGGTCCTGCGGGCGACCAATCCGTCGCCGTACATGTACCTCTTCCGCTTCCACGGCTTCGACGTCGTGGGCTCCAGCCCCGAAGCGCTCGTCAAGGTCGAGGACGGGCACGCGATGCTCCACCCGATCGCCGGCACCCGCCCGCGCGGGGCCACGCCGCAGGAGGACCAGGCCCTCGCCGACGAGCTCATCGCCGACCCCAAGGAGCGGGCCGAGCACCTGATGCTCGTCGACCTCGGCCGCAACGACCTCGGCCGGGTCTGCCAACCCGGTTCCGTCGAGGTCGTCGACTTCATGTCCATCGAGCGGTACTCGCACGTCATGCACATCGTCTCGACCGTCACCGGCCGTGTCGCCGAGGGCCGTACCGCCTTCGACGTCCTCACCGCCTGCTTCCCCGCCGGCACGCTGTCCGGCGCGCCCAAGCCGCGCGCCATGCAGATCATCGAGGACCTGGAGCCCACCAGGCGCGGCCTGTACGGCGGCTGTGTCGGCTACCTGGACTTCGCGGGCGACTCCGACACGGCGATCGCCATCCGCACCGCGCTCCTGCGCGACGGCACGGCGTACGTCCAGGCGGGCGCCGGCGTCGTCGCCGACTCCGACCCGGTCGCCGAGGACACCGAGTGCCGCAACAAGGCGGCCGCCGTCCTCCGCGCCGTGCACACCGCCAACCGGATGAAGGGCGCATGACGGCATAAGGGATAGTGGAGACGTGAGTGCCGCATCCGTACCCCAGCCCCGTGCCACCCGCGCGGACCGGACGGCGGCCGCTTCGGGCGGCCGCCGCAGCCTGGCCGCCGCCCTGCTCCTCGGCGCCGTGGGGGCAGCCGTCGTGCTGCTCGCCTCGGGCCAGACCTGGGCCGAGGGCACCGTCGCCGTCGGCGGCGGCACCGTGCCGCTCGACGTCGCGGGCGGTGACGTCACCGGTGTACCGACCGCCCTCGCCGTCGTGGGCCTGGCGGCCCTCGTCGCCGTCTTCGCCGTACGCCGCGCCGGCCGGTTCCTCGTGTCGCTGCTGCTCACCCTGAGCGGGGCGGGCGCGGCCGTCGCCGCGTACCTGGGGGCCTCCGACCGCTCCGCGCTCGACGAGAAGGCCGCCTCGACCACCGGGGACGCCGCCGCCCGCATAGGCGCCCTCACGCACACCGCCTGGCCCTACGCGACGGCCGTCGCCGCGCTGCTGATCCTCGCCGCCGGGCTGCTGGCCCTCCGCTACGGCCGCGCCTGGCCCGCCATGTCCGGGCGGTACGAGCGCGACGCGGCCCCCCGCACGGCCAGGAGCGGCCGCGCGGCCGCCCCCACCGACCCGGAACGGCCCGAGGAGCTGTGGAAGGCCCTGGACCGCGGCGAGGATCCGACCGACCCGCGAGGGTGACCCCCGGATCACTTCCCACGCGCGTGTGCGGGACAATGTCGCGGAGCGTCCGCACCCGGCGGGGCCCTAAGAGAGCAACATCAACGAGGAGCAATTCATGGCCAGCGACCATGGACACACCCCGGCCGCCTGGACCGGTGTCATCATCTCCTTCATCGGCTTCTGCGTCGCCGGTGCCTTCATGGTGGCGGACAACCCGTTCGGCTTCTGGGCGGGCATCGCCGTCATCCTGCTCGGTGGTGTCGTCGGAGGCGCGATGAAGCTCGCCGGCCTCGGGCAGAAGCCGTCGCCGGAGCTCGACCGGGCCCGCGCGGAGGCGGCCCGCAAGGACCACACCCCCGAGACCGGCCGCGCGGACGTCCACGCCTGAGCCGTCCGGGCGCATCCCGGCACGAGGCGCGGTCCGGCACCAGCCGGGCTGCGCCTTTTCGCGTCACCGGGGACAATCAGCCGGTGGACCCCAACCCGCCGCTCGCAGCTCCCGCCCCGCCGGCCGCCCGCCCCGTGCCGGCCGCCCCCGCCGTGCCGGCCGCCCCCGCCGTGCCGGCCGCCCCCGCCGTGCCGGCCGCCGCCCCTGTGCCCGCCGCCGGCCCCGCGTCCCCGGCGCCCCCGGTGCCCGCTCTGGGCGCGGCCGCCGGGCCCGGAGCCGGGCACGGCCCGCCGCAAGCGCCCGCAGCGGCCGCTTTCCCGCCGCCGGGGCCGTACCGGACGGGGCCGCGCTCGCTCCGGCAGCGGGTCGCGCCGCCGCTCGGCGTCCTCGCCGGCGTCGCGGCGGCCTTCGCGTACGTCGGGGCCATCGACCCCAACGAACCCGGCCACTACCCCGTCTGCCCGCTGTTCCGCCTCACCGGGATCCTCTGCCCCGGCTGCGGCGGCCTGCGCAGCGCCCACGCGTTCGTCCACGGCGACCTGGCGACCGCCCTGGGCGCCAACGCGATCGCCGTCGGCGGGTACGTCGTCTTCGCCGTGGCGATGGTGTTCTGGCTGGTGAGGGCCGTGCGCGGACGGCCCGCGGGGATCACTCTCCGGCCGGTCTGGTGGTGGGCGGCCGGCGCGGTGCTGGTGCTTTTCTCGATCGTCCGGAACCTTCCGTTCGGTTCGGCGCTCGCTCCGTGAAACCGCAGCTCACAGCGGTGCGGTCGGCCGGATGAGGACTCTTGGCCCCGGTGCGGATACCATCGAGGTGACTGATCCTGATCCAACATCACCGTCCCGGAAGGGGGCCGCTCGCGTGAGTGTGCTCGACGAGATCATCGAAGGCGTTCGCGCCGACCTCGCAGAGCGACAGGCGCGGGTCTCCCTGGACGAGCTCAAGGAGCGTGCGGCCAAGGCGCCGCAGGCCAAGGACGGGGCCGCCGCGCTGCGCGGCGACGGCGTCAAGGTCATCTGCGAGGTGAAGCGCTCCAGCCCCTCCAAGGGCGCGCTCGCCGCGATCGCCGACCCCGCGGGGCTCGCCGCGGACTACGAGGCGGGCGGCGCGTCCGTCATCTCCGTACTGACCGAGCAGCGGCGCTTCGGCGGCTCCCTCGCCGACCTGGAAGCCGTCCGCGCCAAGGTCGACATCCCGGTCCTGCGCAAGGACTTCATCGTCACCGCCTACCAGCTCTGGGAGGCCAGGGCCTACGGCGCCGACCTCGCCCTGCTGATCGTCGCCGCCCTGGAGCAGCCCGCTCTGGAGTCGCTGATCGAGCGGGCCGAGTCCATCGGCCTCACTCCGCTGGTCGAGGTGCACGACGAGGACGAGGTCGAGCGGGCCGTCGACGCGGGCGCCCGCGTCATCGGCGTCAACGCGCGCAACCTGAAGACCCTCAAGGTGGACCGCACCACCTTCGAGCGGGTCGGCCCCGAGATCCCCGCCCACATCGTGAAGGTCGCCGAGTCCGGCATCCGCGGACCGCACGACCTGATCGCGTACGCCAACGCGGGCGCGGACGCCGTGCTCGTCGGCGAGTCCCTGGTCACCGGGCGCGACCCGAAGTCCGCGGTGGCCGACCTGGTCGCCGCGGGCGCCCACCCGGCCCTCCGGCACGGACGGGGCTGAGCCCTCCCCATGACCGCCGCCGCCCGCCCCGTCGCCGCCGCGACGCCGCACCGGACGCACCCGCGCCCGTCGCAGGCGTCGCCCGCGGCCACGCGCGCGTGCCGGGCGGACGGCCCCACCCGCGCGTACCGGGGCCCCGGTACGGACCGCTCCACGCGCGCGTGCCCCGCTTCCGCGCCGGACCTCGGCGCGCGGACCCCCGACCGGCCGGGCACGGGCACCTCACCCGCGTACCTCACCGTCCCGGCGGCCGACGCGGCCTCGCGCGACCCCTACGCCCGGCTGGCCAGGGGCTGCCGCCCGCGCGGCTGCCGGGCCCCGGCGCGCCGCGTGCACGGGCGTCGCGTCCGCTACGTCATCGGTGACGAGCCCGGCCAGGTCAACGGCATGCGATGGCGTGCGCGCACCGCGCGCCGCCTCGACCGCTGACCGACCGCCCTCACCCTCCGCGTCCCGCACGGAGCGGACCCGACGGCGGGCGGGCGGCGGCCGACCGGTGGTGCCGGCGCACACCGTGACACCGTCAAGCCGAGACATCCGGGGGCCTCGGTCGCCCCCGTAGAGGAGCATGTCGCATGCCCAGCGAGTTCTTCCTTCCCGACCCCGAGGGTCAGGTCCCCAGCGCCGATGGCTACTTCGGCGCCTACGGCGGCAAGTTCATCCCCGAGGCCCTCGTCGCCGCGGTCGACGAGGTCGCCGTCGAGTACGACAAGGCCAAGAGCGACCCCGAGTTCGCCGCCGAGCTCGACGACCTGCTGGTCAACTACACCGGCCGGCCGAGCGCCCTCACCGAGGTGCCCCGGTTCGCGCGGCACGCGGGCGGGGCGCGGGTCTTCCTCAAGCGGGAGGACCTGAACCACACCGGCTCGCACAAGATCAACAACGTGCTGGGCCAGGCCCTGCTCACCAAGCGCATGGGCAAGACCCGGGTCATCGCCGAGACCGGCGCCGGCCAGCACGGTGTCGCCACCGCCACCGCCTGCGCCCTGTTCGGCCTCGAATGCACCATCTACATGGGCGAGATCGACACCCAGCGCCAGGCGCTGAACGTCGCCCGGATGCGGATGCTGGGCGTCGAGGTCATCCCCGTCAAGTCCGGCAGCCGCACCCTCAAGGACGCCATCAACGAGGCGTTCCGCGACTGGGTCGCCAACGTCGACCGCACGCACTACCTCTTCGGGACGGTCGCCGGACCGCACCCGTTCCCCGCCATGGTGCGCGACTTCCACCGCGTCATCGGCGTCGAGGCCCGCCGCCAGATCCTGGAACGGGCCGGCCGGCTGCCCGACGCGGCCGTCGCCTGCGTCGGCGGCGGCTCCAACGCCATCGGCCTGTTCCACGCGTTCATCCGGGACACCGGCGTGCGCCTGGTGGGCTGCGAGCCCGCCGGACACGGCGTCGAGACGGGCGAGCACGCGGCCACCCTCACCGCCGGCGAGCCCGGCATCCTGCACGGCTCCCGGTCGTACGTCCTCCAGGACGACGAGGGCCAGATCACCGAGCCCTACTCGATCTCCGCCGGTCTCGACTACCCGGGCATCGGCCCGGAGCACTCGTACCTCAAGGACAGTGGCCGCGGCGAGTACCGCGCGGTGACGGACGACGCGGCCATGCAGGCGCTGCGCCTGCTGTCCCGCACCGAGGGCATCATCCCGGCCATCGAGTCCGCCCACGCGCTCGCCGGTGCCCTGGAGATCGGCCGGGAGCTCGGCGAGGACGGTCTCATCGTGGTCAACCTCTCCGGCCGCGGCGACAAGGACATGGACACCGCCGCGCGCTACTTCGGCCTGTACGGCACCGACGCCGCCCCGGTCGAGGCCGACGCCTCCGCCGACGACGGCGCGGCCGAGATCCAGACGGACACCGAGATCCGTACCGGCACCGGGATCCGGGTGGGCACCACGGACCAGGCGGGCACCACGAACCAGGGGGGCACCAAGTGAGCGGGAACATCGAGCTGCTGAGCGACACCCTGCGGCGGGCCAGGTCCGAGAACCGGGCCGCCCTCATCGCGTACCTCCCGGCCGGCTTCCCCACCGTCGACGGCGGGATCGAAGCCGTCAAGGCGGTCTTCGACGGCGGCGCCGACGTCGTCGAGGTCGGCCTGCCGCACAGCGACCCGGTCCTGGACGGCCCGGTCATCCAGACCGCCGACGACATCGCGCTGCGCGGCGGCGTCAGGATCGCCGACGTCATGCGCACGGTGCGCGAGGCGCACCAGGCCACCGGCAAGCCGGTCCTGGTCATGACGTACTGGAACCCCGTCGACCGGTACGGCGTCGAGCGCTTCACCGCCGAACTCGCCGAGGCGGGCGGCGCCGGCTGCATCCTGCCCGACCTGCCGGTCCAGGAGTCCGCCGTCTGGCGCGAGCACGCCGACAAGCACGGTCTGGCGACCGTCTTCGTCGTCGCGCCCAGCAGCAGGGACGAGCGGCTGGCCACCATCACCGAGGCCGGCTCCGGCTTCGTCTACGCAGCGTCCCTGATGGGCGTCACCGGCACCCGCGAGTCCGTCGGCGAACAGGCGGCCGACCTGGTGCGCCGCACCCGCGCCACCTCCGACCTGCCGGTCTGCGTGGGTCTCGGTGTCTCCAACGCCGAGCAGGCAGCGGAAGTCGCCGGTTTCGCCGACGGCGTCATCGTCGGCTCCGCGTTCGTCAAGCGGATGCTCGACGCCGACGACCACGCGGCCGGCGTCGCCGCCGTACGGGAACTGGCGGGCGAACTCGCCAAGGGGGTACGGCGAGTTTCGTAGCTCGTACGGGTGGAAGTGGACCGGGGAGGCGCGCGGGCGCCTCCCCGGTTCGTTGCTGTGGGCGTGAGCGAGAAGAACAGTGCAGGCAAGCGGAGCGCGCGGATGCGCCTCCAGGAGGAACGCGAGCGCCAGAAGGCCCGCGACAAGCGCAGGCGTACCCTGATCGTCGCGACCGCCGTCGTCGGCGTGCTCGGGCTGGCCGCGGTCGTCGGGCTCATCGCCGCGAACACCGGCGACAAGGGCGACAGCTCCGGCTCGGGCCCCGTCGCCGCCCCCACCGGCGCGGCCGGCGAGGACCGGCTGGCCATCCCGGTCGGCGCCACCGACGCCCCTTCCACGCTCACGATCTGGGAGGACTTCCGCTGCCCGGCCTGCGCCCAGTTCGAGAACGCCGCCCGCGACACGATCCACGAGCTGACCGACTCCGGCCAGATCAGGGTCGAGTACCACCTGGCCACGATCATCGACGGCAACATGGGCGGCAGCGGATCGCTCAACGCGGCGAACGCCGCGGCGTGCGCCCAGGACGCCGGCACGTTCGTCCCGTTCCACGACACGCTCTACCAGAACCAGCCCCCGGAGCAGGACGACGCGTTCGCCCGGGACGCCAAGATCTTCGAACTGGCCGCCAAGGTGCCCGGCCTGGACACCCCCGCCTTCCGCTCCTGCGTAGCGGAGGGCACGCACGACAAGTGGGTGAACAAGTCCAACGAGGCGTTCCGCGACGGCGATTTCCGGGGCACGCCGACGGTGCTGCTCAACGGTGAGTCGATCTTCCCGAGCAAGGGCAAGGAACAGATCTCCATCGAGAACCTGAAGAAGTGGGTCGCCGAGGCGAACAAGGGCAAGAAGCCGGGCACGGCGTTCCCGTCGCCCGCCGCTCCCGCCTCGCCCCCGGCCCCCGCGTCCTCCCCCTCCGGCTGAGCGAGGCGTCCGCCTCCGGCCGAGCGCGGCGGCCCTGGCTGTTATCCAGTCTTTGCCGGGCGGGTTGCCCCGTCTCCCGCCCGGCAGGGTAGCGTCGGACCTGCCATGGACCTTGCCTACATTCCCAGCCCGTCGACCGGTGTGCTCCATCTCGGACCGGTCCCGCTGCGCGGCTATGCCTTCTGCATCATCATCGGTGTCTTCGTCGCCGTCTGGTTCGGCAACAAGCGCTGGCTCGCCCGGGGCGGCAAAGCCGGCACCGTGGCCGACATCGCCGTGTGGGCCGTGCCCTTCGGCCTCGTCGGCGGCCGGCTGTACCACGTGATCACCGACTACCAGCTGTACTTCAGCGAGGGTGAGAACTGGGTCGACGCGTTCAAGATCTGGGAGGGCGGCCTCGGCATCTGGGGCGCCATCGCGCTCGGCGCCGTCGGTGCCTGGATCGGCTGCCGCCGCCGGGGCATCCCGCTGCCCGCGTACGCGGACGCCATCGCGCCCGGGATCGCCCTCGCCCAGGCGATCGGACGCTGGGGCAACTGGTTCAACCAGGAGTTGTACGGCCGGCGCACCGACCTGCCGTGGGCGCTGGAGATCAGCGAGGGTCCCAACCGCGAGGCCGGGCTCTACCACCCGACCTTCCTGTACGAATCGCTGTGGTGCGTCGGCGTCGCGCTGCTGGTCGTCTGGGCGGACCGCCGGTTCCGGCTGGGTCACGGCCGGGCGTTCGCGCTGTACGTCGCGGCGTACTGCGCCGGACGCGGCTGGATCGAGTACATGCGTGTCGACGAGGCGCACCACGTTCTCGGTCTCCGGCTGAACGTATGGACCGCGATCGTGGTCTTCCTGCTGGCCGTGACGTACATCGTGCTCTCGTCGCGGATGCGGCCGGGCCGCGAGGAGGTCGTGGAACCGGCGGCGCTCGCGGAGCTGGCCAAGGCCGACGCGGCGAAGGCGGACGCGGCGAAGGCGGACGCGGCGAAGGCCGACCCGGAGGGGCCCGCCGGCACGGTCGGGGACGGGGGCGCGTCCGGGGCGGGTGCGAAGACCGGGGACGGCGAAGGAACCGGTGTGCGGCCGGAGTCGGCCGAGAAGAGCTGACCTGTTCGTGGTGCGGGGCGGCCGCCGGGACCTCAGGGTTCCGGCGGCCGCCCCGTTTCATGTGCGGCGGGCCCTGGCCAGGGACAGGGTGCGCCGGGCGGCCGCGACGACCGCCGCGTCGACGAAACGGCCGTCGGGCAGGGCCCGTGCGCCGGTCCCGGCGGCGGCCGCCTCGACGACCTCCTCCGCCGCCGCGACCTCCTCGGGGGCCGGGAGGTACGCCCGCCGGATGACCGGCAGCTGGCGGGGGTGGATCGCCGCACGGCCCAGGAAGCCCAGTGCGCGGCCGTGGGCGCACGACGCGGCGAGGCCGTCCAGGTCGCGGATGTCCGGGTGGACGGACTGGGCGGGCGGGGGCAGGTTCGCGGCACGGGCGGCCACCACGACCCGGCTGCGCGGCCAGTCCAGGCCCCTGTCGTCGCGTACGCCGAGGTCGGCGCGGAGGTCGGCCTCGCCGAGGGCGATGCCCCGGACGGCCGGGTGGGCGGTGGCGATGGCGTGGGCGTGCTCGACGGCCAGGGCGGATTCGAGCAGCGCGTGGAGCGGTACGCCGGGGGCCAGCTCCGCGATCCGCCCGATGTCAGTGCCGTGTGTCACCTTGGGGATACGCAGTGCGGCGAGGCCGGGCAGGGGGGCCAGAGCCGCGATGGCCGTGGTGTCGTGCGCGCTGGGGAGGCGGACATGGACCGGTACGGGGTGGGGCGAGGACAGCAGGTCGGTGGTGGCACCGAGGGCGTATGCCCTGCGGTCCGGGGGCACCGCGTCCTCCAGGTCGACGATCACGACGTCGGCGCCGGAGACGAGGGCCTTGGCGACGACGTCGGGCCGGTCGCCCGGGGCGTACAACCAGGTCAGGGGCGGGGCCTCCGTGGTCGCGGCGGCCGGGGAGGTCACAGGGTGCCCTCCGTGCGGAGGGCGGCGATCTCGGCTGCCGTCAGACCGAGCTCGGTGAGGACGTCCTCGGTGTCGGCGCCGTGGGGGCGGCCGGTCCAGCGGATGGAGCCGGGCGTCTCGGAGAGGCGGAAGAGGACGTTCTGCATACGGACGGGGCCGAGTTCGGGGTCGGGCACTTCGGTGACCGTGTCCAGCGCCTGGTACTGGGGGTCGGCCATGACGTCGCGGACGTCGTAGACGGGGGCGATGGCCGCCTCCGCCTTCTCGAACGCCGCCATGGCCTCGTCGCGGGTGTGCCGGGCGATCCAGCCGCCGACCGCTTCGTCGAGGACGTCCGCGTGCCGGGCGCGGGTGGTGCCTTCGGCGAACCAGGGTTCGGCGATCAGTTCGGGCCGGCCGACCAGTCGCATCACGCGTTCCGCGACGGACTGGGCGGAGGTGGACACGGCCAGCCACGAGCCGTCGGCGGTGCGGTAGGTGTTGCGCGGGGCGTTGTTGCGGGAGCGGTTGCCGGTGCGGGGCTGGACGTAGCCGAGCTGGTCGTACCAGAGCGGTTGCGGGCCGAGGACCATGAGGATCGGCTCGATGATCGCCATGTCGACGACCTGGCCGCGGCCGGTGGTCGCGCGGGCGTGGAGGGCGGTCATCACGGCGTAGGCGGTGGCCAGGGCGGCGACGGAGTCGGCGAGGCCGAAGGGAGGGAGCGTGGGCGGGCCGTCGGGTTCGCCGGTGATGGCCGCGAAGCCGCTCATGGCCTCGGCGAGTGTGCCGAAACCGGGTCGGCGGGCGTACGGGCCGTACTGGCCGAAGCCGGTGACGCGGGCCAGCACCAGCCGGTCGTTGGCGGCGGAGAGCTCGGGCCAGCCGAGGCCCCACTTCTCCAGGGTGCCGGGGCGGAAGTTCTCGACGACCACGTCGGCGGTGGCGGCGAGACGGAGCAGGGTGGCGCGGCCGCCGGGGGTGGACAGGTCGAGGGTGATGGCGCGCTTGTTGCGGCCGAGCAGCTTCCACCAGAGCCCGACGCCGTTCTTGGCGGGGCCGTGGCCCCGGGACGGGTCGGGTCTGCGGGGGTGTTCGACCTTGATGACGTCGGCGCCGAAGTCGCCGAGCATGGTCGCCGCCAGCGGGCCGGCGAAGAGGGTGGCGAGATCCAGGACGCGCAGGCCCTGGAGCGGGGGCGCGGTCGGGGAGGAGGTGGTCATACGGCGTCGATCTCCGTGCGGTACGGCATCGAGGACGTGGCGCCGGGGCGCTGCACGGACAGGGCGGCGGCGGACGACGCCCAGGCGAGGGCCTCGGGTACGGGGGCGCCCTCGCCGAGGGCGACGGCCAGGGCGCCGACGAACGTGTCGCCGGCGGCGGTGGTGTCCACGGCCCGGACCCGGGGGGCGGGGACGGTGACCGGGTCGGCGCCGCGGGCCGCGTACAGGCTGCCGGCCGAGCCGAGGGTGATGACGACCTCCGGGACGTGGCGGAGCAGGGCCTCGGCGGCCGTGCGCGGGTCGGCGTGGCCGGTGAGGGCCGCCGCCTCGTGCTCGTTGGGCACCAGCAGGTCGGTGGCGGCGAGCAGCTCCGGGGGCAGTGGCTGGGCGGGGGCGGGGGTGAGGATCGTGCGGACGCCGTGGCGGCGGGCCGCCCGGGCGCCGGCGGTGACGGCGGAGAGGGGGAGTTCCAGCTGGAGCAGCAGGGCGGATCCGGTGGCGATGAGCGTCTCGTCGCCGGGGGCCAGGGAGGTGACGGTGCCGTTGGCGCCGGGGATGACGACGATCGCGTTGCCGCCCTCGTCGTCGACGACGATGTGGGCGGTGCCAGACGGGCCGTCGACGGTGCGGAGGAGATCGGTGTCGACTCCGGAGCCGGTGAGACCGGCCCGGAGCAGGGTGCCGAACTCGTCGGAGCCGACGGCGCCGATCATCGACACCTCCGCCCCGGCGCGCGCCGCGGCGACCGCCTGGTTGGCTCCCTTGCCGCCCGGGACCGAGCGGAATTCGCGGCCCGTGACGGTCTCGCCGAGTTTCGGGGCGCGGCTCACATAGGCGACGAGGTCCATGTTGGTGCTGCCGAGCACCACGATGTGGGTCATGGGCGGGGTGCCTCCTGGTGTGCGAGCCGGTGGGTGAGCGCGGCGAGGGTGTCGAAGCCGACGCCGTCGAAGGTGGGGACGGAGGTGGCGAGGCGGTTCTTGAGCGGGGAGGTCCAGCGGTCGGGGATCCTTTCGGGCCGGCCGGCCAGGAGACCGGCGACGGAGCCTGCGGTGGCACCGTTGGAGTCGGTGTCCCAGCCGCCGGAGACGGCACGGCAGATGGAGAGGGTGAAGTCGCCGTCGGCGTGGGTGAGCGCGGCGGCGAGCAGGGCGGCGTTCGGCACGACGTGTACCCAGTGGTAGGAGCCGTAGGCGGCGTGCAGCCGGTCGGCGACGGTGTCGAATCCGGTGTGGGCGCGGGCGGTCGCGATGCCGAAGCGGACCGCGCGGGCCAGGCGTGAGTCGGGCGGGACGACGGTCAGCCCGGTGGCGAGCGACCGGTGGACGTCGGCGGTGCCGGAGGCGGCGGTGGCGATGACGGCCGCGGTGAACATGGCGCCGTACACGCCGTTGGCGGTGTGGGTGAGGGTGGCCTCCCGGTGGGCCTGCTCGGCGGCGGCCGCCGGGTCGCCGGGGTGGGTCCAGCCGTGGACGTCCGCGCGGATCAGCGCGCCGATCCACTCCCGGAACGGGTTGCGGTGGGAGGCGGTGAGCGGCGGTTCGAGGCCGGAGAGGAGGTTGCGGTAGGCGACGCGTTCGGCGGTGAAGGTACGCCCGGCCGGAAGCTCGTCCAGCCACAGGCGCGCGACGTCGGCGGTGCGGAAGCCGGGACCGTACCGCTGGAGGAGGAGCAGGTTGAGCAGCGGGTAGTCGAGGTCGTCGTCCTCCGGCATGCCGTCGATGTTCTCGGCGAGGGACGTGGCGGCGGAGCGGCGGTTCCAGGGGTGGGCGGCGGCGAGTGCCGGGGGTACGCCCCTGGCGGTGAACCAGGAGGTGAGCGGCCAGTTACCGGTGGCGCGGGCGAGGGCCCGGATCGCGGCGAGCGGCAGCTTCTCGACGGGCTTGCCGAGCAGGCACCCGGCGGCCCGCCCCAGCCACGCCGCGTGCAGCCGCGCGCCCAGCCCCGGCGCGACCGCGCTCGCCCCCGCGCCGCCCGCGTCCGGTGGGGCGTCCGGGCCGGTGGGGCGGGGCCAGTGGGGGCAGAGCCGGCGGATGTGGGCGAGGGCGGTGGGTTCGGCGGCGGACAGGGGGACGGGCAGAGCGGCCAGTTCGTCGAGGAGACGCTCGGCGAGGGCCCGCAGGTGCGGGGGAGCCGGGGCGGGGGAGGCGCCGGCCGCCACGGGGGCGGGTGTGCCGCCGGCGGCCCGCCAGCGGGCCTCGACGGCCGAGGCGTCACGGCCGTCCTCCACGGCCTGGCGCAGCTCGTGGCCGATCAGGTCCTCGGGCTGCACCCAGGTGAGGCGCACGTTCACCGGAGCACCCCGGGGACGGGGGAGAGGGCCACGAACGCCCGCTCGTGGGCGCGGCGGCGGGCCGTGTCGCGCACGAAGATTTCGTGGGCGACGTCCGCCAGCACCGCGGCCGGGGCGTGCAGGTCGAGGCGGCTGGCCTCGGCGACCTGCTTCGCCCAGCCCGCGGGGACGGCCGCCTCCCCGTGCAGCGCGCCCGCGACGGCGCCCGCCATGGTGGCGATCGAGTCGCAGTCGCGGCCGTAGTTGACGGCGCCCAGCACCGTGCGGCGGTAGTCGCCCTCACCGACCAGCAGCATGCCGAGCGCGATCGGCAGTTCCTCGATGGCGTGCAGCCGGGACGGGCGGCGGGCGCCGAGGGAGGGGGAGCGGTAGTCGGGGCCCACCGTGTCGAAGGGGGCGACCGCCTCGCGGAGGGGACGGAGGGCCTCCTCGAAGTCGGTGTACCCGGCGGCGGCTTCCGCCACCGCCTCGATCGCCGAGCGGGTGCCGTCCTTGGCGAGGTCCAGGGCCGTGTCGACGACCGAGACGGGCGTCGCTCCCGGCACGCAGGCCGCGGCGACCGCCGCCGCGAACACCCCGGCCGCCTCACGGCCGTACGAGGACTGGTGGGCACCGGCGACGTCGAGGGCCTCGGCGTACGCGCCGGCCGGGTTCGCGGCGTTGACCAGGCCGACCGGCGCCATGTACATCGCGGCGCCGCAGTTGACGATGTTCCCGGTACCCGCCTCGCGCGGGTCGACGTGCCCGTAGTGGAGGCGGGCCACCAGCCACTTCTCGGCGAGGAAGATCCGCTGGAGGGGCAGTGCCTCGGCTTCCAGTTCCGGGATCCAGCGGGGGGTGGACATCAGGTCGGGTACCAGGTGGTCGGCCACGGCGTAGGCGTCGAGGTGGTCGCGGACCGCGTCGTACACGCGTACCAGCGCGTGGGTCATGAGGGTGTCGTCGGTGACGTGTCCGTCGCCCTTGTGGTACGGGGCGATGGGGCGGGCGGTGCGCCACTCGTCGCCGTTCCAGGGGCCGACGATGCCGGTGACGCGGCCTCCGTGGCGTTCGGCGATCCGGTCGGGGGCGTAGCCCTCGACCGCACCGCCCAGCGCGTCACCTACGGCTGCTCCGACGAGGCTGCCGGTGATCCGGTCCTCAAGTGTGGGTTTCGGCGTCATGTCGGAATTGTCCACCCGGGGTGGCGAGTTCCGTGTGCGCGAGCTGCCCGGCGAGTTCCACCAGGTCCGTACCCCTGAGCCGGGGCAGGGCGCAGCCGGCGAGGGTGCGGCAGGCGTCGCGCCAGGTGGCGGGCACCTCGGCACCGCCACTGAGCGCTCCGGTCAGCGCGCCCGCCAGGGCCGGGGCGGAGTCGGCGACCCGGGACAGGCAGGCCGCGGCCGGCACCGCCTCGGTGACCCTGCCGTGTGCCGCGGTGGTCAGCGCGAGGGCGACCGGGACGGTCTCGGCGGCGGCGATCCCGTAGCTGTAGACGTGGTCGACGATCTGGTGCTCCAGGAGCGGGACGAGGCCGAAGGCGCTGTCGGCGGTGCGGGCGAGGCCGGTGGCGTGCCGGGCGTTGCGGCCGATCTCGGTGGCGGGCGGGAGCTGGGCGAGCGCGGCGTCCACGGCGTCGTCGGCGGTCGCCCCGCCGAGGGCGGCGGCGACGGCGGCGGCCATGGCGCGGGCGCCGTGCACGCCGTCGCCGTCCTGGGTGTACCGGGCGTCGAACTCGGCGAGTTCGGCCGCGGCGCGGGGGTCGCCCGGGTGGGCGATGGCGAGGACGGCGGCGCGGACGCAGGCCGCGTCGTCGAAGTAGTGCGGGTTGTCGTGGCCGGTCGCGGGCGGGCGCAGGCCGGTGGCGAGGTTGCCGAGGCCCGCGCGTACGGAGATGCGGGCGCGCAGGGGCAGGACCGCGGACTCGACCTCGGGGGCACGGTCGGCGGCCGCGGCGATCTCGGCGGCCAGGGAGTTCCAGGCCAGGTCGACCGCCGCGCACAGGCGGCGGGTGCGCGGGAGGGAGCGGAAGAGGTCACCGGCCGCGGCGAGCAGGGTCTCGGCGGTGAACACCGCCCACTCGGCGTCGTCGGAGGGGCCGAGGCGGAGCGGTTCGGGGGGCTGGTTGAGGGCGATGGGGACGGGGAGGGTGGTGGTGGCGTTCTGCTCGGCGAAGGTGTCGAGTTCGCGGGTGAGGCGCCGGGTCCACTCGGGCATGCGGGCGGCGCGGTGCCGGGCGGCTGGCCAGCCGGCGGCGTCACCGGCGGCGAGGCCGAGGAGGAGACCCTCGATGCGGCGCGGCTCGCCCGCGGGGCCGGTGGGCGCCGCGCCCCTCTCGCCGGGCCCGGCGCGGCGGCCCTCCCGGAGCCGGTCGCCACCGGACGCCGGGCCGGGGCCGGTGGGCCGGGCGGGCGCGCGGCCGGCGCCGCGCTCGCGGGGCGTGGCGGTGCGCGTGGGTGTCGGGCCGGCGGTGGGCGGGGTGGTGGGCGTCGGCCCGCGGGTGGGTGCGGCGGTGCGCGTGGGTGTCGGGCTGTGCGCGCACCCGGCCGTGGGCCCCGGCGGGGGCTCCGACGGGGGCGTCGGGCTGTGCGGGGCGGGCCCGGGGGCGGGCGCGGTGCTGGTCGTGGGTCCCGGCGCGGGCGTCGGACCGGGCGTCGGTGCGGCCCCGGACGCCGGGGCCTTCGCCCCCCGGGGCCCGGTCGCCCCGGTCGTCGGCGCCCCGGTCGTGGGCGCCCCGGTCGGCGGTGGCGCCGCGTCCGCGGTGACCGGCTCGGGGAGCCCGGTCCGGCGGCCCGGCGGGGCGTGCGATGGCGTGGGCGGCATCAGGGGGCCTCCGTGTCGTCGTACGGGGTGAGCAGCTCCGCGACGTCCAGCACGTGGTAGCCGCGCATCGAGGGCAGGCAGCTGCCGCGTACGGGGCCGATGGCGGCCGCCCAGTCCGCCGGGATCGCCGTCGCGCCGGACATCGCACCGGCCAGGGCACCCGCCACCGCGGCGGTCGTGTCGGCGTCCCGCCCCATGTTGACGGCGGTGAGCACCGACGTACGGAAGTCGCCGCGGGCCGCCGCGAACGCGCCGAAGGCGAGCCCCACCGCCTCGGGGGCCAGGTCCGTCCAGGGGTAGCCGCCGACGACCACGGCCGAGCGGACGGCCCGCTCCCGGGCCAGCGCGTCGGGCTGGACGCGCTGGGCAGCGACGACCGCGCGGCGTATCGAGCGGGCCGTCCAGGAGTCCATCGGCACCACCGACAGCGCGGCCGCGATCACCGAGGCGGGCCCGGCGCCCGACATCGCCGCCGCGACGCCCGCCGCGACCGCCCGGCCCCCGTAGATGCCCTCGCCCTCGTGGCTCACCGTGCCGTCGATCGCCACCAGCCGCGCCGCCTCCGCCGGGCGCCCCGCCGCGAAGACGCCGAACGGGGCCGCGCGCATGGCCAGCCCGTCGCTCCAGGCGTGCCGGTGCTGGGCCGAGATGGGGGCCGCGAGGCCCCGCCGGAGGTTCTCCAGGGTGCCGCGCTCGCTGAAGCCCGCACCGCGGAACGGGCCCTCGTCGAGGTCGGCGATCCAGCGGTGCCAGGCCCGCTCGACATGGGAGACGGTCAGCGCCGAGCCGTGCCGGGCCAGCAGCAGCCCGGAGAAGATCGCGTACTCGGTGTCGTCGGTACCGGCCGGGTCCTCGCTGACGAACCCCTCGATCCGGCCCCAGCGGCGGCGGATCTCCGAGGGCCGCATGTTCTCGGCGGGGGCCCCGAGCGCGTCGCCGACGGCCAGTCCCAGCAGCGCGCCCCGCGCGCGGTCGAGCAGCGTCGCCGCGTCGGCGGGAGAAGCGGGACCGCGGGTGACCGGCTCCATCGGCGTGGCCCTTCCGTGCGCACCGATCCGATTCCTGGATGTGTGCCACGCCGAGGGCGTGCGCTGTCGGTCCGGACGGTGCTGTCACCCGCCTGCCGGAGCCGTCCGGAACGCCGCGCGGAGCGCCTGGTAAGTAAAGCCTGCCTTGCTGGCGGGCCCCTTACATAGCGCGTATTTTCGAGGGTGTCGGGGGGAGCGGGGTCAACGGGACCCGCTGCTGCACGCAAGGCGTAAGGGGAGAGCTGTGTCCATCATCGAGACCGAGGCGACGCTTCACGAGGCGCACCGCGACAACCACACCCACCGGGATGTGAACGGCGGCTGGCTCCGCCCCGCCGTTTTCGGCGCGATGGACGGTCTCGTCTCCAACCTCGCCCTGATGACCGGTGTCGCGGGCGGTGCGGTGTCCCAGCAGACCATCGTCATCACGGGTCTGGCCGGGCTCGCGGCCGGCGCGTTCTCCATGGCCGCCGGCGAGTACACCTCCGTGGCCTCGCAGCGCGAGCTGGTCCAGGCCGAACTGGACGTGGAGCGTCACCAGTTGCGCAAGCACCCGGTGGACGAGATGGAGGAGCTCGCCGCGCTGTACGTGGCGCGTGGCGTCGAGCCCGCGCTCGCCCGCGAGGTCGCCATGCAGCTGTCGAAGGACCCGGAGCAGGCGCTGGAGATCCACGCCCGCGAGGAGCTGGGCATCGACCCGGACGACCTGCCCTCGCCCGCGGTCGCCGCCGTGTCCTCCTTCGGGTCGTTCGCGCTGGGCGCCCTGCTGCCCGTCCTGCCCTATCTGCTGGGCGCCACCGCCCTGTGGCCGGCGGTGCTGCTGGCCCTGCTGGGGCTGTTCGCCTGCGGCGCACTGGTGGCCCGGGTGACGGCCCGCAGCTGGTGGTACAGCGGCCTGCGTCAGCTCGCCCTCGGCGGCGCGGCGGCGGCCGTCACCTACGGGCTGGGTGCCCTGTTCGGCGCGGTGGTCTGACATCGCCGCAGGTCCGGCCCCCTCGACGAGCGGTCGAGGGGGCTTCGCCGTACCGTTGCGGTACCTGGTGAAGAACGCCGTGATCGTCACCGAGACGCTCCCGGCCGTTGTGACGAACGTCCAATAGCCCTTTCCGCTCCTCCGATGAGACACTATGCAACGCGGCACATAAGTAGCCGTAACGCGGCGGTTTCGAAGCCCTCGGCAGGGGGCATGAGCCGTGAGCGCTGCGGGCAACGAAGCCCGCTCACCCCACAGGCCAGCAGGATTCGATCTCTCGACGGTCTGTCCGCTTGCCAGGCTTCCGAGACCCCGCCGCCATCAGTGGTGTCCGCATGTTGGAACGAGCTTTCCGCTTTCCGAGAAGCACTCCATCATGTAACCTGCACGAAATTTTGCGGAGGGCCAACGTCGTCCCTCTGGTACTCGCTCCCCCGGACTCCGTCCGGGAGATGCCCCCAGCCACGACGACGACGGGAGAGCCGATGCGTTCCGACGCCTGGTCGCCCATGGACGGTCGCCCCGCCCCGCAGGGTATGTACGACCCCCGCAACGAGCACGATGCCTGTGGTGTCGGCTTCGTTGCCACCCTCACCGGTGTCGCCAGCCACGCGCTGGTGGAGCAGGCGCTGACCGTTCTGCGCAACCTGGAGCACCGGGGCGCCACCGGCTCCGAGCCCGACTCCGGCGACGGCGCGGGCATCCTGCTCCAGGTGCCGGACGCGTTCCTCCGCGAGGTCACCGACTTCGCCCTCCCGACAGCCGGTGAGTACGCCGTCGGCATCGCCTTCCTCCCCGCCGACGGCTCCGCACAGGCCGTCTCGCGGATCGAGACGATCGCCGCCGAGGAGAACCTCACCGTCCTCGGCTGGCGCGACGTCCCCGTCGCCCCCGAGCTGCTCGGCGCGACCGCCCGCTCGACCATGCCGGCCTTCCGCCAGCTGTTCGTGAGCGACGGCGGCACCAGCAGGGGCATCGACCTGGACCGCAAGGCGTTCGTGCTGCGCAAGCGCGCCGAGCGCGAGGCCGGGGTCTACTTCCCCTCGCTCTCCGCCCGCACCATCGTCTACAAGGGCATGCTCACCACCGGGCAGCTGGAGCCCTTCTTCCCGGACCTGTCGGACCGCCGCTGCGCCACCGCCGTCGCGCTCGTCCACTCCCGGTTCTCCACGAACACCTTCCCGAGCTGGCCGCTGGCCCACCCGTACCGCTTCGTCGCCCACAACGGCGAGATCAACACGGTCAAGGGCAACCGCAACTGGATGCGGGCCCGCGAGTCGCAGCTCGTCTCCGACCTCTTCGGCGCGGAGAAGCTGGACCGGATCTTCCCGGTGTGCACGCCGGACGCCTCCGACTCCGCCTCCTTCGACGAGGTGCTGGAGCTGCTCCACCTCGGCGGCCGCTCACTGCCGCACAGCGTCCTGATGATGGTCCCCGAGGCGTGGGAGAACCACGACTCCATGGACCCGGCCCGGCGCGCCTTCTACCAGTACCACTCCACGATGATGGAGCCCTGGGACGGCCCGGCCTGCGTCACCTTCACCGACGGCGTCCAGGTCGGCGCCGTTCTCGACCGCAACGGCCTGCGCCCCGGCCGCTACTGGGTCACCGACGAGGGTCTGGTCGTGCTGTCCTCCGAGGTCGGCGTCCTCGACATCGACCCGGCCAAGGTCGTCCGCAAGGGCCGCCTCCAGCCCGGCAAGATGTTCCTCGTCGACACCGCCGAGCACCGCATCATCGAGGACGACGAGATCAAGGCCGCCCTCGCCGCCGAGCACCCCTACCAGGAGTGGCTGGAGAGCGGGATCATCGAGCTCGAGGACCTCCCCGAGCGCGAGCACATCGTCCACACCCACGCCTCGGTCACCCGCCGCCAGCAGACCTTCGGCTACACCGAGGAAGAGCTCCGCGTCATCCTCGCGCCGATGGCCCGCACCGGCGGCGAGCCCCTCGGCTCGATGGGCACGGACTCGCCGATCGCCGCGCTCTCCGAGCGCCCGCGCCTGCTGTTCGACTACTTCACCCAGCTGTTCGCGCAGGTCACGAACCCGCCGCTGGACGCCATCCGCGAGGAGCTCGTCACCTCGCTGCACTCCTCGCTCGGCCCCCAGGGCAATCTGCTGGAGCCGACCGCCGCGTCCTGCCGCAGCGTCACCCTGCCGTTCCCGGTGATCGACAACGACGAGCTGGCGAAGCTCATCCACATCAACGCCGACGGCGACATGCCCGGTATGACGGCCGCCACGCTCTCCGGCCTCTACCGGGTCTCCGGCGGCGGCGACGCCCTGGCCGCCCGCATCGAGGAGATCTGCGCCGAGGCCGACGCCGCCATCGAGGGCGGCGCCCGCCTGATCGTGCTGTCCGACCGGCACTCCGACGCCGAGCACGCGCCGATCCCGTCGCTGCTGCTCACCTCCGCCGTCCACCACCACCTCATCCGCACCAAGCAGCGCACACAGGTGGGCCTGCTGGTCGAGGCCGGTGACGTCCGCGAGGTCCACCACGTCGCGCTGCTGATCGGCTACGGCGCCGCCGCCGTCAACCCGTACCTCGCCATGGAGTCCGTCGAGGACCTGGTCCGCGCCGGCACCTTCGTCGAGGGCCTGGAGCCCGAGCAGGCCATCCGCAACCTGATCTACGCGCTCGGCAAGGGCGTCCTGAAGGTCATGTCGAAGATGGGCATCTCGACCGTCGCCTCCTACCGCGGCGCGCAGGTCTTCGAGGCCGTCGGTCTCGACGAGGCCTTCGTCGAGAAGTACTTCAACGGCACCGCCACCAAGATCGGCGGCGCCGGCCTGGACGTCGTCGCCAAGGAGGTCGCCGCCCGCCACGCCAAGGCGTACCCGGCCTCCGGGATCTCCGCCACCCACCGCGCCCTGGAGATCGGCGGCGAGTACCAGTGGCGCCGCGAGGGCGAGCCGCACCTGTTCGACCCGGAGACGGTCTTCCGCCTCCAGCACGCCACGCGCTCCGGCCGCTACGACATCTTCAAGAAGTACACGGACCGGGTGAACGAGCAGTCCGAGCGCCTGATGACGCTCCGCGGCCTGTTCGGCTTCAAGTCCGACCGCCCCTCGATCCCCCTCGAAGAGGTCGAGCCGGCGTCCGAGATCGTGAAGCGGTTCTCCACCGGCGCCATGTCGTACGGCTCCATCTCCCAGGAGGCGCACGAGACCCTCGCCATCGCCATGAACCAGCTGGGGGCCAAGTCCAACACCGGTGAGGGCGGCGAGGACCCGGAGCGCCTGTACGACCCGGCGCGCCGGTCGAGCATCAAGCAGGTCGCCTCCGGCCGCTTCGGCGTGACGAGCGAGTACCTGGTCAACGCGGACGACATCCAGATCAAGATGGCCCAGGGAGCCAAGCCCGGCGAGGGCGGCCAGCTGCCCGGTCACAAGGTCTACCCGTGGGTCGCCAGGACCCGGCACTCCACCCCGGGCGTCGGCCTGATCTCCCCGCCGCCGCACCACGACATCTACTCCATCGAGGACCTGGCTCAGCTGATCCACGACCTCAAGAACGCCAACCCGGCCGCCCGCATCCACGTGAAGCTGGTGTCCGAGGTCGGGGTCGGCACCGTCGCCGCCGGTGTGTCCAAGGCCCACGCGGACGTCGTGCTCATCTCCGGCCACGACGGCGGTACGGGCGCGTCCCCGCTCACGTCGCTCAAGCACGCGGGCGGCCCCTGGGAGCTCGGCCTCGCCGAGACCCAGCAGACCCTGCTGCTCAACGGCCTGCGCGACCGGATCGTCGTCCAGACCGACGGCCAGCTCAAGACCGGCCGCGACGTCGTCATCGCCGCGCTGCTCGGCGCCGAGGAGTTCGGTTTCGCGACCGCGCCGCTGGTCGTCTCGGGCTGCGTCATGATGCGCGTCTGCCACCTGGACACCTGCCCGGTCGGCATCGCCACCCAGAACCCGGTGCTGCGCGACCGGTTCACCGGCAAGGCCGAGTACGTCGTCAACTTCTTCCGGTTCATCGCGGAGGAGGTCCGCGAGCTCCTCGCCGAGCTGGGCTTCCGCACGATCGAGGAGGCCGTCGGCCACGCCGAGCTGCTCGACACCGAGCGGGCCGTCACGCACTGGAAGGCACAGGGCCTGGACCTGGAGCCGCTGTTCTACGTGCCCGAGCTGCCCGAGGGCGCGGTGCGCCACGCGCTGATCGAGCAGGACCACGGCCTGGAGAAGGCGCTCGACAACCAGCTCATCCAGCTGGCCGCCGAAGCGCTCGGCGCGTCCTCCGCCGAGGAGGCGCGGCCGGTCCGCGCCCAGGTCGCGATCCGCAACATCAACCGGACGGTCGGCACCATGCTCGGCCACGAGGTGACGAAGAAGTTCGGTGGCGCGGGCCTGCCCGACGACACCATCGACATCACCTTCACCGGCTCGGCCGGCCAGTCCTTCGGCGCCTTCGTGCCGCGCGGCATCACGCTGCGCCTGGAGGGCGACGCCAACGACTACGTGGGCAAGGGCCTGTCCGGCGGCCGGGTGATCGTCCGTCCCGACCGGGGCGCCGACCACCTGGCCGAGTACTCCACCATCGCGGGCAACACCATCGCGTACGGCGCGACCGGTGGCGAGATCTTCCTGCGCGGACGCACCGGCGAGCGCTTCTGCGTCCGCAACTCCGGCGCGCTGGTGGTCTCCGAGGGCGTGGGCGACCACGGCTGCGAGTACATGACCGGCGGTCACGCGGTCGTCCTCGGCGAGACGGGCCGCAACTTCGCGGCCGGCATGTCGGGCGGTGTCGCGTACGTCATCGACCTCGACCGGGACAACGTCAACTCCGGCAACCTCGGCGCGGTCGAGGCCCTGGACGAGACGGACAAGGTGTGGCTGCACGACGTCGTGCGCCGCCACCACGAGGAGACGGGCTCGACCGTAGCCGAGAAGCTCCTTGCCGACTGGACCACCGCCGTGGACCGATTCAGCAAGATCATCCCGACCACGTACAAGGCAGTGCTCGCCGCCAAGGACGCCGCTGAGCTCGCCGGTCTCTCCGAGCAGGAGACCACCGAGAAGATGATGGAGGCGGCGACCAATGGCTGACCCCAAGGGCTTCCTGACCACCGGGCGCGAGGTCGCCAAGACCCGCCCCGTGGCCGAGCGCGTCAAGGACTGGAACGAGGTCTACGTCCCCGGCTCCCTGCTGCCGATCATCAGCAAGCAGGCCGGCCGGTGCATGGACTGCGGCATCCCGTTCTGCCACAACGGCTGTCCGCTCGGGAACCTGATCCCCGAGTGGAACGACTACGCCTACCGCGAGGACTGGTCCGCCGCGTCCGAGCGGCTGCACGCCACGAACAACTTCCCGGAGTTCACCGGGCGGCTGTGCCCGGCGCCCTGCGAGTCGGCGTGCGTGCTGGGCATCAACCAGCCGCCGGTGACCATCAAGAACGTCGAGGTCTCGATCATCGACAAGGCGTGGGACTCCGGTGACGTCACGCCCCAGCCGCCGGAGCGGCTGTCCGGCAAGACCGTCGCCGTCATCGGCTCCGGCCCGGCGGGCCTGGCCGCCGCGCAGCAGCTGACCCGGGCCGGCCACACGGTCGCCGTGTACGAGCGGGCCGACCGCATCGGCGGCCTGCTGCGGTACGGCATCCCCGAGTTCAAGATGGAGAAGGTGCACATCAACCGGCGCATCGAGCAGATGCGCGCGGAGGGCACCAAGTTCCGTACGGAGGTCGAGATCGGCCGCGACATCGACGCCGCGAAGCTGCGGCGCCGGTACGACGCGGTCGTCATCGCCGCCGGTGCCACCGTCTCCCGCGACCTGCCGGTCCCGGGGCGGGAGCTCAAGGGCATCCACTTCGCGATGGAGTACCTGCCGCTCGCCAACAAGGTGCAGGAGGGCGACTTCGTGGCGCCCCCCATCACCGCCGAGGGCAAGCACGTGGTGGTCATCGGCGGTGGCGACACCGGCGCCGACTGCGTGGGCACCGCCCACCGCCAGGGCGCGGCCTCCGTCACCCAGCTGGAGATCATGCCCCGCCCGGGCGAGGAGCGGAACGCCGGCCAGCCGTGGCCGACCTTCCCGATGCTCTACAAGGTCACCTCGGCCCACGAGGAGGGCGGCGAGCGGATCTACTCCGTCTCCACCACCCACTTCGAGGGCGACGAGGACGGCAACGTCCAGTTCCTCCACCTGGTGGAGGTGGAGTTCACGGGCGGCAAGCTGGAGCAGAAGCCGGGCACCGAGCGGAAGATCCCTGCCCAGCTGGTCACCCTCGCGATGGGCTTCACCGGCACCGACCAGTCCAACGGCCTGGTCCAGCAGTTCGGCCTGGAGCTCGACGAGCGCGGCAACATCGCGCGCGACGAGAACTACGCGACCAACGTCGACGGCGTCTTCGTCGCCGGTGACGCGGGCCGTGGTCAGTCGCTGATCGTCTGGGCCATCGCCGAGGGCCGCTCGGCGGCGCGTGGCGTGGACCGCTACCTGACGGGCACGAGCGAGCTCCCGGCCCCCATCCGCCCGACGGACCGGGCGCTCACGGTCTGACCCCCCGGCCGGGCGTCCCGCACACCGCTGTACGGGACGCCCCGGCCGAGGCCGCCCCACGCGCCGCACCCGCGACGCCGGAGGGCCGAAGCCCCCGACGGCGCCCTCCGGGCAGCCGTACGCGCCCCGCCCCTCCGGTCGGCGGCCGGCCCACCGACGCATCCCGGCCGACGCCTCCGCCGACGCCATCCCGGCCGTGGCATCCGCCGGCCCACGCGCACACCGCCCGCCCGGGCCGCACCCGCCGCCCGCCGGACCACCGCCCGCCGGGTCTCACCACGCACCCGCCCACCACCAGGTGCGGCGGCGCCGATCCGGACGGGTGTGGCGTTCGGGGGGATGCCGCGCGGGGTACAGTCAGGGGCAGTCGGCCGTGCCGGCCCGCCCGCTCCGGCGTGGCCCGGGCACCCCTCAGACGTCCCGTACAACGGCGTGCGGAACACAGCAGCGCCTGCCGTGTCCCCGACCGGACCTTCGGCAGGCGCTGCGCCTTTTCCGGCGCGCGTGGCACCCTCACGCCGTCGCGGCCAGCGCCACCGTCGCCGCCACCGTGCCCGTGACCGCCAGCACCAGACTCGTACCCATGAAACGGCCCAGCGCGATCCGCGTGCCGTGCCACCGGCACCGCTCGAACCACAACAGCGTCGCCAGCGACGCCCACGGCGTGACCAGCGGGCCCACGTTGACGCCGATCAGCAGCGCGAGGAGCTGCTCGTGGTTGGCCGGCGGCACCACGGCCTCTCCGGCCACGTACGCAGGGAGGTTGTTGAGCGCGTTGGAGAACCCCGCCCCCACCGCCGCCGTGCGCAGTACCCCCAGCGGGCCGTCCTGCGCCCCGATCGCCGACGCCAGGAGCTCGTCCATGCCCAGCGCCCCGGCCGTCTCCACCACCAGGAACATCCCCGGCACCAGCACCAGCAGCCGCCACGGCACCAGCGACCACCGCAGCTCCTCGCGGCGCCGCCGGGCGAACACCGCGACCACCACCAGCGCCGCCGTCGCCGACGCCGCCCACAGCGGGACCAGGTCGGCCAGCAGCACCAGCAGGAACCCCCCGCACGCCACCGCGCACACCCGCAGCAGCACCGGGTCGGCCGGACGCGGCGGCTCCGGCGGCACGTACCGGTCCTCGCCCCGGGCGCCGCGCCGCCAGTAGAACACCCACAGGCACACCATCGTCGCCGCGATCGCCGCCACCTGCGGCGGCCACATCACGGCCGCCATCCCGGACGGCGACAGCGCCACCCGGTCGGCGGCCAGCAGGTTCGTCAGGTTCGACACCGGCAGCAGCAGGCTGGCCGTGTTCGCCAGCCACACCGTCGTCATCGCCAGCGGCACCGCCGCGATGCCCACGCGAGTCGCCAGCGCCAGCATCACGGGCGTCAACAACACGGCCGTGGTGTCCAGATTGAGGGTGATCGTGGTGACCGACGCGAACGCCACGCACAACCCGAACAGAAGGGCGTAACTGCCCTTCCCGGCCCTCGCCACCCACGTGGCGACCACGTCGAAGACCTCGGCCCTCCCCGTCAGCTCCGCCAGGACGATCACCGTCGCCAGGAACACCAGCAACGGCCCCACCCGGACCGACACGTCCGCGGCCGGACCGGCCGGCAGCAGACCCGTCGCGACCGCGAGCAGTCCCAGGGCGAGGAGCGCCGCGGCCAGCCAGTCCAGCGGGTGCAGACGTCTGAGGAAGATCACGCGCAGCAGCATAGGTTCCCCCCGGTCGGCCCCCGCCCGCGTCGCCCTCGCCGGCGTACCGGCCGGCCGGCCCCGGCACCGTCCGGTGGCTGCGGGTCCGAGGGCGACCTGGCGGGAGAGTTCGGGACGTCGTGGGCATCCACCGGCTCCGGACGGCGGAGTGGACGAGATCCTGCCCGGGGGAGCCCCGTCTCCCGCTCGGTGAAGGACCGCGACGGTCGCCTAGGCTCACCGTATGCCGATCAGCCTGGAGAAGCTCGAGGAGACCGCCCCCGCCCTGGTCGATCTCTACAAGAGCGCGGGCGTCTCGCTGCGCAAGCACGGGCTGGACGGCGAGCGGGCCGCCGTGTACCTGGTGATCGACCACTCGGGGTCGATGAAGCCGTACTACAAGGACGGCTCCGTCCAGGCGCTCGCCGACCGGGTGCTGGGCCTGTCGGCGAACCTCGACGACGACGGGCGCGTCCCGGTGGTCCTCTTCTCGACGGACATCGACGCCGAGGCCGAGATCGCGCCGGCGAATCACCGGGGACGGATGGACCGGATCGTGGCGGACCTCGATCACATGGGCCGGACGAACTACCACGTGGCCATGGACGCGGTCGTCGACCACTACCTCGACAGCGGCGCCACCGACCCGGCCTTCGTGGTCTTCCAGACCGACGGGGGTCCGAGCAGCAGGCTCGCCGCCGAGCGCTACTTGTGCAAGGCCGCCAGGCTGCCGCTGTTCTGGCAGTTCATCGGCTTCGGCGACCCGGACAGCCGCCAGTTCGAGTTCCTCCGCAAGCTCGACGAGCTGGCCGTCCCCGCGAAGCGCCCCGTCGACAACGCGGGCTTCTTCCACGCCGGCACCGACCCGCGCCGCGTCCCCGACGCCGAGCTGTACGACCGCCTGGTCGCCGAGTTCCCCGCCTGGCTCGCCGCCGCCCGCGCCCAGGGCATCGTGCGGTGACGTAGGTGACGAACGTGGTGGAGGTGGTGGCGAGGTGGTGGAGGGGACCGGTGTGACGGAGGTGCGCGTGCTGCGGGCGGCCGGACGGACGGCGGTGCCGTGGAAGAACGGTGGCGGCGTCACCCGGCAGATCGCCGCCGGTCCCGAGGGCGCCGGCACGGAGGGCTTCGACTGGCGGGTCAGCCTCGCGGACGTCGGCGCGGACGGGCCGTTCTCCGCGTTCCCCGGTACGGAGCGGATCCTGACGGTCGTCGACGGCACGGGCATGGACCTCGACGTCGGCGGGCGGCACCTGCTCGCCGAGCGATACGTGCCCTGCCCCTTCCCGGGCGACGTCCCGACCGGCGGGCGGCTCCTCGGCGGGCCGGTCGTCAACCTCAACGTGATGCACCGGCGCGGGGTGGTCGCGGCGGCCGTCACGGTGGTACGCGGCGGGCCGGCCGCCACCGCCGCGCCGGACGCGACGGTGCTGGTCGTCGCCCTCGACGGGCCGGCCGAGGCGGCGGGCGTGCGACTGGCGCGGTACGACGCGGTGTTGTGCCCGGCCCCGCGGGCGGCGGTGCGCACCGCCGGGTGGGCGGCGGTCGTCGCGTTCCGCCGAACGGGGTGAGCCGGCCGTGTGATGGTCCCCGTCCCGTCGTGACGGGCCACCACCGGCGGGTAGGGCTGCACCTCGGGGGCGGCCACCGGACAGGAGACACTCATATGCGCCGTGCAGGTTTCACCCTCGCCGCCACGACCGCGTTCACGCTCGCCGCCGCCGGGCAGGGCTGGGCGACCACGACCAGTGGCGACATCACCGCCAGTTGGGGCGACCGCACCCGGATCCAGGTGACCTGGGTCGACCGGAACTCCTTCCGGGACGGCACGCTCGCCGTCGCCGACCAGACCTGCGACGAGCGGACCGTCTACGCCACCCTGACCGTCAGGACGGGCTCCGGCACCACGCTCGCGTCGGACGACAAGCACAACACCCGCGGCTGCGGTACGACGGCCGACTTCCGCGGCTTCCGGGCCACGCACCCCGGCGGCATCAAGAGCGTCACGATGACGCTGTGCCGCCGGACGGCCGGGGCGCCCGACCAGTGCGAGACCCGGTACACCGCCTTCAACCCGTACAACCCCTCCGTCGCGTTCTGAGACCCGCGTCCCGAGACCGCGTCCTGACCCGGGTTCTGGAACCCGCGGTCGGCGATCCGGCGCCGATACCCGACAGACGATGTCGGGTATCGGCGTTCTCATGAGGTCATGACACTTCCCTCATGCGGCTGGGCGGACTTCCGCGCGGCCGAACCGGACTTCGCCGAGACGTCGCGGCAGCGCTTCGAGGCGTACCCCCACCACGTCCTGGCCACCCTGCGCAAGGACGGCTCCCCGCGCCTCACGGGCCTGGAGGTGACGTTCCGCTCCGGCGAGCTGTGGCTCGGCATGATGTCCGGCTCCCGCAAGGCCCGGGACCTGACGCGCGACCCCCGGTTCGCCCTCCATGCCAACCCGGGCAGCGGTACCGGCATGGGAGGCGGTGACGTACGGATCGGTGGCCGGGCCGTCGAGGTGTCCGACCCGGACACGGTGGCGCGCTTCGCGGCGGAGGCGGGCGCGCCGCAGCCGTTCCACCTCTTCCGGGCGGAGCTCACCGAGGTGGTGCGCACCTGCGTCGAGGGTGACCGGCTCGTCATCCGGTCCTGGCGCCCGGGCGGGCCGGTGCGCACCTTCAGCCGCGCGTAGGCCGGCACCGTGGCGAGTCCTGTTGCGCACGGGGCGCGCGGATGGTGTGCTACGGTTGTCCACGTTGCAGTTTTGGTACCCATGAACTTTATGTGCGCCTGACGGGAATGTTCCTCAGGCGCATTATTGTTTTACCGGCTTTCTCCGGATGGGGCCCCGACACCATCAGGAGATAATTATGGCCACCGGTACCGTGAAGTGGTTCAACTCGGAAAAGGGCTTCGGCTTCATCGAGCAGGACGGCGGCGGCGCCGACGTCTTCGCCCACTACTCCAACATCGCCACCTCGGGCTTCCGTGAGCTCCAGGAAGGCCAGAAGGTGACGTTCGACGTCACGCAGGGCCAGAAGGGCCCGCAGGCGGAGAACATCCTCCCCGCCTGATCACCGGTCACGCAGTACCGGTATCCCGCAGCCGGGATCCGCACCATGCAGTCGCAGGTGCGGGTCCCGGCTTGCGCTGTGCTCAGGCCCAAGGAAGGCAATGTATGACGACGACTCGACCCGAACGCCCCGCCCGTAAGCGCCCCCCGAGGACCGGCAACGCGAGTTCCGCGCGATCCGGGAACGGCAACGCGCCCGCCCGTGGCGCGGTCGGCCGCGCCCCCGTCGCGCCCCCGCGCGACTTCGCCCTGCCGGAGAGCGCCACGCCCGCGCTGCCCCCGGTCGCGGCCTTCGACGACCTCGACATGCCGGCCGCCCTCCTCAAGACGCTCACCGCGCAGGGCGTCACCGAGCCGTTCCCGATCCAGGGTGCGACCCTGCCGAACTCCCTCGCCGGCCGCGACATCCTCGGCCGCGGGCGCACCGGCTCGGGCAAGACCCTCGCCTTCGGTCTCGCACTGCTCGCCCGCACGGCCGGCCGGCGCGCCGAGCCGAAGGCCCCGCTCGGGATGGTCCTGGTCCCCACGCGCGAGCTGGCGCAGCAGGTGACCGACGCCCTCACCCCGTACGCGACCTCCGTGCAGCTGCGGATCGCCACCGTCGTCGGCGGCATGTCGATCAGCCGCCAGGCGGGCGCGCTGCGCCGCGGCGCCGAGATCCTCGTCGCCACCCCCGGCCGCCTCAAGGACCTGATCGAGCGCGGCGACTGCCGGCTGGACCAGGTGTCGGTCACCGTCCTGGACGAGGCCGACCAGATGGCCGACATGGGCTTCCTCCCGCAGGTCACCGCGCTGCTGAAGCAGGTCGAGCAGGACGGCCAGCGCATGCTGTTCTCCGCCACGCTCGACAAGAACATCGACCGGCTGGTGCGGATGTTCCTCACGGACCCGGTCGTCCACTCGGTCGACCCGTCGGCCGGCGCGGTCTCCACCATGGAGCACCACCTGCTGTACGTCGCCGACGAGACCGACAAGAAGGCCGTCACCGCCCGCATCGCGGCCCGCGACGGCCGGGTGATCCTCTTCCTGGACACCAAGCGCTCGGTGGACCGGCTGGTCAAGCGGCTCCTCGCCAGCGGGGTGCGCGCCGCCGGCCTGCACGGCGGCCGTTCGCAGCCGCAGCGCAACCGGACCCTGGACCAGTTCAAGACCGGCCAGGTCACCGCGCTGGTGGCGACCAACGTGGCGGCTCGCGGCATCCACGTCGACGACCTCGACCTCGTCGTGAACGTCGACCCGCCCACCGACCACAAGGACTATCTGCACCGCGGTGGCCGCACCGCCCGCGCGGGCGAGTCCGGCAGCGTCGTCACCCTCGTCCTGCCCGAGCAGAAGCGCGAGATGAGCCGGCTGATGTCCCACGCGGGCATCACGCCGCGCAGCGCCCGCGTCAAGTCCTCCGACGAGGAGCTGGCCCGCCTCACCGGTGCCCGCGAGCCGTCCGGCATACCGGTCGTCATCGAGGTCCCGCAGCCGGCCCAGCCCGCCGCGCAGAACGACGGCAAGCCCGGCCGCCGCCGGCGCCCCCGCCGCAGCGGCCAGGGTGGCGGCGCAGGCGCGCCGACCGCGTCCGGAACCGGCAACGGCGCCCAGGCGGGCACTTCCCGCCGTCGGACCCCCGCCGCCGGCGCCACCCGCACGTCCGGCGGCACGGGCCGCTCGGGCGCCACGGGACGCGCCTCCGGCACCGGCCGCCCGGGCGGCTCGGGTCGCGGCGGTCGCCGCACCGCCGCCTAGCGGCAGCACCGCTCGCACGGCAGGGCCCGGAACACCGCGACGCGCGGTGTTCCGGGCCCTCACGCCATCAGGCCGGCCCCCGGCCCCGGACAGCCGCTGCGTTCACCGGCCGTGGCCCCCCGCGTCCACCGGCCCCCGGCCTTGCCCAGCCGCCGCGTTCACCGGCCCCGGCCACCCGCTCCGGCCCCCCCGCCATGGCCCCCCGCGTCCAGCCGCCCCGGACACCCGCTCCGATCGCCCGCGCCCTTGCCGGGCCTGCGCCTCCGGCCGCCGGCGCCCCGGTCCGTATCCTCGGCGCCATGACGATCACGCTCACGGTTCTCGGTACCGCCTCCCCGCACCCCGCTCCCGGGCGCCCGTGTTCCGGGTACCTCGTGTCCGGGGGTGGCGCCCGGGTGTGGGTGGACGCGGGGCCCGGGACGTTCGGCGAGGTCCAGCGGCACACCGACCCGGCGCGGCTCGACGCCATCTGGATCTCCCACCTGCACGCCGACCACAGCGTGGACCTGCTCGCCGCGCTGTACGCCTTCGCCTACGGCGGCCTGACCCCGCCCGCGCCCGTGCCGGTGTACGCACCCGCCGGGTGCGCGCGGCGGATCGCCGCCTTTCTCGGACGCCCGGACCCGGCGCCGCTCGCCGCCGTGTTCGACTTCCGTGACCTGTACGACGGTCACGTCGCCCACCACGGCGGGCTGAGCCTGACCGCCCGGGCCGTGGCACACGACACGGAGGCGTACGGGCTGCGCGTGGAGGCCGGGGGCGCGGCCCTCGCGTACTCCGGCGACAGCGGGCCCTGCCCGGCGCTGGGCGAACTCGCGGCGGGGGCCGGTCTGTTGCTGTGCGAGGCCGATGTCGACCGGCACGGCGCGGAGGGTACGCCGGTCCACCTGACCCCCGAGGACGCCGGCCGGCTCGCGCGGGACGCGGGCGTGGGGCGCCTGCTGGTCACCCACGTCGGACCGGGCCTCACCCGCGAGGCGGCGACGGAACGGGCCGCGGTGGTCTACGGGGGCCGGACGGACACGGCGTACGAGGGAGACGTTCACCGTCTCGCCCCCTGAGTGGCGGACGCGTCAACATCCGGAAAACGTCCGCCACTTGACGTTGACGTGCCCACGTCTACACGCGTCATCATCGGCGTATGCGAATCCCCCCACGCTTCTCCCTGCTCGGCGGCGCCGCCGCGCTGCTGTCCACCCTGTTCGCCGGACCGGCCACCGCCGCCCCGGCCGCCCCGGCGGCCATCACGGCGGTCGGGCACATCTGCTCCTCCGAGCTGCCCGCCCAGGCGCACGACACCCTCGACCTCATCGAGGCCGGCGGCCCCTACCCCTTCCCCCAGGACGGCACCGTCTTCCGGAACCGCGAAGGCATCCTGCCGAGCCGGACGACCGGCTACTACCACGAGTTCACGGTCATCACCCCCGGCTCCGACACCCGCGGCGCCCGCCGCGTCGTCACCGGCGACGCCGACCGGGAGGACTACTACACCGCCGACCACTACGCGTCCTTCGACCTCGTCGACCACGGTTGCTGACCCGGTCGCCGGCATGACGACCGTGTACGTCATCGAGGGCCGCCGGGTCGCCGGACCCGCCGGCTTCTGGCGTGCCGTCGGCGAGGCCGTGAACGGACCCGGCGGCTACTTCGGCGGCAACCGCGACGCGTTCGCGGACTGCCTGAGCGGTGGCTTCGGCACACCGGAGGACGGCGACTTCGTCATCGAATGGCGCGACCACGACGTCTCGCGCCGCGCCCTCGGTCCGGCCTTCTTCGACGAACTCGTGGACATCATCGACGAACGGGCCCCGGGCACACTGCGCCTGCGCTGACCCTGTCGCCGCCCCCGCCCGGTGCTGCCGCCGACCTCGCGTCACCGCACGGCACGCCGCGCCGGGCGGTCACCGGCGGCTGCTCCGGCGGCGATCGCCGCGCGGGCGTCCCGCCGCCGGGCGGTCACCGGCGGCGGGGGAGGGTGTGTTCCAGGCGCCGCCTGTCGCGGGGATCCTCGATGTGGACCAGGGCGGCCTCGGCGATGCCGCGTGCCCGGCTGCCCGGCGCCTCGGCGGCGAGGATGCGCGCCAGCGCCTGCGCGGCACGGTCGTCCCGGCGCTTGGCCAGGCCCCGCGCGGCCTCGGCGGCCGTGTCGGCGTCGGGGTCGTCGAGCCGGGCGGCCAGCGCCTCGCGGAGGGCGGGGGAGTCGTCCGGCACCTCCGCGAGCGCCAGGGTCGCCCAGTCGCGCACCTCCGCGTCCGCGTCGCGGCTCAGCCCGATCAGCGCCTCCACACCCTCCCGGTGGCCGGCGGGCACCAGCCCGGTGAGCGCCACGGCGACCCCGCGCCGTACGCCGGGGTCGGGGTGCGCGGCGTGCCGCAGGACCTCCGGCAGCGCGGCCGGGTCGCCGAGCCGGCCGAGCGCGCCGACCGCCGCCGCCACCGGTCCGGCGTCCCGCGCCGTCCGCGCCAGCTCCCGCAGGACCGGCAGGGTCCGCTCCGCGCCGGCGCCGAGCCCGCCGAGGACGTCCGCCGCCAGCGCCCGGCGCAGCGGGTCGTCGCTCGCCGCCCAGCCGAGCGCGGCGCCGAACGTCTCCTCGTCGCCGCGCCCGCACAGCGCCCGCACCGCCTCGGTCCAGTCGTCCCGCGCCGGGTCGCCGCCGCTCAGGGCCCGCCCCGCCAACTCATCCGGGTCGGTGCGTACGCCCAGCGCGACCTCCAGGAGCGTGGCGATCGCCGCGTGGCCCGTCTGCCGCTCGGCGCCCGCGCCGGGCACGCCGTCGCGCAGCAGCTCGACCACCACGGTCACCCCGCCGTCCTCCGGCACCCGGTGGGTCACCACCTCGTAGCCGTCCGGCCCGTACGCCTCGGCCAGGTCCCGCCGCAGCGCCGACGCCATGTCCGTACCGATCCACCGCCCCGCCTCGCGCAGGGCGTCCCGACGGCCCGGCGCGCCGCGCTCCAGCAGCGCCCGCACCACCGAGGGGGAGCCGCGCCGGGCGGCGGTGACCAGCGGCAGCTCGTGGCCGGGTCCCGGTCCCGGCAGGCCGGGGTCGGCCCCGTACTCGAGCAGGGCCTCCACGGTGTCGGTGAACCCCTGGCCCACCGCCCACCCCAGCGCGGTGAACCCGAACTCCTCGCGCCGGTCCACCTCCGCCCCGGCGGCGAGCAGGGCCCGCACCACCGCGGTGTGCCCGTGGCACGCGGCGCCGCACAGCGGCAGCTCCCCGGCGCCCTCCCCGCTCGCCCGCCCGGGGTCCGCCCCGGCGGCCAGCAGCAGCCGGACGGTCCCCGCGCGGCCGTTCACCGCGGCCGTGTACAGGGCGGTCACCCCCTCGTCGTCGGCCGCCCCGGCCGGGACCCCCGCCCGCAGCAGCCGGACCACCGCGTCCTCGTCGTCGCCGTGCACGGCTTCGAAGAGGTCCTCCATGTCCTTGGTCATGGTCCGACCTTCACCCGCCCGCGCCCGGCCCGCCAAACCGTTTCCGTCCGGCGCGCCTCAGGTGTCGCATTCGAGCACCGTGCGGCACAGCCCGCACCGCGCCCGTACCCGTCCCCGTACCGGGATCCGGATGCGCTGGTGGCAGGTGGGGCACGGGAAGGAGACCCGCAGCCCGGCGTCCGGGCCGCCGCCCTCGAAGGCGTACGGCAGTCCGGTCGCGGACCCGGGGTGCTCCCGCGCCTGGCGGCGGTCCTTGGCGTACCGGTGCCGGCCCGCCCACCCCGCCGCGGTCAGCGGGGGCTGCCGACCGTCGTGCAGCGCCACGTTCCGGCCGTCGGTGTAGGCGGTGTACGCCTGCGCGCTGGTGAACCACGGCGACGGGTCCTCCCCGAACGTCAGCGCCCGCTTGGCCAGGACGTACCCGAACTCCTCCGGAGTGAGGTAGCCCAGTTTCTGGCTCGTCGCCCCGTCCTCGCGGTAGGCGTCCAGCAGCAGCCAGCCGGCCCCGAGGTACGTCGTCACCGTGTCGGTCAGGATCTCGTTGTCCCGCGTCCCGGGGAAGCTCAGCCCGAGCCGGTGCAGCAGCACATGGGTGATCTCGTGCGCGAGGGCCGCCCCGATGTCCCGGCGATGGGTGCGGAAGCGGTCGTTCAGCTCGACGAAGTACTCCGGCCCCGCCGCCAGTTCGACGCTGGCCGCGTGCGTCATCCCCCGGAAGCCCACGATCATCCGGGCGTCCGGCAGCCGCAGTTGCCGGACCAGCGCGTGGGCCACCCGCTGCGCGCCCAGGTGGAGGTCGTCGTCATCGGCGAACGACACGTCGGCGGGGGCGACGCTGGCGTCGTACGCGTACAGCCCGTCCGGGGTCAGCCGCCGGTACAGGGCCGTGATCGCCGCCCGCACGGTGTCGAGGTGCGGGTAGCCGTGCACGACCCCACTGCCGTTCGCCACGTCCCTGCCCCCATGTGCGACGTCGACCTCCCTCCACTGTACGGGCCCGGGCGCGCCGGACGAGGGGGCCGCGGCGGTGGCGGTGATGGCCGAAAACGCTGCCTTGTGGGCCCTCCGTCCGCCTCCGGATAATCCGGGGCACGCCTTGACGGGCTCATGTCAGTGAGCTGCCTTCCGGCAGAGGCCCGTCGTGTGCGCACGGCAGAACCCCCCACGAAAGGCAGACCGTTGAACAAGCTCCTTCGCACCCTCAAGAGATGTGCGGCGGCCGGCGCCGTCGCCCTCGCCGCCGTCAGCCTCCAGCCCGGCAGCGCCTTCGCCGCCCCGACGCCCGTCGTCGGCGGCACGCAGGCCGCACAGGGCGAGTTCCCGTGGATGGTCCGGCTCTCCATGGGCTGCGGCGGCTCCCTGCTCACCCAGCAGATCGTGCTGACCGCCGCCCACTGCGTCAGCGGCTCCGGAAACAACACCAGCATCACCGCCACCGCCGGCGTCGTGGACCTCCAGAGCTCCAGCGCCATCAAGGTCCGCTCCACCAAGGTCCTCCAGGCGCCCGGCTACAACGGCAAGGGCAAGGACTGGGCCCTCATCAAGCTCGCCCAGCCGATCAACCTGCCCACCCTGAACATCGCCACCACCACCGCGTACAACAGCGGCACCTTCACCATCGCCGGCTGGGGCGCCACCCGTGAGGGCGGCTCGCAGCAGCGCTACCTGCGCAAGGCCACCGTGCCGTTCGTCTCGGACGCCTCCTGCCAGCAGTCGTACGGCTCCGACCTGGTCCCCGGCGAGGAGATCTGCGCCGGCTACCCCCAGGGCGGCGTCGACACCTGCCAGGGCGACTCCGGCGGCCCCATGTTCCGCCGTGACAACGCCGGCGCCTGGATTCAGGTCGGCATCGTCAGCTGGGGCCAGGGCTGCGCACGCCCGGACTACCCCGGCGTGTACACCGAGGTGTCCACCTTCGCCTCCGCCATCAAGTCCGCGGCGGCCACCCTGTAGGGAGTGTCCGGAAAGTATCGGCGGCCGCCCGAAGGGCGGGCCGGGCGTCACTTCACGGACACGACCCGGCAGCACCGCCGAGCGCGGGGGCAGGCCCGGCGGGGCCTGCCCCTCCCGCTACGCCAGGCGTACGGACACCCCGGCGCCCTCCAGTTCCAGCACCCACACCTCGTTCGCCCCCTCCCGCAGCACCGGCCCCGGCACGAACAGCGACTCCTGCGGCCCCACCCCCCAGAACCGCCCCAGGCAGAAGCCGTTCACCCACACGAACCCCCGCGTCCAGCCGGGCAGCTCCAGTGCCGCGTCCCCCGCGCCCGCCACCTCCACGAAGCCCCGGTACAGCCCAGGACCGCCCGTTCCCCCCGCCCCCGGCCCCTCCCCACCCGCCACCGGACCGAACGGCACCTTCGCCACCCCGTCCGCCGTGAAGGCGTCCACCCGCAGCCCCCGCGCCCGCACCCCGTGCACGTACTGGCGCTCGTGCAGCACCCCGCCCGTGACGCCCTTGCTCTCCGCCAGCCGCGGCCCGTAGTTGACCCGCCCCAGCGACTCCACCCACAGCTCCACCACCGCCGGCCCCGCCACCGGCTCCGCAAGCACCGCGTCCTCCCCCTCCAGCACACCCGCCCGCACCCCGTCCACGTACACCACCGCCCGGTCCCGCAGGCCCGCCACCCCCAGCGGATACGGCCGCCGCGGCCCCGGCACCTCCAGCCGGTAGCGCACCAGTCCCCGGTCCACCCCGAGCTCCTCGAAGGACGGCGGCACCGGCCCGTCCCGCTCCTCGTCGCCCAGCGCCTCCAGCACGCCGTCCAGCGGCGCCCACTCGCACAGCGCCGCCCCCACCCGGCGCTCCAGCCGCGCCGGCGGCGCCGGAACCGGCGGCAGCGGCCCCTGCGCGTACTCCGCCAGCACCTCCCGGAACGCCCAGAACTTCGCCGTCGGCAGCCCCGCCTCGTCGACCGGCGCGTCGTAGTCGTACGACGTCACCGTCGCCTCCAGCGTCCCGTCGTGCAGCGCGCCGGACCGGTTCGCCCCCGCCCAGCCGCCGAAGTTCGTCCCCCCGTGCGCCATGTAGACGTTGACCGACGCCCCGCACTCCAGCACCTCCGCCAGCGCCGCCGCCGCGTCCCGCGCGCCCCGCACCGCGTGCGCGTCGCCCCAGTGGTCGAACCAGCCGCACCAGAACTCCATGCACATGAGCGGCCCGCGCGCCTGGTGCCGCCGCAGCACCTCGAACGCCGCCCGTGCCCCCGACCCGAAGTTCACCGTGGCCAGCACGCCCGGGATCGAGCCACCCGTCAGCATGTGGTCCTCCGGCCCGTCCGACGTGAACAGCGGCACGCTCACCCCGCACGCCCCCAGCAGGTCCGCGACGTACCGCAGATAGCCCCGGTCCGAGCCGTAACTCCCGTACTCGTTCTCCGCCTGCACCATGATCACCGGGCCGCCCCGGTCGATCTGCCGCGCCACCACCTGCGGCAGCAGCGCGCGGAACCAGCGGGTGACGTGCTCCAGGTACTGCTCGTCCCGCGTCCGCACCCGCCGGCCCACCCGCCCCGTCAGCCAGTGCGGCAGCCCGCCGTTCTCCCACTCCGCGCAGATGTACGGGCCCGGCCGCACGATCGCCCACAGCCCCGCCTCCCGCACCGCGTCGAGGAACCGCCCCAGCGCCCCGACGTCGCGGTAGCACCCGGCCTCGGGCTCGTGCAGGTTCCACGGGACGTACGTCTCCACGCAGTTCAGCCCCATCGCCCGCAGCATCGCCAGCCGGTGGCCCCACTGCTCCTCGTGCACCCGGAAGTAGTGCACCGCCCCCGACAGCAGCCGCACCGGCCTGCCGTCCAGCAGAAACTCCCGATCACCCACAGTGAACTCGGCCACGAACCCGCCCATCTCCCGGTCACGTACTGCGACCCACTGTCGCCCTCTGGCGGCCGGCCGGTCCATGGACAAAGATCAGCGCTGTTTGGACGCGAACGATCCGGAACGACGGCCCGCGACGACGGGCCATCGGCAGCGGATCGCGACAGCGGACCGCGACGATGGCCTGCGGCGTCGGACCGCGACAGCAGGCCCGCGACGACGCGCCGGGGAGGCCGAGGATGTACCACACCTGGATGCGGTTCTTCACGCCCGGACCGCTGCACCGGCGGCTCGGCCTCGTCTGCCTCGGCGTCGGCCTCCAGCACGGCACCCTCCCCACCGTCGGCCCCCGCACCCTCGACCACCACGTGGCCGTGGTGATCAACGCGGGCGGCGGCTGGTACCGGTTCCCCGACGGACGGCGCGCCAGGGTCACCGCGCCCGCCCTCCTCTGGCTCACCCCCGGCGTCCCGCACCACTACGCGCCCGACCCGGCCACCGGCTGGGACGAGGGCTTCGTCGACTTCACCGGACCGGTCACCACCACCTACACCGAACTCGGCTACATCGAACCCGACCGCCCCGTCGTCCCCCTCGCCGACGCGGGCCCCGCCCGCTCCGTCATCGGCCGCATCGCCCGCGCCGCACGGCGCGGCAACCCCCTCCTGGAGGTCGAGACCTCCGCCGCCGTCCACGAACTGCTCGTCGCCCTGCGCCGCGCCCGCGCCGACACCAACGCCGACGGCGACCTCGTCCTGGAGGCCCTCGCCCGCGACGCCTTCCAGCCCCTGACGGTCGCCGAACACGCCGCCAGGCACGGCATGACCCCGGCCGAGCTGCGCTCCGCGGTACGCCGCGGCGCGGGCTGCAGCCCCAAGGACTTCCTGCTCGGCATCCGGATGGGCCGCGCCAAGGAGCTCCTCGCCGGTACCGAGCTGCCGGTCGCCGCCGTCGCGCGCCGCGTCGGCTACGACGACCCCGCGTACTTCTCCCGCCTGTTCACGCGCCGGGTCGGCCTCGCCCCCGTCCGCTTCCGCGAGCAGCAGGGGCGCACCGTACCGGGCGGCTGGAGCACCCGGATCCCGGATGCCGAACACCCACCGACGATCATCACGGGACACGTCTAAGCTCGCTCCTCATGAGCACCAGCGACACCGAGGACTCCGTACGCGCCGAGCTGACGCGGCTGCGCGAAAGCATCGACAACATCGACGCGGCGGTCGTCCACATGCTGGCCGAGCGCTTCAAGTGCACCCAGCAGGTCGGCCACCTCAAGGCGCGCCACCACCTGCCCCCGGCCGACCCGGCCCGCGAGGCCCGCCAGATCGCCCGGCTGCGCCAGCTCGCGGAGAGCGCCAACCTCGACCCGGCGTTCGCCGAGAAGCTGCTGAACTTCATCATCGCCGAGGTGATCCGCCACCACGAGACCATCGCGGGCGGCGCGCGGACCACCTGACCGCCGACCCCGACCGCCGTCCCCGCGCCCGGACCCCCCCGCGCCCCCCGCTTCGGGACCGCTCTCCCCGCGCCCCGACCGCAGCCCGCCCCCCGCCCCGGGACCGCCCCGCCGCGGGCGCGCGGAGCGCGACCGGAACCGCGACTCGATCAGCCCTGAGATGAACCCCCGTGCCCCGCCCCCACCCCATCGGGCAGCATGGCCCCCATGCCCGTACTGACGCGCGACGAAGCGCAGACCCGAGCCCGGCTCCTCGACGTCCACCGGTACACGTTCGGCCTCGACCTGACGACCGGCGAAGAGACCTTCGACTCCACCACCGTCATCCACTTCACCGCCCGCACCGGCGGCACCACCTTCGTCGAGCTGAAGCCGGCCACCCTCCGCTCCGTCACCCTCGACGGCGCGCCCCTCGACCCCGAGACGCTCGCCGGCAACCGGCTGCCCCTCACCCTCACGGAGGGCGAGCACACCCTCCGCGTCGACGCCGCCATGCGCTACTCCCGCACCGGCGAGGGCATGCACCGCTTCACCGACCCCAGCGACGGCGAGACCTACGTCTACACCCAGCTGTTCATGGAGGACGTCCAGCGGGTCTTCGCCGCCTTCGACCAGCCCGACCTCAAGGCCGTCTTCGACGTCTCCGTCACCGCCCCCGAGCGCTGGACCGTCCTCGCCAACGGCATCACCACCCACCGGGGCGACGGCCACTGGCAGGCCGCCCCCACCCCCCTCATCTCCACCTACCTCGTCGCCGTCGCCGCCGGCCCCTGGCACTCCGTCCGCACCGAGCACGCCGGCCTGCCCTTCGGCATCCACTGCCGCCGCTCCCTCGCCCCGTACCTCGACGCCGACGCGGACGAGATCCTCGACGTCACCCGGCAGTGCTACGACCGGTACCACGAGAAGTTCGACGAGCCGTACCCCTTCGACTCCTACGACCAGGCCTTCGTCCCCGAGTTCAACGCCGGCGCCATGGAGAACCCGGGCCTCGTCACCTTCCGCGACGAGTTCGTCTACCGCTCCGCCGTCACCGTCACCGAACGCCAGACCCGCGCCATGGTCATCGCCCACGAGATGGCCCACATGTGGTTCGGCGACCTCGTCACCCTCAAGTGGTGGGACGACATCTGGCTCAACGAGTCCTTCGCCGAGTACATGGGCTACCAGACCATCAACGAGGCCACCAGCCGCTACCCCGACACCTGGATCGACTTCGGCATCGCCCGCAAGGCCTGGGGGTACGACGCCGACCAGCGCCCCTCCACCCATCCGGTCGCCCCCGACCCCGACGCCGTCCCCGACACCGCCTCCGCGATGCTCAACTTCGACGGCATCTCCTACGCCAAGGGCGCCTCAGCCCTCCGCCAGCTCGTCGCCTGGCTCGGCGAGAAGGACTTCCTGGCCGGCATCAACGCCCACTTCGCCCGCCACAAGTTCGCCAACGCCACCCTCGCCGACTTCATCGACAACCTCGCCTCCGCCACCGACCGCGACGTCCACACCTGGGCCGAGCAGTGGCTGCGCACCACCGGCGTCGACACCCTCGCCCCGGCGTACGACCGGGCCACCGGCACCCTCACCGTCAGCCGCACCGGCAGCCGGCCCCACCGCATCACCGCCGGCGTCTACGACCACGACCTCGCCGACGGCAGGCGCCTCGTCCTGCGCGACCGCCTGGAGATCGACGTCCCGCAGGACGCCCCGGCGAACCTCCCCGGCCCCCGTCCGGCCCTCGTCGTCCTCAACGACGGCGACCACACCTACGCCAAGATCCGCCTCGACGAGCACTCCGGGGAGCGCGCCCTGCGCAGCCTCTCCGGCATCCCCGACCCCCTCACCAGGGCCGTCGTGTGGAACTGCCTGCGCGACATGGTCCGCGACGGCGAACTCGAACCCGTCACCTACCTGGAGACCGCCCGCGCACACCTCCCGGAGGAGAGCGACCTCGCGATCGTCCAGGGCGTCCTCGGCTTCGCCTCCGCCCACATCGCCGACCGGTACGTCCCCGCCGAGGAGCGCCCCGCCGCCCTCGCCCTGATCACCGACCTCACCCGCGACCTCGTCCGCCGCACCGAGGACGGCCGGGACCCGGGCCTGCGCCTCACGGCCGTACGCCACTACATCGACGCCACCGACCGGGACGGCACCCTCCACGGCTGGCTGGAGGAGGGCGGCGTGCCCGGCGGCCCGGAACTCGACCCCGAGCTGCGCTGGCGCATCCTGGGCCGGCTCGCCGTCCTGGGCGCCACCGACGAGGCCGCCATCGCCGCCGAACTCGACCGCGACGCCAGCGCCGCCGGCCAGGAGGGCGCCGCCCGCTGCCGCGCCGCCCTGCCCACCGCCGAGGCGAAGGCCGCCGCGTGGGAGCGCATGTTCACCTCCGACAGCCTCTCCAACTACCTGTTCACCGCCACCGCCCAGGGCTTCTGGCAACCAGAACAGGCCGAGCTGGTACGGGAGTACGTGGCCCGCTTCTACCCCGACGCGACCGCCCTCGCCGACCGCCGGGGCCCCGCCATCGCGGAAGCGGCCGGACGGTACGCCTTCCCCGCCCATGCCGTCGACGCCGCGCACCTGCGCCTCGCCGAACAGCACCTGGCGTCCGACGACCTCCTGCCGGCCCTGCGCCGCAAGCTCACCGACCAGGTCGACGACCTCCGCCGCGCCCTGGCGGTCCGCAAGGCCTGACCCCGCGGCCCCGCACACCTCGCCCGCTCCGCCCGCCCCGCACACAGTCGCCCGTCAGCCGCCAGGCGAACGGCGAACGGCCGACGGCCCGGGCGGAGCGTGCGGGGCGCCGTGCCCGCCCCCGCACCGACACCCCGCCCATAGCACGGCCGGCGCGGCCTGCCACCCCCTCATCCCCCTTTCGGGTTGTGATCGCCCCGCAGCGCAACCACGTCCCGTCACACCGGGCCACGCTGGGCGGCATGAGCAGCAGCCCGTGGAGCACCCCGCCGAGCACGCCGTGGAGCACGCCGCCCCTCGCCGGAGGCCCCGGGGGCGCCGACGCCCTGCGGCCCCTCCTCGGCACCGTGCTCGACGCCCTCCGCGACGGCGCCGCCGCCCGCGGCGGGCCACTGCCGCCCGGCGGCCCCCAGGCGGTGGCCGCCCACCTCCGGGAGACCCTCGCGGACGTCCTGCCCGACAAGGGCACCGGCGCCGAGGAGGCCCTCCGCACCCTCGTCACCGCCCTCGCCCACGGCGCCGCCGACCCCGCCCACCCGCACTGCGCCGCCCACCTCCACACCCCGCCGCTCGCCGTCGCCACCGCGGCCGACCTGGCCGCCTCCGCGCTCAACCCGTCCCTCGACTCCTGGGACCAGGCCCCCGCGGCCTCCGCCCTCGAAGCGCTCGTCACCCGCGCCCTCGCCACCGAGACGCACCCCACCGGGCCGGCCCCCGACGCCCTGGTCACCACCGGCGGCACCGAGTCCAACCAACTCGCCCTGCTCCTCGCCCGCGAACACCACGGCCCCACCCTCCAGACGGTCTGCGGCGCCAACGCCCACCACTCCCTGCACCGCGCCGCCTGGCTGCTGGGCCTCCCCGAACCCGTCACCGTCCCCGCCCCCCGCGGCACCGTCGACCTGACCGCCCTCGACGCCGTCCTCACCGACCTGCGCGGTCCCCTCCTCGTCGCCGCCACCGCCGGCACCACCGACACCGGCGGCATCGACCCCCTCCCCGAGATCGCCGACCTGTGCGAACGACACGGCGCCGCCCTCCACATCGACGCCGCGTACGGCGGCCCGCTCCTGTTCAGCGAGACCCGCCGCCACCTCCTCACCGGCCTCGACCGCGCCCGCACCGTCACCCTCGACCTGCACAAACTCGGCTGGCAACCCGTCGCCGCGGGTCTCCTCGCCGTACCCGACACCGCACTCCTCGACGCCCTGAACCACACCGCCCCCTACCTCAACCCCGACGACGACACCCGCGCCGGCCTGCCCGACCTCCTCGGCCGCTCCTACCGCACCAGCCGCCGCCCCGACATCCTCAAGATCGCCGTCACCCTCCGCGCCCTCGGCCGCACCGGTCTCGGCCACCTCGTCGACCAGGTCTGCGCCGCCGCCGGACGACTCGCCGACCTGATCGACAGCGACCCCCGCCTCGACCTCTACGAACGCCCCACCCTCAGCACCGTCCTCTTCCGCCCCACCGGCGCCACCGACCACGCCGTCGCCGCGACCCGCCGTGACCTCCTCACCCGCGGCCACGCCGTCCTCGGCCGCGCCCACGCCGGCGGACGCCTCTGGCTCAAAGCCACCCTCCTCAACCCCCACACCACCCCCGACGACCTCCGAGAACTCCTCGCACTCACCGCACTCGTGGAAGGCAGCACCACCCGATGACCGGCAGCGCACCCCAGTACGACCCCGACCAGCCCAACGACCTGGTGGGCATCGGCATCGGCCCGTTCAACCTCTCCCTCGCCGCCCTCGCCCACGGCGTACCCGGAGGCCTCGCCACCGCCTTCTACGAGCAGCGCCCCGTCTTCCACTGGCACCCCGGCCAGCTCATCGAAGGCACCACCCTCCAAGTCCCCTTCATGGCCGACCTCGTCACCCTCGCCGACCCCACCAGCCCCTGGACGTTCCTCAACTACCTCCGCGGCCGCGACCGCCTCTACCCCTTCTACTTCGCCGAGCGGTTCCACACCCACCGCACCGAGTACGACGCCTACTGCCGCTGGGTCAGCGACCACCTCCCCGGCCTCCACTTCGCCCACCAGGTCGACGCCGTCCGCTGGAACCCCGAACGCGACCTCTTCGAAGTCGACTACACCCGGCTCGACGCCGACGGAGAAGCCGAAGCCCTCGGCCGCACCCACGCCCGCAACATCGCCCTCGGCGTCGGTACCGAACCCCACATCCCCGAACCCCTGCGCCCCCTCACCGAACAGCCCTCCGTCCCCGTCATCCACTCCGCCGACTACCTCCACCACCGTGCACGCCTCCTGGCCGCCGAGCACGTGACCGTCATCGGCTCCGGCCAGTCCGGTGCCGAGATCTTCCTCGACCTCCTGCGCACCCGCCCCGCCGGAGCCGAGAAGATCCACTGGCTCACCCGCACCGAGGCCTTCGCCCCCATGGAGTACTCCAAACTCGGCCTCGAACACTTCACCCCCGACTACACCCGCTACTTCCACGCCCTCCCCGAACAGGTACGCAACGACCTGGTCCCCCGCCAATGGCAGCTCCACAAAGCCATCGACGCCGACACCATCGCCGCCATCCACGACGAGCTCTACCGCCGCACCCTCGACGGCGGCTGGCCCGACGCCGTCCTCACCCCCGGAGTCCGCGTCCGCACCGCCGGCCGCCTCGCCACCACCAAGGTCGAACTCCACCTCGAACACATCCAGCAGGGCACCCGCTCCCGCCTCACCACCGACGCCGTCGTCCTCGCCACCGGCTACCGCGAACGCCCCCTCGGCCGCATCCTCGCCGGACTCGAGCCCTACATGCGCCGCGACTCCCGCGAACGCCCCCGCATCGACGCCCACCACCGGCTCGTCCTCGACCCCTCGGTCACCGGCTCCCTCTACGTGCAGAACGCCGGGACCCACACCCACGGCGTCGGCACCCCCGACCTCGGCCTCGCGGCCTGGCGCAGCGCCACCATCCTCAACCACCTCACCGGCAAGGAGCCCTACCCGCTCCCACGCCGCACCGCCTTCACCACCTTCGGCCTCGAACGCCAGGAGGCGCCCGGCATTCCCCGCCAGACGCCTCCTCCCGTACGAACCGGCCGCACGCGCTAGAACACCGGCACACCGTCCCGGGTCAGCTTCCAGTCCACCGAGGCGAAGCCGGCCGGGTCGACCGTCCCCCGCGCCTTCACCCACTGGATGATGGTGTTCCGGATCTCCTCCGAGTTCGCCCACACCTGCTTCGCCGCCGCCACGTGCGGGAACGCACCGCCACCCGACGCCCGGTAGTTGTTCACCGCCAGCACGAACCGCGCCGCCGGATCCAGCGGCTTCCCCTCGAACGACAGGTTCACGATCCGCGACCCGGCCGGCTTCGCGATGTCGATCTCGTACGACAGCCCGGACACGGCGTCGTAGTTGTAGTCCGGCGTGCCGCCCGCGTTCGTCAGCTTCGCCGTGTCCACCGGCGCACCCGCCGGGGTCTGCGCGTAGTACCGCGCCGAGAACTCCAGATAGTCCTTGAGCTGCGCACCCGTCAACAGGCGCGCCTCCAGTGTGTTCTCGAACGGGTACAACCCCGCCGCGTCCCTGATCGTCACCTGCCCCGCCGGGATCCGCGCCGTACGGGAGAAGCACGACGCCTGCGACAGCACCGGCAGCGACGCGTACTCGCCACCCGCCAGTGCCGCCCGCACCGTCTCGGCCTGCACATGGTTGATCAGGTCGATGATCGGCTCGTCCTTCCACGGCGCGTCCGCCGTGGACATCGCCGCCGTCGACGTACCGATCACCTGGTTGACGTACGCCACGACCTTCTCGTGCTCGTCACCCAGCAGCTCGACGATCTCCGGGTCCTCCTCGACCGTGTTGGAGTTCAGCACCCGCGCGCCGACCTTCTCCACCGTCCAGCGCCCCTTCGACCACACCAGGTCGAAGTCGAACAGCGTCAACCGCTGCCCCCACTTCAGCGGCTCCGACAGCACGACGTCCTTGCCGGTCTGCTTGTTCGTCACCCGGTACTCCGGGATCTCCGTGTGCGCGTGGCCCACCAGGATCGCGTCGATGCCCGGCACCTGCTCCGCCACCAGACCGGCCGCGTTCTCGACGTACGGCAGCTGGTCCCCGTACGACGACGTGCCGCTCGACCCCGAGTGGGCCGACACGACCACCACGTCCGCGCCCATCGACCGCAGCCTCGGCACCCACTTCGCGGCCTGCTCCTCCAGCCCCGGGAACACCATCTTCCCGCTGACGTTCGCCTTGTCCCAGATCGCGATGCCCGGGTTCGTCAGCCCGAGGACCGCCACCCGCACGTCCCGGCCGCACGGCGTACGCAGCCGGTGCATGCTGTACGGCGGGAACGCCGGCCGCAGCGTCTTCGCGTCCAGCGCGTTGGCCCCCAGCAGCGGGAAGTCGCACTGCTCCTGGAACTTCCGCAGCACCGGTATGCCGTAGTTGAACTCGTGGTTCCCCAGTGCCGCCGCGTCGTACCCGATCGCGTTCATCGCCTGCGCCATCGGGTGCACCGGGCCGCGCACGGCCGTGATCGGGTCGACCTTGGCGTAGTAGTACGACAGCTGCGTGCCCTGGATCGTGTCACCCGCGTCGATCAGCAGCGTGTTCCGGCGCCCCTTCTCCTCGCGGACCCGCTCCACCAGCGTGGAGATCTTCGCCAGGCCGACGTCGTTGTGCGCCTTGTCGTCGAACTCCTTGTCCGTGAAGTAGTCCCAGTTGAAGACGTTGCCGTGCAGGTCCGTCGTCCCCATGACGGTGAAGGAGTACCGCTTCGCCCGGGGCGCCGCGGCCGCGGGCGTGCCACCGACCGCCCCGGCGACCGCCACACCGGCACCGGCGACGGCCGACGTGCCCAGGAAAGTCCTACGATTCAGCGGCATGTGATCTCCTTCGCTCTGTGCATGACGCGCGTAGAGTCTGGCGCAGACACGCCCCCCGCAACAGCCCCTCCGGGTTTCGATCCGGTGACCACCTACGGAAGAGTGGGTCCCCCCAGCGAAGGGACCGACCGGCGATGACCCAGCCCAGCGACCTCCCCCACGGCACCCCCCGAGCCCCCCGCGTCGCCGTGCGCGGCGAAGCCCACCTCGAAGTCGACCCCGAGATCGCCCGCATCGGCGTCACCGTCACCGCCCGCGGCACCGACCGCCGCGCGACCCTCGACGACCTCACCCGCCGCAACACCACCGTCCTCGACCTCATCAAGAGCTACGGCGACACCGTCGAGAACCTCCGCACCGGAGCCTTCTCCATCAGCCCCGAACTCGGCCGCCACGGCCGCACCGAACGCGTCCGCGCCTACCACGGCACCGTCCACATCACCGCCGAACTCACCGACTTCACCACCCTCGGCGAACTGGCCACCCGCCTCGCCGACCTCGAACTCACCCGCGTCGACGGCCCCTGGTGGGCCCTGCGCCCCGACTCACCCGCCCACGGCGAAGCCCGCCGCCTCGCCGTCGGGGAAGCCGTCCAGCGCGCCCGCGAATACGCGGAGGCCCTCGGCACCCGCCTCGACGCCCTCGTCGAACTCGCCGACCTGGGAGCCGAGACCCCGACCCCCTACCTCCCGCCCGCCGGCGGCACCCGCATGGCCTTCGCCGCCGCATCCGCGGAATCGGCCCCTCCGCCGCTCGACCTCGAACCCCAGCGGCAGACCGTCACCGCACAGGTCAACGCCCGGTTCACCATGCACCCGCCCCAGCTCTGACGCTCATCGGAGCACGCCCCCGCACAATTCAACACTTGTCAATAGGGCTTCATGCAAAGGTCGTTGAACAGTCACGCGGGACCAAATCTCTACCCACCGGTAAGCCATAGGCTCACCCCATGCGCCGAGCCAAAATCGTCTGCACCCTGGGCCCAGCCACCGACACATACGACCAGATCAAGACCCTGGTCGAAGCCGGAATGGACGTCGCCCGCTTCAATCTCAGCCACGGCACGTACGCCGACCACGAGGAGCGCTACCAGCACGTACGCAAAGCCTCCGACGAAACCGGCCGCAGCGTCGGCGTACTCGCCGACCTTCAAGGCCCGAAGATCCGCCTCGGACGGTTCCGCGAAGGACCCGTACTCCTTGAACGCGGCGACGACTTCACCATCACCGTCGAACCCGGCGTCCAAGGCGACCGCCACACCTGCGGCACCACCTACGACGGCCTCGCCGCCGACGTCACCCCCGGCGAACGCATCCTTGTCGACGACGGCCGCGTCACCCTCGAAGTCACCACCGTCGACGGCCCCCGCGTCCACACCACCGTCATCGAAGGCGGCATGGTCTCCGACAACAAGGGCCTCAACCTCCCCGGCGTCGCCGTCTCCGTCCCCGCCCTCTCCGACAAGGACGTCGAAGACCTCCGCTGGGCCCTGCGCACCGGCGCCGACGTCATCGCCCTCTCCTTCGTGCGCAGCGGACGCGACATCGAAGACGTCCACCGCGTCATGGACGAGGAGGGCCGCCGCGTCCCCGTCATCGCGAAGATCGAGAAGCCCCAGGCCGTCGACAACATCGACGACATCGTCGCCGCCTTCGACGGCATCATGGTCGCCCGCGGCGACCTCGGCGTCGAAATGCCCCTCGAACAGGTCCCCATCGTCCAGAAGCGCGCCATCAAGCTCGCCAAGCGCAACGCCAAACCGGTCATCGTCGCCACCCAGATGCTCGACTCGATGATCGACAACTCCCGCCCCACCCGCGCCGAGGCCAGCGACGTCGCCAACGCCGTCATCGACGGCACGGACGCCGTCATGCTCTCCGGCGAGACCAGCGTCGGCCGCTACCCCGTCGAAACCGTCCGCACCATGAGCCGCATCGTCGAAGCGGCCGAGGGGGACGTCCTCTCCCAGGGCCTCCCTCCCCTCACCGAACGCAACAAACCCCGCACCCAGGGCGGCGCCGTCGCCCGCGCCGCCGCCGACATGGGCGACTTCCTCGGCGCCAAGTACCTCGTCGCCTTCACCCAGTCCGGCGACACCGTCCGCCGCCTCTCCCGCTACCGCTCCCCGATCCCGCTGCTCGCCTTCACCCCCGACCCGGCCACCCGCTCCCAGCTCAACCTCACCTGGGGCGTGGAGACCTTCCTGGGCCCGCACGTCGACTCCACGGACGCGATGGTCGCCCAGGTGGACGAGCACCTGCTGACGATCGGCCGCTGCCGCGAGGGCGACGTCGTCGTCATCACCGCCGGCTCCCCGCCGGGCGTCTCCGGCTCCACCAACCTCGTCCGCGTCCACCACATCGGCGAACCCCTGGCGTGACCCGCCGCTCAGCACTCCGGCCCGACGTGCGCGTCCACCAACCCCCGGACGCGCGTCGGGCGACCGAGACGTCGTACGGATCCCTGTCGCGGGTGCGGCGCGTCCACTCGGCGGCCAACGGCATGGGTGGGCCCGGAACATCCGGGGACGCGGGGAGAGGCGGCCGTCCTGCAGCGGGACGAGTGAAGATCGCCTGAACGGCTGGTGACCTTGCAATCCAAGGTAAGTGCCCCGGGTGGGATTCGAACCCACGCTGTATGGTGTTTGAGACCACTGCCTCTGCCGCTGGGCTACCGGGGCATCCTTCGAAACGAAGGTTTGGGCTCACCCGCCGTGTCCCTACCTTACAGGAGGTGGGTAGGCTCATGGGGAGCTGTACCTGCCCTTGGAACGAGGAGCCCACGTGACCGCCCCCGAGTCGCCCCAGCCCGACGCAGCCGACGACGACAAGTCGCACGTCCCGCCGCTGACGACCCGCGTCGTCATCGCCGAGGACGAGGCCCTCATCCGCCTCGACCTCAAAGAGATGCTCGAGGAAGAGGGCTACTCGGTCGTCGGCGAGGCCGGTGACGGTGCCCGCGCCGTCGAGCTGGCGCGGGAGCACCGGCCGGACCTCGTCATCCTGGACGTGAAGATGCCCGTCCTGGACGGGATCTCCGCCGCCGAGAGGATCGCGGGCGAGTCCATCGCCCCGGTCCTGATGCTGACCGCGTTCTCGCAGCGGGACCTGGTCGAGCGGGCGCGGGACGCCGGAGCCATGGCGTACCTGGTGAAGCCGTTCAGCAAGAGCGACGTGGTGCCGGCGATCGAGATGGCGGTGTCGCGGTTCGCGGAGCTGAAGGCGCTGGAGAAGGAGGTCGCGGACCTCTCGCAGCGGCTGGAGACGCGGAAGCTGGTGGACCGGGCGAAGAGCATCCTGCAGACGCAGTACGGGCTGTCGGAGCCGGCGGCGTTCCGGTGGATCCAGAAGACGTCGATGGACCGGCGCATGTCGATGCAGCAGGTCGCCGAGGCGGTCATCGAGGACGCCGAGGAGAAGAAGGCCGCGAAGGGCCAGTAGTACGAGGACGACGGAGAGGGCCCACCCGGTGCCGGGCGGGCCCTCTCCGTGTGCGTAGGGCGTCAGTCCTCGCCGAGGTAGGCCTTGCGGACGGACTCGTCGTGCAGGAGGTCCCGTCCGGAGCCGGAGAGGACGATCTTGCCGATCTCCATCACGTGGGCCTGGTCGGCGAGGGAGAGCGCCGCCTGGGCGTTCTGCTCGACGAGCAGGATGGTGGTGCCCTGCGCCTTGAGCTCGGCGATGGTCGCCATGATCTTCTGCATCATGATCGGGGAGAGGCCCATGGAGGGCTCGTCGAGCATGAGCAGCTTGGGCTGGGACATCAGGGCGCGTCCCATGGCGAGCATCTGCTGCTCACCGCCCGAGAGGGTGCCGGCGGCCTGCTTGCGGCGTTCCCCGAGGATGGGGAAGAGGTCGTAGGCGCGCTGGATGTCCTTCTCGATACCGGTCCGGTCGCTGCGGAGGAAGGCGCCGAGGCGGAGGTTGTCCTCGATCGCCATGCGCGGGAAGATGTGCCGCCCCTCGGGGGAGTGCGCGAGCCCGAACGAGACGATCTTGTGGGCGGGGTACTTCCTGAGCGGCTTGCCGTCGAACTTCACCTGGCCGCCGACCGGCTTGAGGAGCCCGGACAGGGTGCGCAGGGTGGTGGTCTTGCCGGCACCGTTGGTGCCGATGAGGGTGACGACTTCGCCCGCGTCGACGGTGAAGGAGATGCCCTTGACGGCTTCGATCTTGCCGTAGGCGACGCGCAGGTCCTCGACTTCGAGCAGGGCGGTCATGAGTCGTTCTCCTTGCCGGTACCCGAGGCGCCCGAGGCTTCGGCGGCGGTGGTCGGGGCGGTGGTGCGGTCGGTGTCGCCGTCGGTGACGTCCGAGGGGGCGGCGTCCGTGTCGGCGTCGGCGTCCTCGTCGTCAGGTGCGCCGGCGTCTTCCGTGCCGGCGTCTTCCGTGCCGGCGTCGGCGTCGTCCGCGTTCGGGGCCGTCTCGGTGGCGTCGGCTGCCGGCGCGGCGGCCTCCTCCGCGGCGGCCTCTTCCGCGGCGGCGACTTCCGCCGCCTCCGACTCGCCGGGCTCGCCCTCGAAGGGCTCGCCGAGGTAGGCGGCGATGACGCGCTCGTCGCGCTGGACGGTCTGGCCGTCGCCCTCGACGAGCTTCTGCCCCTGGACGAGCACGGCGACGCGGTCGCAGAGGTTCATGATGAACCGCATGTCGTGCTCGATCACGAGGATGGCGATCCCCATGTCCCGGATGGCGAAGACCAGTTCCTCGGTGGCGCGGGTCTCCTGCGGGTTCATGCCGGCGGTGGGCTCGTCGAGGAGCAGCAGGCCGGGTTCGCTGGCGAGGGCGCGGGCGATCTCGAGCTTGCGCTGCTCGCCGTAGGGGAGGTTGCGCGCGAGGTGGTCGGCCTTGGCGGCCAGGCCGACGAACTCCAGGAGTTCGTGGGCGCGGGCGCGGGAGGCGGCTTCGGCCTTGTGGAAACCGGGACCGCGGAGGAGGGCCGACCAGAGGCCTTCCTTGGTGCGGGTGTGGCGGCCGACGAGGACGTTCTCCAGCACGGTCATGTTGCTGAAGAGCCGGATGTTCTGGAACGTCCGGGCGATGCCGGCGGCGGTCACCTTGAAGGACTTGGGCGGCAGGATCTTGCCCTTGTACCGGACCTCTCCCTCGGTGGGGATGTAGAGGCCGGTGAGGCAGTTGAAGAAGGTGGTCTTACCGGCGCCGTTGGGTCCGATGAGGCCGACGATCTCACCGCTCTTCACCGTGAGGTCGACCGAGCGTACGGCGGTGAGGCCGCCGAAGCGCATGGTGACGCCGCGGGCGTCGAGGACGGTTTCGCCAGGAGCCGGGGCCTTGGCCGTGGTGGCCGTCGTGGTGGTGGTCATGTTCAGGCACCTGCCTTGGTGAGGGTGGCGGGCGCTTCCTCGTTCTCGTGGAATTCGAGCTGGCGGCGGCGGTTGGGGATCATTCCCTCGGGGCGGAAGCGCATCAGCAGGACGAGCGCGACGCCGAAGGCGAAGAGCTGGTAGTCGCCGAGGAACTGCAGCTTGTTGGGGATGAGGAAGAGCAGTGCGCCGCCGACGAGCGGTCCGCTGATGGTGCCCATGCCGCCGAGGACGACGGCGGCCAGCAGGAAGGCCGAGTTGGGCGGGACCACATGGGCGAACTGGTACTGCTCGGGGGTGACGGTGTAGGTGACGTGGGCCTGGACGGCGCCGGCGAGGCCGGCGAGGGTGGCACCGAGGGCGAAGGCGACGAGCTTGACGCGGAAGCCGTTGATGCCCATGGCGAGCGCGGCGGTCTCGTCCTCGCGGATGGCGATCCAGGCGCGGCCGATGCGCGATTCGCTGCTGCGGCGGAACACCACGACAACGATCAGGGTGACCAGCAGCATGAGGAAGAAGTAGTTCGCGAACCGGCCGATGGTGAAGCCGCCGATGGTGTGGACGGCGCCGAAGTCGAAGCCGAACATGTTGAGGTTCGGGATCGAGGAGATGCCGTTGGAGCCGTTGGTGACGTCGGGGCCGGAGGTGCCGTCGAGGTTGAGGACGGTGATACGGAAGATCTCACCGAAGCCGAGGGTGACGATGGCGAGGTAGTCGCCGCGCAGCCGGAGCGTCGGGGCGCCGATGAGGACGCCGAAGATCATGGAGACGGTCGCGCCGACGAGGATGGCCGCCCAGAAGGGCAGGTGCACGTCGTAAGGCGAGGAGGGGGAGCCGGAGACCATGGCGGCGGCGTAGGCGCCGACGCCGAGGAAGGCGACGTAACCCAGGTCGAGGAGACCGGCGAGGCCGACGACGATGTTCAGGCCGAGGGCGACGGTGGCGAAGATGAGGATGTTGACGCCGATGGTGGCGTACTGGTCGTCGCTCTGGGTGAAGGGGAAGGCCGCGGCGGCGACGAAGGCACCGATCATGGCGACGTTGCGGTGCCGTGCGGTGAGCCCCGAGACGCGGGCGATGAGCCCGGCCTTGTTGAGGGCCGCGAGGCCGAAGCCGGCGGTCATCAGGAAGCCGAGGAAGAGTTCGTCGTACTCGGTGCCGATGCCGTACGTGAAGACGGAGAGGCCGAGGGCGAGTACGGCGGTGATGATGAGGATCTCGACGTAGCCGGGCAGCTTGCGGGCCGGGGCGACCGGTCCGGTGGCGAGGGCGGCCTTGACGGTGGCCCACTTGTTGCCGGCGCGGTGCTTGAACTGGTCCCAGCCGCTGTCCTCGGGGTCGGCGGGCAGCAGGTGCGGCCGTTCGAAGGGGAGGGCCAGGGCGCCGATGAGCGCGGCGAGGGTGACCAGGGCCACGACGTAGCCGCCGGGTTCGAGGTTGATCACGCCGCCGAGCTGGACGCTGATGGCGATGACCGTGTACCAGGCGGTGACGAACGCGGCGAGGGCCGACAGCTTGATGGCGGAGTCGGCACCCGCGGGCACGAGCCAGCGGGTGCCCTTGACGCCGTACGAGGCGAGTCCGAAAACGGCGGTCAGGGCGCCGCCGATGAGGACGAGCCACTGGAGGCCGCCTGGGTAGCCGTAGTACGTGAGGTCGCCGGGGAAGGCGGGGGTCCAGGTCCAGGCCAGGAACGCGGAGACGACGGTGAGCGCGCCACCTGCGGTGGCGGTGGCCCGCGCGAGGTGCGGGGGCAGGGCTATGAGCCCGGTGCGCTCGACGGCCGTGGCGGTGTGCGGGGTGTCCGCGGTGGTGGTCTGTGTGGTCATGGTGGTGTCACGCCCTGTCCGCGACGCGCTCGCCCAGGAGGCCCTGGGGCCGGAAGAGGAGCACGAGGATGAGGAGTACGAACGCCCAGACGTCGGCCCAGGACTGGCCGCCGAGCTGCTGCATGCCGGGGATGTCGGCGATGAAGGCGGTGGCGAGGGTTTCGGCGAGGCCGAGGGCGAGCCCGCCGATCATGGCGCCGTAGATGTTGCCGATGCCACCGAGGACGGCCGCGGTGAACGCCTTGAGGCCGAGGATGAAGCCCATGCGGAAGTTGACCTCGCCGTACTTGAGGCCGTAGGCGACGGCTCCGATGGCGGCGAAGGCGGCTCCGAGGGCGAAGGCGACCACGATGATGCGGTCGGTGTTGATGCCCATGAGCTTGGCGGTGTCCGGGTCCTGTGCCGTGGCCTGCATGCCGCGTCCGGTCCGGGTCTTCATGACGAAGTAGCCGAGGACGGCCATGGAGAGGGGCGCGGCGGTCAGGAGGAAGACGTCACCGGTCTGGATGGTGATGCTGCCGAGGTGGAAGGGACCGCCGGGGATCTCGGGGAAGGTGAGGGAGGAGGTGGCTCCCGGGTACCAGGCCCAGACCGCCTGCTGGAGCGCCAGCGAGATGCCGATGGCGGTGATGAGGGGAGCCAGGCGTGGGCCCCCGCGCAGGGGCCGGTAGGCGAAGCGTTCGGTTCCGACCGCGATGGTGACGGCGACGATGATCGCGCCGATGATCATAAGTGGCAGGGCGAGCCACATGGTGGTGCCGCCGGGGAGTATCAGCCAGACCGTGAGTGCGCCGAAGCCACCGGTCATGAAGATCTCGCCGTGGGCGAAGTTGATGAGCTGGACGATGCCGTAGACCATCGTGTAGCCAATGGCGACCAGCCCGTACATCGATCCGAGTAGCAGGCCGTTGACCAGCTGTTGCGGCAGTTCGTTCACCGCAGGTCCTCCGAAGTCTTTCGCCGGATGTGACACCGCGCGGGGCGCTTTGTGCAGCGTCCCGCGCGGCCAGGGATGTGATGCGGAGTCGTGATCAGCCGGTGTAGGTGCCGGACTTCACGGGCTTCCAGGCGCCGCCTTCGTAGCGGTAGACGGTGAGCTGCTTGTTGGTCGCGTCACCGAACTCGTCGAAGGAGACCTTGCCGGTGACACCGTCGAAGGAGACGCTCTTCATGGCCTCGAGGACCTTGCTGCGGGCGTCGTCGGGCAGCTTGCCGCCGTTGTCGTCGACGACCTTCTTGACGGCCTCGATGATCGACCAGGCGGAGTCGTAGGAGTAGCCGCCGTAGGCTTCGAAGGCCTCCGTGTACTTGGCCTTCTTGTAGTTCTCGACGAACTCCTTGGCCGAGGGGAGGGTCTCGACCGGGGCGCCGACGGAGGTGGCGAGGTCGCCCACGCCCTCCTTGCCGGAGAGCTTGATGAACTCGGCGCTGTAGATGCCGTCGCCGCCGACGAGCGGGATCTTGGCGCCGGAGGCCTTGATCTGCTTGCTCAGCGGGCCGGCCGCGGGGTACTCGCCGCCGTAGTAGACGACGTCGGCGCCCGAGTTCTTGATCTTGGTGACGACCGCGGAGAAGTCCTTGGTGTCCGGGTTGACGTGGTCCTCGCCGGCGACCTTGCCACCGAGCTTGGTGAACTCGGCCTTGAAGGTGGCGGCCAGTCCGGCGCCGTAGGTCTTCTTGTCGTCGACCAGGAAGACCTTCTTCTTCTTGGCGTCGTTGAAGAGGTACTGCGCCGCGAAGGGGCCCTGGATGGCGTCCGTGGTCGCGGTGCGGAAGTACGAGGCGTACGGGCGCTTCTTGGTGCCGCCGTTCCAGTCCTGGCCCTGGGTGAGGGCGGGGTTGGTGTTGGCGGGGGAGACCTGGACGAGCTTGGCGTCGTCGAACACCTTCTGCATGGACTCGGCCACGGAGGAGTTCAGCGGGCCGACCACGCCGAGGACGTTCTTGTCGGCGACGAGCTTGGTGGCGTTCTGCTGGCCCGAGGAGGGCTGCGCCTGGTCGTCGAGCGCCTCGATCTTGAAGGTGACGCCGTCGACGTACTTCTTCTCGTTGGCCTGCTTGGCCGCGAGGTCCACCGAGTTCTTGATGCCGAGGCCCAGGGCGGAGAGGTCGCCGGTCAGCGGGGCGTCCACACCGATGACCACGGTGGTGCCGCCACCTCCGGCGGAGTCCCCACTCTTGTCGTCGCGCGAGCCACAGGCGGTGAGGGACAGTGCTCCGGTCGTGAGCACTGCGGTGAGTATGAGCAACGAACGCTGTCGCACGAAGGGGTCCTTTCCCTGGCGCGGTCTCCTCGGGTCGAGGAGCCGTGTCGAGCGCCGGGCCGTACATGGAGTGGTACAGCCGTGCAGTTGACGCGCCCGGCGGCGCGGTGACTGGCCGTGACTCTAAGCGCAGCCGGGGCGGCTCGGGGAGCGCCATCGGCAGGATGTGACTCTCTTGTTATGCCGTGGCCAAACGTTTCGATGCGTGGCGCCTACACCCTTCGGGGACGATCCGGCGTTCCTCTCACATGTCGAGAACGCCCAGTTCCGCTAAGGGGCTTGGGGCGATCTTGGTGCTTACGAACCCCTCGGGCCCCGGCGGTCCGGAAGGGGGTGACGAGGGGGTGTCGCGGCGCCGGAGGTGCCCTTCGGAGCATGATCATGTTTGCGTCCGTATATTACTCAGCGTGACGGAGGGCGGTCGGTCCTCCGGGTCACCGCCAGGGGTGGCCGGTGGGTCCGCCGCTCCTGTGGCGCTCGGCGCACCGCCGGTTCGTCTCCTCCTCGATCACCCTCCGGGCGCCGTCCGCGCCGGTCCGCCCGCGCTCCTCGCGGGCCTCGGCGACGACCGCTTCGAGGATCTCGTTCTGGCCACCGGACAGGCCCTTCTGCATGAAGTCCCCTTTCGCCCGCCCGGCCAGCTCTTCGCGCGCCCAGTGTCCGATGAGAGAGACGCACAGTTCGATAGGTGAAGTAGTGCTCGGTGCGGGCGAGTTGGGACGGTCGTCCCCGTGCGGCCGGGAGTCGCACCCGAGCAGCAGGACGGCACAGGAGAGCAGGGCGAGCGGCAGGGTCCGTCGTCGCCCGCGGTGCGGCGCACCGGGCGTCATGCGGCAGACGTTACGGCGTGCCCGGGGCCGTGGGCCAGGCCCCGGGAGTGCCAACTGTGTGTAAGCGTCGGGGGGTTGGGAGGGGTCCGTGTGAGTGGTGGGCGAGGCGTGAAGCATGTGGGCGCGTGCGGTGGTGACGTCCCGGCCGGATGCCTCCGGCGCGGGGTGCTTTGCCGCGATCGCCCGGATTGGTACCGGGCGGGTGCGGCCGGTCGGCTCCCCCTGGACGCCGTCGCCGGTCCGTCTCGGGCGGGGTCCGCGCCGTGCCCCGTGCGGGCCGCCGCCGACGGACTCGCGCACGGTGGAACCCGGGGAGGCGGCGGGTTCGGCCGTGGGCCCCGTGGCCGCCGCCCGGTGGTGGGTGTTTCCGGGACGGCGACGGACAGCGACGGAGGCGGCAGCCGCGGTGGCGGGCGGGCGCTGGTCCTGCGGCCTGCGGAAACCGTCGCGTGGGCGGCGGCGCGCACCCCGGTGGCGCCGCCGCCGGCAGCCCGTCGGGGCGCCCGCGCGACGACCTGTCGGACCGGGTTCCGGTAAGGGGCGCAGGGGGTGTGCGGGGCTGTGTCGGCGAGGCTTTTCGCCGGCGGGGGACGCCGGGTCGCGCGGCACGGCGGTGCGGAGGGAGGTGTCCAAGGGGTGGACGCTTTTCGCGGCGCGGGTCCGCGCCGGGTGCCGCGCCAGGCGCGTGGACCCGGGAAAACGGCGCCGGAGCGGCCGGGGTGTCGCGCCGGACGGTCCGAAAGGCTGCCGGTTGGGGCGCCGGGCAGCCCCGGGCGTCACCCCGGGGCGGTCCGGCCCTGGGCGGCGGGGTGCCGGCGGAGGTGGTGGGCGGCCGCGGGTGCCGGGCCGGTGGCTGGAGCGGTCCGCAAGGGTGGCGCGGGCCGGCCGGGGCGGTGGGCCGGCCGGGTCGTCGCCCCGCCGACCGGTCGCCCGTCACCGGTGGGCCGGCCCGCGTCGGACCGGGTCAGCCCGTGGTGCCGGGGGCCGTCGCCCCGGGGACGTTGTCCGCGTCCTTGGGGGAGACGTCGCGCAGCAGGCACGTCAGGCGGGCGGTGCAGACCCTCTTGTCCTGCTCGTCGGTGATGACGATCTCGTACGTGGCGGTGGAGCGCCCGCGGTGGACGGGGGTGGCCACGCCGGTCACCAGTCCGCTGCGGACCCCGCGGTGGTGCGTGCAGTTCAGGTCGACGCCCACGGCGATCTTGGAAACGCCGCCGTGGAGCATGGAGCCGACCGAGCCGAGGGTCTCGGCCAGCACGGCGGAGGCGCCGCCGTGCAGCAGCCCGTAGGGCTGGGTGTTGCCCTCGACCGGCATGGTGCCCACGACCCGGTCCGCGGACGCCTCGACGATCTGGACGCCCATGCGGTTGCCGAGGTGCCCGGCGGAGAAGAGGGCGGGCAGGTCCACACCGAGCGAGGCGTACTCGTCGATGACCTCTTGCGGGAACTTCACCTGTGTCTGCTCGCCCATGGGGCCCGGCTCCGATCGTCGTACCGTCGTGTCCCTGCACTGCCGTACTGCCTAAGCGAACGCTCAGGCGGAGGGCGATTGTTCCAGACGCACGACGACGGACTTGCTGGCGGGGGTGTTGCTGACGTCGGCGGTCGAGTCCAGCGGGACCAGGACGTTGGTCTCCGGGTAGTACGCGGCCGCGCACCCGCGCGCGGTCGGATAATGGACGACGCGGAAGCCGGGCGCGCGGCGCTCGGTGCCGTCCTTCCACTCGCTGACCAGGTCGGTGTACGCGCCGTCGGCGAGGCCGAGCTCCCGGGCGTCCTCCGGGTGCACCAGGACCACCCGGCGGCCGCCCTTGATGCCCCGGTAGCGGTCGTCCAGCCCGTAGATCGTGGTGTTGTACTGGTCGTGCGACCGCAGTGTCTGCAGCAGCAGCCGGCCCTCGGGGACCTGGGGGTACTCGACTGGCGCGGCGGTGAAATTCGCCTTGCCGGTCCTCGTCGGGAAGCGCCGCTCGTCCCGGGGGGCGTGCGGCAGGGCGAAGCCGCCGGGGTTCGCCGCCAGCCTGGCGTTGAAGTCCTCGAAACCGGGCACCACGCGCGCGATGCGGTCGCGGATCGTGGCGTAGTCCTTCTCGAACTCCTCCCACGGGGTGGCCGACGCCTCGCCCAGCACGGCCCGCGCCATGCGGGCCACGATCGCCGGTTCGGACAGCAGGTGCGGGCTCGCCGGCGGCAGGTTCCCCCGCGAGGCGTGGACCAGGCCCATCGAGTCCTCGACGGTCACGAACTGCCTGCCGCTCTTCTGCACGTCCTTGTCGGTGCGGCCCAGCGTGGGCAGGATCAACGCCCGTGTGCCGGTGACCGCGTGCGAGCGGTTCAGCTTGGTCGACACGTGCACGGTGAGCCGGGCGCGCCGCACGGCGGCCTCGGTGACCTCGGTGTCGGGTGTCGCACCGACGAAGTTGCCGCCCATGGCGAAGAAGACCTTCGCCTTCCCGTCGCGCAGCGCCTGGATCGCCCGTACGACGTCGAGGCCGTGGTGCCTGGGTGAGGTGATCCGGAACTCCTTGTCGAGCGCGTCCAGGAAGCCGGCCGAGGGGCGCTCGAAGATCCCCATGGTGCGGTCGCCCTGCACGTTGGAGTGGCCGCGCACCGGGCAGACCCCGGAGCCGGGGCGGCCGATGTCGCCCCGCAGCAGGAGGAAGTTGACCACCTCGCGGATGGTGGCCACGGAGTGCTTGTGCTGGGTGAGGCCCATGGCCCAGCAGACGATGGTGCGCCGTGATCCGAGCACCATGCGCAGGGCGCGCTCGATCTCGTCGCGCCGCAGGCCGGTGGCGGCGAGGGTCTCGTCCCAGTCGGCCGCGCGGGCGGTGGCGGCGAACTCCTCGAAGCCGTGCGTGTGCTCGTCGACGAAGCGCCGGTCGACCGCGCCGTCGGTCTCCAGGATCAGCTTGTTGAGCAGCCGGAACAGCGCCTGGTCGCCCCCGATGCGGATCTGGAGGAACAGGTCGGTGAGGGCGGCCCCCTTGATCATGCCCTGCGGGGTCTGCGGGTTCTTGAACCGCTCCAGGCCGGCCTCGGGCAGCGGGTTCACCGAGATGATCCGCGCGCCGGACGCCTTGGCCTTCTCCAGGGCGGACAGCATCCGCGGATGGTTCGTGCCCGGATTCTGGCCGGCCACGATGATCAGGTCGGCCTGGTGCAGGTCCTCCAGCGAGACGCTGCCCTTGCCGATGCCGATCGTCTCCGTGAGTGCCGAGCCGGACGACTCGTGGCACATGTTGGAGCAGTCCGGCAGGTTGTTGGTGCCGAACTCGCGGGCGAAAAGCTGGAGCAGGAAAGCGGCCTCGTTGCTGGTGCGGCCGGAGGTGTAGAAGACGGCCTCGTCGGGGGAGCCGAGCGCCGTCAGCTCCTCCGCGATGATCGCGAAGGCGCGCTCCCAGCTCACCGGCTCGTACCGGTCGGCGCCCTCGGCGGCGTACACGGGCCGGGTGATGCGGCCCTGCTGGCCCAGCCAGTAGCCGCTGCGGCCGGCGAGGTCGGCGATCGGGTGCGCGGCGAAGAAGTCCGGCGTGACGCGGCGCAGCGTCGCCTCCTCGGCGACGGCCTTCGCCCCGTTCTCGCAGAACTCCGCGACGTGCCGCTTGTCGCCCTCCGGCCAGGCGCAGCCGGGGCAGTCGAAGCCGTCCTTCTGGTTGACCTTGAGCAGCGTGCGCGCGGTGCGTCGCACGCCCATCTGCCGCTGGGACATCCTGAGGGTGTGCCCGATGGCGGGGAGGCCCGCGGCGGCGTGCTGCGGCGGCGCGACCTGCGGCGCGTCCTGGACCGGGTCACCTGCGGGCGGCTTGCTGGCCATCGCGCTCTCCCTTGAGCGGTCGTGTCCGTGGGACGTCCTCGACGTACGTCTGTACGTCTCCGATCCTGTCACGTGGCACCGACGGCGGCGGACTCAAGGCTCGCTCGGTCGGGATTGTCAGTGGTCCGTGGCAGGATCGTCCCCGTGGTAGAGACAGCATCGAAGAAGACCGACGACAACCGTCCGCGCCTGCTCCTCATGGACGGGCACTCCCTGGCGTACCGGGCGTTCTTCGCGCTGCCCGCGGAGAACTTCACCACCGCGAGCGGCCAGACGACCAACGCCATCTACGGCTTCGCGTCGATGCTGGCGAACACGCTGCGCGACGAGTCGCCCACGCACTTCGCGGTGGCGTTCGACGTGTCGCGCAAGACCTGGCGCTCGGCGGACTTCCCCGAGTACAAGGCCAACCGCTCCAAGACCCCCGACGAGTTCAAGGGGCAGGTGGAGCTCATCGGTGAGCTGCTCGACACCATGAACGCGGACCGGTTCGCGGTCGAGGGCTTCGAGGCCGACGACATCATCGCCACCCTGGCCACCCAGGCCGAGGCGGCGGGCTTCGAGGTGCTGATCGTCACCGGTGACCGTGACTCGTTCCAGCTGGTCTCCGACCACATCACCGTGCTGTACCCCACCAAGGGCGTCTCGGAGCTGACCCGCTTCACCCCGGAGAAGGTGCGGGAGAAGTACGGACTGACCCCCGCGCAGTACCCGGACTTCGCCGCCCTGCGCGGCGACCCGTCCGACAACCTTCCGGGCATCCCCGGTGTCGGTGAGAAGACCGCCACGAAGTGGATCAGCCAGTTCGGTTCGTTCGCGGAGCTGGTCGAGCGGGCCGACGAGGTCAAGGGCAAGGTCGGCCAGGCGCTGCGCGACCACCTGGAGTCGGTCAAGCTCAACCGTCACCTCACGGAGCTGGTCCGTGACGTGGAGCTGCCCAAGGCCGTCGCGGACCTGGAGCGCAGGCCCTACGACAGGACGGCGCTGAAGGGCTTCCTGGAGCTCCTGGAGATCCGCAACCCCAGCCTGCGGGAGCGTCTCCTCGCCGTCGACCCGGGCGCCGAGGAGGAAGAGGCCCCGGCCCCCGCCGCCGGCGTCGAGCTCGACGGCTCGGTTCTGGGCGCCGGTGAGGTGGCGCCCTGGCTGGAGGAGCACGGCCGGCAGCCGCTCGGTGTGGCCACCGTCGCCACCTGGGCCCTGGGCGTGGGCAATGTCGCCGAGGTCGCGCTGGCGGCCGCCGACGGCCACGCGGCCTGGTTCGACACCACCCAGCTGGACGAGGCCGACGAGAAGGCCTTCGCCGGCTGGCTCGCCGACCCCGACCGACCGAAGATCATGCACAGCGCCAAGGAGGCACTGCGGGTCTTCCCGGAGCACGGCTGGCACATCGAGGGCATCACCATGGACACCGCCCTCGCCGCCTACCTGGTCAAGCCCGGCCGCCGGTCCTTCGCGCTGGACGCCCTGTCCGTCGAGTACCTGCACCGCGAGCTGGCCCCCGCCGCGGCCGACGGACAGCTCGCCTTCGGCGCCGACGAACAGGCCGAGGCCGACGCCCTGATGGCACAGGCCCGCGCGGTCCTCGACCTGGGCGAGGCGTTCGGCGAGAAGCTGACGGAGGTCGGCGCCACCGAGCTGCTGCACGAGGTGGAGCTGCCCACCTCCCTGCTGCTCGCCCGGATGGAGCGGCACGGCATCTCCGCCGACCGCGCCCATCTGGAGGCGATGGAGCAGCAGTTCGCGGGCGCGGTGCAGCAGGCGGTGAAGGAGGCGCACGCCTCCGTGGGGCACGAGTTCAACCTCGGCTCGCCCAAGCAGCTCCAGGAAGTCCTCTTCGGCGAGCTGAACCTGCCCAAGACGAAGAAGACGAAGACCGGTTACACCACGGACGCCGACGCGCTGGCCTGGCTGGCGGCCCAGACCGAGCACGAACTGCCGGTCGTCATGCTGCGCCACCGCGAGCAGGCGCGGCTGCGCTCCACGGTCGAGGGCCTGATCAAGACCATCGCGGCGGACGGCCGTATCCACACCACCTTCAGCCAGACGGTCGCGGCCACCGGCCGCCTCTCCTCGACGGACCCCAACCTGCAGAACGTGCCGGTCCGTACCGACGAGGGCCGCGCGATCCGGCACGGCTTCGTCGTCGGCGAGGGCTTCGAGTCGTTGATGACGGCCGACTACAGCCAGATCGAGCTGCGGGTCATGGCCCACCTGTCCGAGGACGCGGGCCTGATCGAGGCGTTCACCTCCGGCGAGGACCTGCACACGACCGTCGCCTCCCAGGTGTTCTCGGTGGAGCGGTCCGCCGTCGACGCCGAGATGCGCCGCAAGATCAAGGCCATGTCGTACGGCCTGGCGTACGGCCTGTCCGCCTTCGGCCTCTCCCAGCAGCTGAACATCGAGGCGGGCGAGGCGCGTGCCCTGATGGACACGTACTTCGAGCGGTTCGGCGGTGTGCGCGACTACCTGCGCCGGGTCGTCGACGAGGCGCGCGCCACCGGGTACACGGAGACGATGCTCGGTCGCCGCCGGTACCTGCCGGACCTGAACAGCGACAACCGCCAGCGGCGCGAGTCGGCCGAGCGGATGGCGCTCAACGCCCCGATCCAGGGCACCGCCGCCGACATCGTGAAGGTCGCCATGCTCAACGTCGACCGGGCGCTGCGGGAGGCGAACCTGAACACCCGCATGCTGCTCCAGGTGCATGACGAAATCGTGCTGGAGGTCGCCCCGGGCGAGCGTGAGCGCGTCGAGGAGCTCGTCCGCCACGAGATGTCCACCGCGGTCGAACTGCGCGCCCCGCTGGACGTCTCGGTGGGCGTCGGCCCCGACTGGGACTCCGCGGCCCACTGACGCGGCCCCCGCCGCCCCGAACCCCCACGCCGCTACCGGGGGTTCGGGGCGGCGGACCCGCCCCTCAACGCACCGCCCGCAACCGCATGCCCGCGCCGTACAGCAGCAGGCCCGCCGCCAGCCCCGCACCGGCCCCGAAGCACGCGGTCGGGATGATGTCCAGCGGCGTGTCGATCCGGCCCCAGTACGCGTACCACCGCACACACCGGTGCACGACCCCCACCGCCACACACGCCCCGAGCAGGCCCGCGGCCAGCCACCGTCCCCGCCGGTCCAGCACCGGCACCGACGCCGGAGCCCGTCCGGCCGCCTCCGGCGGAACCCTCCGCAGCGCGCCCCCCGTGAACCACACCAGCACCACCAGCGCGACGGCGGAGCCGCCGTACTGCGCGTACAGGTACACGGGGAACCCCGCCACCACCGCCCCGAGCGCCGGGAACACCTCCGTGCCCCACCGGTCCGCGTGGGTGAACAGGTCCCACACCACGTGCGTCATCGCCCCGATCACGGCCGAGGCGTAGAACCGGGCCGCCAGCCAGGCCGGGCGCCGCCCCCGCCAGGACTCTCCCCGCACCACCCTGTGCACCCGCCCCTGCCACCGCCCGGGTACCAGCGCGAGCAGAGGCTCACGCACCATCAGCCACACCGCCACCAGGGCGGCGGTGATCAGGACGTCGACGGTCAGCACCCCCGGCAGGCTGTGTGTGACGTTCCCGAAGAGCATCGCCCCGGGCACCGCGGTGTCCGCGAAGTAGGTCATGTCGGGCGAGAAGGAGCCCATGACCAGTGCCGACGCGACGAAGGGCCCCCGCGCGGTGCCGGACCTCCGTATCCCGGGCAGGACCGCCGCGGCGTGGCTGAGCGTGAATGGCATGGCTGTGGTGCCCCCCGGATGCGTACCGCCGATCAACGGCGCCCAGTATGCGCGACGTCCACGCACCGGGTTTCGGACGACCCGGAGGTGACGAATACGTGAAAAGCGGTCAGGTGGCGGTGTGCAGGATCGACGAGTTGACGTAGGGTCGCCTGAGTCACCGCGCTGGGGAGCGCGAAGGGCCGGCCAACGGGGAGGGACCAGACGTATGGCAGCGCGCATCGGCCGTCGGCTGCGCAAGGGAGCCACCAGCACGGCGGTGGCCGCTGTGGCGGTGGCGGCACTGTCCGCCTCGCAGGGACCCGGGGTGACGGTTCCCGTCGCGGGCGGCGGGGCCGACCAGCCGTCGTCGGACACGACTCCGCCCCCGCCCGGCGGGTCGGCGACCGGCGACTCCTCGTACTACACCGACCTGCCGCCCCTCAACACCCCCGCGCCGCCCGGCGGTTCCACCCAGCCGGCCGTCACGGGCCCCGCGGAGGCGGGCATCCCCGCGACCGTGCTCGCCGCCTACAAGCAGGCCGAGCAGCACCTGAGGACCGACGACCCGGGGTGCAACCTGCCCTGGCAGCTCCTCGCGGGCATCGGCAAGGTCGAGTCGGGACAGGCGCGTGGCGGCCGTGTCGCGGCAGACGGCACCACCCTCACGCCGATCCTCGGGCCGGTGCTCAACGGTGTCGGCTTCGCCAACATCTCCGACACCGACGACGGCGCCTACGACGGCGACTCCACGCACGACCGCGCCGTCGGTCCCATGCAGTTCATCCCCTCCACGTGGGCGACCTGGGGCCAGGACGCCAACGGCGACGGCCGCAAGGACCCCAACAACATCTACGACGCCGCCCGGGCCGCGGGCATGTACCTGTGCGCGAACAACCGCGACCTCGCCGTCAAGGCCGACCTGGACAAGGCGATCCTCAGCTACAACCGCTCGACGGAGTACCTGCGCACGGTGCTCTCCTGGTTCGAGTACTACAAGAACAACAGCCACCAGGTGCCCGACGGCACGGGTGTCCTGCCGGTCGACCTCGGCGACACCGGCGCCGACCCGAGCCCTCTCCCGACGCCCACCCCCACCCCGTCGGTCACGCCCCGGCCCGTCACGCCCGGCCCCTCTCCCTCGCCGGGTTCCGGCGGCGGCACGCCGGCCCCCAAGCCGACGAAGCCGGCCACCCCGGCCCCGAAGCCGCCGACGCCGACGCCGACGCCGACCCCCACGCCCAAGCCGACCCCCACACCGACCCCCACACCCACACCCACGCCGACGCCCACGCCTTCCCCGTCGCCGTCCGCGACGGTCGCTCGCCTCAAGGACGCCGGTACCGGACCGTTGACCGCGACGGCCGGCACCCTGTTCACGGAGCGTCCCGCCGTCATGGCGCTGGACGCGGCGGGCCGGCCGGTGGCCAGGGTCGCGGTGCGGTTCGCGATCACCGGTGACACCGACTCCCGCTTCCCGGACGGCGCCACCACCGTCACCGTGCTCACGGGCGCCGACGGCACCGCCACCGCGCCCGCGCTCCAGGCGGGCGAGCGGACCGGCGCGTTCACCGTCCGGGCCACCGTGGCCGGCCGGACGGTCACCCCCGTCGAGTACGGCGCGACCGTCACCGCCCGGCAGGCCGACGCCCTGGCCAGGACGGACGGCAGGGAACTGACGGCCGCGCCCGACGCGGAGTTCGCGAACCAGGTCCAGGTGAAGGCGACGTACAAGGGGGCCGGCGTCTCCGGTGTCGCCCTGGCCGCCACCATGGTCAAGACGGCCGGGGACGCGACCGCCAACGACCGGGGGCCCTTCTTCAAGGACGGCCTGGGGAACCCGGTCCGCACCCTGGAGGGCCTGACGACCGACGCGGACGGCCTGCTCACGCTCCCGAAGATCTACGCGGACGGCCAGGCCGGCACGTACCTGCTGCGCCTCACCACCGCCGGCGGCGCGACCCTGACCGTCGGGCTCAAGGTCGCCTGACCCGCCAGCCCGCCCGCCTTGCCCGAAGCCGACGCCTCGGCCGGCGCCGGGAAACCGGGGTCCGACGTCCGCCCGGCACCGCCCCGCCCTTCTCCGGTGGGGCGGTGCCGGGCGCGTCCCCGCCGCCGCCCGGACGTCAGCGGCGCGTGTTGGCCCGGCGGGTCGGCGGAGCCGCCGCCGGGTCCTCCGGCCACGGATGCCTCGGGTACCGTCCGCGCAGCTCCGCGCGTACCGAGCGGTACCCGTCGCGCCAGAAGGACGCCAGGTCCGCCGTGACGGCCGCCGGGCGCCCCGCCGGCGACAGCAGGTGCACCAGGACCGGAACGCCCGCCACGGACGGCGTTTCGGTGAGCCCGAACATCTCCTGGAGCTTCACCGCCAGCACGGGCTGCTCACCGCCGTACTCGACGCGGACCCGCGACCCGCTCGGCACCTCGATACGCTCCGGAGCGAGCTCGTCCAGCCGGGCCGCATCACCGGTGGACCAGGGCAGCAGCCTCTGCAGGGCCCGGCCGGCGTCGATCCGGCCCAGGTCGGCCCGGCGCGCGGCCCGGGACAGCTCCGGCTCCAGCCACTCCTCCGTACGCTCCAGCAGCGCGGCGTCCGACACGTCCGGCCACGGCGCGCCCAGCACCCGGTGCAGGAACGCCAGCCGCCGGCGCAGCTCGTCCGCCTCCCGGGACCAGCGCAGCAGCCCCGGCCCCTCGCGCCGCAGCCCCTCCAGCAGCGCCTTCCGTACGAGAGCGGGATCCGGGTCCCTCAGCGGACGTACGGCCGTCTCGACGGCGCCCAGCCGCTCCACCGACCGGGCGACCACGTCCCCGTCCTCCCAGCGCACCTCGTCGCCCGCCACCAGCAGGTGCCGGGCCGCCGCCCGCGCGGTGCCCTCGTCCACCACGGCGGCCAGCCGCACGCGCGCGGAGGCGGCGTGCGAGGGCCGGTCCGCGACGGCGACGGCCAGCCACGCCGAGCCCCGCAGCCGGGACGCCGGGGCGAGTTCCGCCCCCGTCCCTGAGGCCATCAGGAACGCCCCGTCGCCCTTGGCCCGCGCCACCCGCTCAGGGAAGGCGAGCGCGGCCACCAGGCCGGCGGCGGCGTCGTCCCCCGGCGCGACGGCCCGCCCGGGACCCCCGCCCGTCCCCGTCCCGGCACCCGTGTCCGGCGCGTCCAGCTGGCGGGCCAGGCGCCCCGTCTCCTGCCGCCAGCGCGCCCCGTACGCGTCACCGCCCCGCCGTGCCGCACGCCACGCGCCCGCCAGGTCGTCGCCGTACTCGCGCGGCGGCTCCTCGCTCAGCAGCGCCACCACCTCCGCGGCGCGCCGGGCGCCGACCGCGGGCGCCCCGTCCAGCAGCGCCCGCGCCAGGCGCGGGTGCAGGCCCAGGCGGGCCATGGTGTCGCCCCGTCCGGTCACCCGGCCCGCCGCGTCCACCGCTCCGATCGCCGCCAGCACCGACCGCGCGGCGGCCATCGCGCCCGCCGGCGGCGCGTCCAGCAGCGCCAGACCCGCCGCGTCCGGGTCGCCCCAGGCGGCCGCCCGGAGCGCGAACCCCGTCAGATCGGCGACCTGGATCTCGGGCGCCGGGAACCGCGGCAGGCGCCCGTCCTCCGCCTCCGTCCAGCACCGGTACACCACGCCCGGCGCCTCGCGCCCGGCCCGCCCCGCCCGCTGCCGGGCGGCCGCCCGGGACGCCCGTACCGTCGTCAGCGAACCGAGGCCCCGCGCGTGGTCCACCCGTGGCTCACGGGCCAGCCCCGAATCCACCACCACCCGCACACCGGGGACCGTCAGCGACGACTCCGCCACCGACGTCGCCAGGACCACCCGCCGCCCCGCGCCGGGGGAGAGCACCGCTTCCTGGACGCCCGCCGGCGCCCGCCCGTGCACCTGGAGCACCTCCGCGTCCACGGACGACAGGAGCCCGGCCACGCGCGCGATCTCCCCGACACCGGGCAGGAAGCACAGGACGTCCCCCGCCCGCTCCGCCAGCGCCCGCCGCACCACCGAGGCGACGTGCGCCAGCAGCGCCGGGTCCACCCTCATCCCCTGCGGGGGCCGCACCGTCCCGGACGGTGGCGCCCACACCACCTCCACCGGATGGACGACGCCCCGCGCCTCCACCACCGGCGCCCCGCCCAGCAACCGGGCCCAGCCCTCCGCGTCGGTCGTCGCCGAAGCGGCCACCAGACGCAGCTCGGGCCGCAGGGCCGCCCGCACGTCCAGCAGGAACGCGGCGGCGGTGTCGGCGTCCAGGTGCCGCTCATGGCACTCGTCCAGGATCACCACGTCCACCCCGGCCAGTTCCGGGTCCCGCTGGAGCCGCTGGAGCAGCACACCCGTCGTCACCACCTCGACGACCGTTCCGCGCGAGACGACCCGCTCGCCGCGCACCGTGCAGCCGACCCGGCCGCCCACCCGCTCGCCCAGCAGCCACGCCATCCGCCGGGCGGCGGCCCGCGCCGCGATCCGCCGGGGCTCGGCGACCACCACGCGCGCGCCCCCCTCCGCCAGCGCCAGCGGGACCAGGGTGGTCTTGCCCGTCCCCGGCGGGGCGCACAGCACCGCCGACCCGTGCCCGTCCAGCGCCCGCTCCAGGGCGGGCAGGGCGGTACGCACGGGAAGGCCCAGCGCCTCCTCGCGCAGCTCGAGTCGCATCACGCGCGCTCGCACACGAAGATCGCCGTCCCCGGGATCAGGTTGCCGCGCAGCGGGGACCAGCCGCCCCACTCCTGGGTGTTCCAGGCCGGCCACTCCGGCTCGACCAGGTCCACCAGCCGGAACCCGCCCGCCACCACGTCCCGCACCCGGTCACCGAGGGTCCGGTGGTGCTCCACGTAGACGGCCCGTCCTTCGTCGTCCTGTTCCACATAAGGGGTGCGGTCGAAATAGGAGGCCGCAACGGTCAGGCCCTCGGGGCCCGGCTCGTCGGGGAAGGCCCACCGGATGGGGTGGGTCACGGAGAACACCCACCGCCCGCCCGGCCGCAGCACCCTGCGCACCTCGCGGAAGACCCGCACCGGATCCGCCACGAAGGGCACCGCCCCGTACGCCGAGCACGCCAGGTCGAAGGAGCCGTCCCGGAACGGCAGCGCGGCCGCGTCGGCCTCCACCAGGGGCACGTCCTCCCCGATGCGCAGGGCGTGCTGGAGCTGCCGGTGGGACAGGTCCAGGGCCACGGGGCGGGCGCCCCGGGCGGCCAGCCAGCGCGAGCACTGGGCCGCGCCCGCGCCGATCTCCAGGACGTCGAGCCCCGCGACGTCTCCCAGGAGACCCGCTTCGGATTCGTTCAGCCCCTCCGGACCCCAGACGAACCGGTCGTCCCCGAGGAACCCCCCGTGCTCGCTCTGGTACTCGTCCGCGTTCCGGTCCCACCAGCCGCGGCTGGCCCGGCTGCTCTCCTCGTCACCGGCATGGCGCCGAGTGGCTTCAGGCTCGTACTCTTGGATCATCCCGCCGCCCGTTGTAAGTTGCGCACGGCTCCCGCGGAAGCGGCAGCCGCGGCCACGATGGCCTTGGGAAACCTTAAATGTGCCGGGTATGCGACGTTCTGCGCCGGGTGTGCGCCTTCGCGCATTGACCGTGTCCGACCGTCCCCGTATGCTAAAGGTTGCGCTGCGGGCCTGCGCGCCTCAGACGGAGCAGGTCGCGCTCGCATCTGTTGTATGTCCCCTCGGTTGTCGAGGCGCCTCCCCTGGCGGGGACGGGCGCTTCCTTGGCTGTCCGGCTTCTTCAGCTGCGATACGGGCTCTCGGCGTAGCAGTACCTACGACTTTCTGTCCGTACCGGAGCCCTTTCCCACATGACGAGCAGCACCGAGACCACCGCCACCACCCCGCAGGTTGCGGTCAACGACATCGGTAACGAGGAAGCCTTCCTCGCCGCGATCGACGAGACGATCAAGTACTTCAACGACGGCGACATCGTCGACGGCGTCATCGTGAAGGTCGACCGGGACGAGGTCCTGCTCGACATCGGTTACAAGACCGAAGGTGTCATCCCGAGCCGCGAGCTCTCGATCAAGCACGACGTCGACCCGAACGAGGTCGTCAAGGTCGGCGACGAGATCGAGGCCCTTGTTCTCCAGAAGGAGGACAAGGAAGGCCGCCTGATCCTCTCGAAGAAGCGCGCCCAGTACGAGCGTGCCTGGGGCACCATCGAGAAGATCAAGGAAGAGGACGGCATCGTCACCGGCACCGTCATCGAGGTCGTCAAGGGTGGTCTCATCCTCGACATCGGCCTCCGTGGCTTCCTGCCGGCCTCCCTCGTCGAGATGCGCCGTGTCCGCGACCTCCAGCCCTACGTGGGCAAGGAGCTCGAGGCGAAGATCATCGAGCTGGACAAGAACCGCAACAACGTGGTCCTGTCCCGCCGCGCCTGGCTCGAGCAGACCCAGTCCGAGGTTCGCCAGACGTTCCTCACCACCCTGCAGAAGGGTCAGGTCCGCTCCGGCGTCGTCTCCTCGATCGTCAACTTCGGTGCGTTCGTCGACCTGGGCGGCGTGGACGGTCTGGTCCACGTCTCCGAGCTGTCCTGGAAGCACATCGACCACCCGTCCGAGGTCGTCGAGGTCGGCCAGGAGGTCACCGTCGAGGTTCTCGACGTGGACATGGACCGCGAGCGTGTCTCCCTGTCGCTGAAGGCGACGCAGGAGGACCCGTGGCAGCAGTTCGCCCGTACGCACCAGATCGGTCAGGTCGTCCCGGGTAAGGTCACCAAGCTGGTTCCGTTCGGTGCGTTCGTCCGCGTGGACGAGGGCATCGAGGGTCTGGTCCACATCTCCGAGCTGGCCGAGCGCCACGTGGAGATCCCGGAGCAGGTCGTCCAGGTCAACGACGAGATCTTCGTCAAGGTCATCGACATCGACCTCGAGCGTCGTCGCATCAGCCTCTCGCTGAAGCAGGCCAACGAGTCCTTCGGCTCCGACCCGGCCTCGGTCGAGTTCGACCCGACCCTGTACGGCATGGCCGCCTCGTACGACGACCAGGGGAACTACATCTACCCCGAGGGCTTCGACCCGGAGACCAACGACTGGCTGCCGGGCTACGAGACCCAGCGCGAGGCGTGGGAGACCCAGTACGCCGAGGCGCAGCAGCGCTTCGAGCAGCACCAGGCCCAGGTCATCAAGTCCCGCGAGGCCGACGAGGCCGCCGCTGCCGAGGGTGGCGCCGCCGCTCCGGCCGGTGCCCCGGCGGGCGTCTCGGGTGGTTCGTACTCCTCGGAGTCGGACGACAACTCCGGCGCCCTGGCGTCGGACGAGGCCCTGGCCGCCCTGCGCGAGAAGCTGGCCGGCGGCCAGAGCTGAATTCCGGCTCACCGCTGAGCAGTAAGAGCTGAACATCGAGGCCCGTCCCCGGAAGGGGGCGGGCCTCGGTCGTGTTCCCTGGAGGGCGGGCCTCGGTCGTGTTGCCGGAAGGGGCGCGCGTCGGTCGTGTCGCCGGTCCGCTCCCGGTCAGCCGATGGGGACGCCCGGGGTGACCAGGCCGCGTCCGCCGGTGCGGGTGTTGTCCGCGTACACCGTCGTACGGCACGACGACGAGTGGTGCGGGGCGTGGATCGCGTACCGGTCGGGGCCGGTGGCACCGGTCAGGTCGGCCCTGTTGTCGCGGAAGACGGTGCCGCAGCCCCAGCCGGGCTGCTGGGTGTGGGTCTCGAACCCGTTGTTGAGCGTGTCGCGCCCCGTGTTGTCCTCCACCAGGACGTCGTTGCCCTTCACGTCCACCCAGGAGTCGTCGTAGTGGGCGCCGGTCATCCCTCGGCCCTCGAAGGTGTTGCCGATGATCCGCGCGCCCGCGGTGCCTCCTTGATGTCGACGCTCTCGCCCCCGACGTCCGGGCCGATGACGTTGTCGAGGATCCGTACGTTGTCGCTGCGGTCCGACAGGGTGTTCGCCGTTCCGACGTAGACGCCCTCGCCCATGCCGCGCCCGTCGTTCCCGGTGTCGTAGATGCGTGAGCTCTTGATGACGCCGTCCCGGCTGGACCTGCGGAAGTGGACGCCCTCCATGTCGAGGTCGTGGACGGTGACGGAGTCGACGACGACCCCGGGCGCGGCATCGATCATGATGCCCTTCTGGCCGCCGGTGACGGTGATGCCCCTGACGGTCCAGTGCGAGGCGCCGTCGAGGTGGAGGCCGTAGCCGCCGCCCGCCCGGAGGACGGCCCGCGAGGAGCCGGTGAGGGTGATGCGGGCCGAGGCGGCGGCGGGGGTGGTGGCCTTGAAGTTGCCGGTGTAGGTGCCGTCGGCGAGCCGGATGGTGTCGCCGGGGCGGGCGGCGGTGAGGGCCGACTTGAGCTGGGCGGTGGTGGACACGTCGACCACCGCGGCGGCGGTGGCGCCGGGGGCGGTGCCTCCGGTCGCGGGCGGGGCGAGGGCGGTCAGGCCGGCGACGGCGAGCGCGGCGGCCGGCAGTCCGAGGAGGGGGGTGGTGAGCCTTCGGGTGCGCATATGGGGTGCCTTCCCGTGGGGGACACGAGGGGGGGTGTTCGTGTATGTGTACGGCGAGCGGACTGCTGAACGTCCCGTGCTGCCCCGTGACGGTAGGAACAGGTAATGGGCATGTCAAGGTCTGGACCAAGGGGCGACGGTCAGGGGTGCGACGAGCGCCCGCGCGGCCCGGCAGGCCGGAAACGAGCCCTCCTGGGGAATGCCTGTACGCCGAGTGACGTTCTTCCCTACGAACACGAGGAGGAGCGGTAATCGTGCTTGATCCGCAGGATTTGTACGCATGGGACCCCAAGGGCCTGGCCGTCGTCGACGTGGCGCTGGCGCAGGAGTCGGCGGGCCTGGTCATGCTCTACCACTTCGACGGATACATCGACGCGGGCGAGACCGGCGAGCAGATCGTCGACAGCCTGCTGGAGACGCTGCCCCACCAGGTGGTGGCCCGTTTCGACCACGACCGCCTCGTGGACTACCGGGCACGCCGTCCGCTGCTCACCTTCCGGCGTGACCGCTGGACCGGGTACGAGACTCCGGCCATCGAGGTGCGCCTCGTGCAGGACGCCACCGGGGCGCCGTTCCTGCTGCTGTCCGGCCCCGAGCCCGACGTGGAGTGGGAGCGGTTCGCGACGGCCGTACGGCAGATCGTCGAGCGGCTCGGCGTACGGCTTTCGGTCAACTTCCACGGCATCCCCATGGGCGTCCCCCACACCCGGCCCGTCGGCCTCACCCCGCACGGCAACCGCACCGACCTGATGCCGGGGCACCGCAGCCCGTTCGACGAGGCGCAGGTGCCGGGCAGCGCCGAGGCGCTGGTCGAGTACCGGCTGATGGAGGCCGGGCACGACGTCCTCGGTGTCGCGGCCCACGTTCCGCACTACGTGGCCCGGTCGGCCTACCCGGACGCGGCGCTGACCGCCGTGGAGGCCATCACCGCGGCGACCGGCCTGGTCCTGCCCGGCATCGCGCACGCGCTGCGTACGCAGGCCCAGCGGACCCAGACGGAGATCGAGCGCCAGATCGGCGAGGGCGACGAGGAACTGACCGCCCTCGTGCAGGGCCTGGAGCACCAGTACGACGCGATGGCCGGCGCCGAGACCCGCGGCAGCCTGGTCGCCGAACCGGTCGAGCTGCCGTCCGCGGACGAGCTCGGCCGCGAGTTCGAGCGGTTCCTCGCCGAGCGGGAAGGCGACCTCTAGGGAGGTCCGGAACGCATCGGCGTCAGCCCGGAGCGCGGGTGGGGCGATACTTCACGGGCACGATGTGGGGGCCGCGCGACAGCGCCTAGGCTTCGGTGCATGCTGAAGGTTGGGTTGACCGGCGGAATCGGTGCCGGAAAGAGCGAAGTGTCGCGTCTGCTGTCCTCGTACGGGGCGGTTCTCATCGACGCCGACAGGATCGCCCGCGAGGTCGTCGAACCCGGAACCCCCGGGCTCGCGGCCGTCGTGGCGGCGTTCGGACCGGACATCCTCACGGCCGACGGGACCCTGGACCGCCCCCGGCTGGGCTCCATCGTGTTCTCCGACCCCGAGTCGCTGGCCACGCTCAACGGCATCGTCCACCCCCTGGTGGGCGCCCGCTCGGCGGAGCTGGAAGCGGCGGCGGGGCCCGGAGCCGTCGTCGTCCACGACGTACCGCTGCTCACCGAGAACGACCTGGCGCCGCTGTACGACCTGGTCGTGGTGGTCGACGCGTCCGAGGAGACGCGGCTGGAGCGGCTCGTACGGCTGCGCGGGATGACCGAGGCCGAGGCCCGCTCCCGCATGGCCGCGCAGGCGACGCGGGAACAGCGGCTGGCGGTGGCCGACCTGGTCATCGACAACGACGGCCCGCTGGAGGCCCTGGAGCCCCAGGTGCGCGCCGTCTGGGACCGGCTGTCCGAACGGGCCGCCGCCGGTCCGCGGGCCGCCCCGGAGGCATGACGGCGCCGGTACCCGGCGCACCGCGGCCGGGCGGCCGGTGGAATACCGGCCCGGCCGCGCATGTTGAAACGCCGGAGCGAGGGAAGGATCCGAGCGTGCCCGAAACCAACCCGGAGACCCACGTCATCGACTACCGCGCGGCGGAGCGACTGCTCGCGGCCCGGGACCCGCGCGGGGCCGTCAAGCTCCTCGATTCCGTGATCGCGGCCCACCCGGAGAACACCGCCGCCCGCCTGCTGCGCGCCCGCGCCTTCTTCGCGGCCGCCCAGCTGCGACCCGCCGAGCTGGAGTTCGAGCTGGTGCTGGAGCGCGAGCCGGACAACGCGTTCGCCCACTTCGCGCTGGCCCGCACGTTCCAGCGTTCGGGCCGCCCCGAACAGGCGAAACGCCATTTCCGCCTGGCCGCCGCGCTGGACCCCAGGCCGGAGTACCTGGAGGCGGCGCGCTTCCCGGTGGACTTTCCGGCCGACATGCCGCCCGAGGAGTGACGGGCCCTCGCCGCCCCGGGAACCGCCCCGCGTGCGCCGATGGTGTCGGCCGGTGGCCCACCCGCGCCGCCGGCGCCCGTCGCCGGCCGCCCCGAACGGGCCGCTAGCGTCCGCCGGCGGGCCCTTCGTCCGGATCGTACGGGGGCACATCGGGGCCCGGCTGGTAGTGCGGGCCCTGACGGATGTGGCGCAGGACGACCACGAGGTCGACCACGACGACCACGGCCAGCAGCCCGCACGCCGCCGCCCAGCCGGGGCGGCCGGCCAGCGCGAAGGCCGCGGTTCCGGCGCCCGCCCAGATCAGCCCCCACACGCCCAGCCAGAAGCGGATCCGCAGGGGGCTGCGCGCCGTTCTCGGTTCACTGCCGGTACGCATGCGCATGGTGATCGCTCTCCCGCCCGGCGAGTACCCGCCCGGCACCGTTCGATCCCGGCCGAAGCGGAGCACGGGGGAACGGGCCCTCGCGCTCGCCCGTTCAAGGGCACATGAGCCGACGGATGCGTGAGGGCCATGAGGGTTCCGGACCGGGAGCGATCACCCCGGACGGCTGCGCGGTCGACCTGTACGACAGGCTCGTCGCGGGCGCCGAGCCCGACGTCGTCGCCGCCGCGGTGCCGGCGCGGGCGACCCTGCTCGAGCTGGGCAGCGGGGCGGGCCGGCTGACCCGGCCGCTGGTCGAGCGGGGCCTGGTGGTCACCGCCGTGGACGAGTCGGCCGAGATGCTGGCACGGGTCCGCGAACGGGTTCCCGGCATCAGGACCGTACAGAGCCCGATCGAGACCCTGGACCTGGAGGAGCGGTTCGACGCCGTGCTGCTCGCGTCGTTCCTGGTGCACACGGGCGACCGGCGGGTGCGCGACGGGCTGCTCGCGGCCTGCCGGCGGCACGTCGGGGACGACGGGTGCGTACTGATCCAGCGGGAGGGCCTGGACTGGCACACCCGGGTGCCGCGCGAGCGCGAGGACCCCTCCGGCTGCACGGTGCGGATCGTCTCGGCGGAGCCGGTCGGGGACGGGGTGAACTCGGTGGTCTGCGAGTACGTCTTCCCCGACGCCCGCTGGACGCAGACCTTCCTGTCACGCCCGCTGACGAAGGAGGCCTTCGAAGGCTGCCTGGCCGCGGCCGGGCTGGCCGTCGACGCGTATCTGACCGATGACGGGACATGGGCGCGGGCGCGGCCGGCACACCGATGAGTTCCCGGCGGCCCGCCGGTCAACCTCCACGACAGCGACGCACCGCACCGCACCGCCCGGGCAACGCCCGCAGGAGGAGACCGACATGACCGACACCACGCCCGACACCGGAGCCACCACCTCCGGTGCCACCGCCAACGCCACCACCACCGGAGCCGCAGCCCCGTCCCGCCGTGCCGACATCGGCGTATGGGTCCTGCAGATCGTCCTCGCCCTCTTCTTCGCGATCCCGAGTGCCGGGCCCAAGCTGGTCGGGCACTCCTCGGCGGCGGAGTCCTTCGACGCGATCGGCGCCGGCGACTGGCTCATGTACCTGGTCGGTGTCCTGGAGCTGGCCGGTGCCGTCGCGCTGGTGGTACCCGCGCTCTCCGGGGTGGCGGCGATCGCGCTGACCGGTCTGATGGCCGGGGCGCTCGTCACCCAACTGGTCCTCCTCGACGGGAAGTTCTGGTACACGCCGGTGATCTTCGCGGTGCTGCTGGGCGTCGTCGCCCGCGCCCGCGCGGACCGCACCGCCGCCCTGCTTCGCCGGGTCCGCGGCCGGGTGTGAGCCCGCACACGAGTCGCGCGGGACCCTTTACGCCGGGCGGGGCGACACGGTACGAGAGGGGCACACGACGAAGGGACCCCGATGCGACCGGTGTGCATGACCAGGCAGGGCGCGGTACGCGGTGACATCTCGGCCGACGGGACCGCCTCCTTCCTCGGCATCCCGACGCCGCCCCGCCGTTCGGCCCCCTGCGTTTCCGGCCACCGGCCCCACCGCGCGCGTGGCGGGGGACACGGGACGCGACGGCCTACGGGCCCACCCCGCCGAAGGCGCCCTACGCCCCGCCCTTCGACGCCCTGCTCCCGGAGACCACCATCCCGGGGGAGGACTGCCTCAACCTCAACGTGTGGACGCCGTCCCCGGGCCCCGGCGCCCGGCTGCCGGTCATGGTGTGGCTGTACGGCGGGGCGTTCGCCAACGGGACGGCGTCGACGTCCGCGTACGACGGCAGCGCCTTCGCGCGGGACGGCGTCGTGTTCGTGTCCCTCAACTACCGCATCGGAACGGACGGGTTCCTCCACCTGGACGGCGTCCCGGACAACCGGGGCCTGCTCGACCAGATCGCCGGGCTGGAGTGGGTCCGGGACAACATCGCCAACTTCGGCGGCGACCCGGACCGGGTCACCCTCTTCGGCGAGTCGGCCGGAGCGATGAGCATCGGCGTTCTGCTGGGAGACGCGCGGGCACGCGGCCTGTTCCACCGGGCGATCCTGCAGAGCGGGGCGGCACACCACTTCCTCCGCCCCGCGTCGGCCCGGCGGATCACCGCCCGGCTGGCCGAGAAGCTCGCGGTCGCACCGGAGGCGGACGCCTTCGCCGCCGTCCCGCTCGACAGGCTCCTCGCCGCCCAGGCGGAGCTGCGCGGCGAGATCGGCGCCCGCCCCGACCCCGCCGTGTGGGGCGAGGCGGCACTCAACGCCATGCCCTTCGAACCGGTGACCGAGGGCCCGGCCCTGCCGGGACCCGACTGCGGCGTCGACCTGCTGGTGGGCAGCAACCGCGAGGAGTACCGGCTCTTCCTCGTCCCCACCGGCCGGCTGCACCTGCTGCCCGAGACGAAGCTCCGGACCACCGCCGAGGCGTACGGCCTGGACCCGGACGAGGCCCTGCCCGTCTACCGGGACGCGCGGCCCGGCGCGGGGCCCGGGGAAGTCTTCGACGCGCTCGTGACGGACTGGTTCTACCGCATCCCGGCGATCCGGCTGGCCGAGTCGGTCCCGGGGTCGTACGTGTACGAGTTCGCGCGCCGCTCCTCCGCCTACGACGGGCAGCTCGGGGCGTGCCACGCCGGTGAGCTGGCCTACGTCTTCGACCGGCTCGACGACCCCCGGTACGCGCCGGTGATCGGCGCGGACCCGGCCCGGGCGGTGGCCGACGCCATGCACGGGGCGTGGGTGGCGTTCGCGGAGACCGGCGACCCCGGGTGGCCCGCCTACGACCGCGGTGACCGCACGACGATGATCTTCGATGACGCCGGTGCCGGCCCGGTCGACGACCCCCGCGGAGCCGAGCGGGCCCTGTGGGAGGGCGTGCGCTGACGCCGCGCGACGGATGACCGGAGCCGATTGTCAGACCCTCACCGTAAGGTCGTAGATCCACGACACGACCACCGCGAGGGAGGTGACCGGCCATGTCGCAGCGCCCGCTGCACGCCTTCGCCGCCGTCTTCCTCCCCGCCGCGCTGCCGCGCGAGGGCCGGGTCGCCTTCTGGTCCCCGGACGCCGAGCCCCCGCCGCTTCCGGCGAGGGCGGACACCGAGCCCCCGCCTCGGCTCCCACGCGCGGCCGGCGCCGAGCCCCCGCCGCAGGCGGCGAGGGCGGCCGACGCGGCCCGGCCGGGCGCCGGCCACGACACCGTCACGGTCGTGCGGGCGCACGGGAGCGGAGTGCGCGGCCAGGAGGTGCCGGCGCTGCTGCTGCCCGTGGCCGACGCCCTGCCGGTGCTGGTCGCCGCGCGGCACGCCCCGGACGCCCACCCCGCGGCGGCCTGCTGGGGCGCCGCCGCCCTGCACGCCCTCCACCTGGCCGGGCGGGGCCGGCTGCTGCCGGGGCTCACGGCCGGCGACCTGGACGCGTGGCGGGCCGGGCCGCTGGACGCGGACGACATCGCCCACCTGCGGGCGATCGCGGCGGCGATGCCCTACGAGGCGCACGCCGTGCCGATGCCCGGCCCGCGCCCGCTCCGGCTGCCCGAGCCCGAGGCCCTGGTGCGGGCCTTCCTCGACGCGGTCGCCGACACCCTGCCCCGTACACCGGCCGCCGCGCACGCCGCCGGGGCACCGTTCGCGGCCCGCGCCCCGCAGCACCTGCCCCGCGCGCGTGCCTGGGCCGCCGAGGCCGCGGCGGGCATGGACGCCGGCGTCCGCGTCTCGCTGCGCCTCGACCTGTCCGGGTACGAGCTGTTCGACACCGTCGCGGAGGGCGGCGGCGAGCGGGAGGCCGCCGCCGCGCTGATCCAGGTCCACAGCCTCGCCGACCCCACCCTGGTCGTCGACGCGGCCGCGCTGTGGGCGGGGGAGGCCACCGAGCACTTCGGGCCACGGGCCAGGATCGACGCCGTGCTGGCGCTGCGGCGCGCCGCCCGCGTCTGGGCGCCGCTCGCCCGCCTGCTGGAGCGGGACGTCCCCGACGTGCTGTCCCTCACCGAGGACGAGCTGTACGAGCTGCTCGGCCCGGCGGCGGCGCGGCTCGGCGCGGCCGGCGTCACCGTGCACTGGCCCCGGGAGCTGGCGCGGTCGCTCACCGCCGCCGCGGTCGTCCGCCCCGCGCCCGGCTCGGCGACCGACGGCACCGCGTTCTTCGACAGCGCGGAGCTGCTGAGGTTCGACTGGCAGCTGGCGCTGGACGGCGACCCGCTGACCGAGCGGGAGATGGACGCCCTCGCCGAGGCCCACCGCCCCGTCGTACGGCTGCGCGACCAGTGGGTGGTCGTCGACCCCGCGCTCGTACGCAAGGCGCGGAAGCGGGAGCTGGGTCTGCTGGAGCCGGTCGACGCGCTGGCCGTGGCGCTCAGCGGCACCGCCGAGGTGGACGGCGAGACGGTCGAGGCGGTGCCCACCGGCGCGCTCGCGGCGCTGCGCGACCGGTTGGTGGCGGGCCCCGGCACCACCGACCCGCCGCCGGGCCTCGACGCCACCCTGCGCGACTACCAACTGCGCGGCCTGGCCTGGCTGGACCTGATGACGTCCCTGGGCCTCGGCGGCTGCCTCGCCGACGACATGGGCCTCGGCAAGACCGTCACCCTCATCGCCCTGCATCTGCGCCGCGCCCGCCGGGCCCCCACCCTCGTCGTCTGCCCGGCCTCCCTGCTCGGCAACTGGCAGCGCGAGATCGCCCGCTTCGCCCCCGGCGTGCCGGTGCGCCGCTTCCACGGCACCGACCGCACCCTGGACGGCCTCGAAGGGGGCTTCGTGATCACCACGTACGGCACGATGCGCACCAGCGCCGAGCAGTTGGCCGCCCACGAGTGGGGCATGGTCGTCGCCGACGAGGCCCAGCACGTCAAGAACCCGTTCTCCGCGACCGCCAAGGCCCTGCGCACCATCCCCGCGCCCGCACGCGTCGCCCTCACCGGCACCCCCGTCGAGAACAACCTCTCCGAACTGTGGGCGCTGCTCGACTGGACCACGCCCGGCCTCCTCGGCCCGCTCAAGGCGTTCCGCTCGCGCCACGCGCGTGCCGTCGAGAACGACGAGGCGGTCGAGCGCCTCGCCCGGCTCGTCCGCCCCTTCCTGCTGCGCCGCAAGAAGTCCGACCCGGGGATCGTGCCCGAGCTGCCGCCCAAGACGGAGTCCGACCACCCGGTGCCCCTCACCCGCGAACAGGCGTCGCTGTACGAGGCGGTGGTGCGCGAGACGATGGCGCGGATCGAGGGGGCGGAGGGCATCGCCCGCCGCGGGCTGGTGATGAAGCTGCTGACGTCCCTGAAGCAGATCTGCAACCACCCCGCCCAGTACCTGAAGGAGGAGCCCGCCCGGCTGGCCGGACGGTCGGGCAAGCTCGCGCTGCTCGACGAACTCCTCGACACGATCCTGTCCGAGGACGGCTCCGTGCTGGTCTTCACCCAGTACGTGACCATGGCCCGGCTGCTCACCGCGCACCTGGCGGCCCGCGCGGTCCCTTCCCAACTGCTGCACGGCGGGACGCCGGTGGCGGAGCGGGAGCGCATGGTGGACCGGTTCCAGTCCGGCGAGGTGCCGGTGTTCGTCCTGTCGCTGAAGGCCGCCGGCACCGGCCTCAACCTCACCCGGGCCGGCCACGTCGTCCACTACGACCGCTGGTGGAACCCGGCCGTCGAGGAGCAGGCCACCGACCGGGCGTACCGCATCGGCCAGACCCAGCCCGTGCAGGTGCACCGCCTGATCGCCGAGGGGACGGTGGAGGACCGCATCGCGGAGATGCTGCTGGCCAAGCGCGCGCTCGCCGACGCCGTCCTGGGCTCCGGAGAGACCGCCCTGACCGAGCTAACCGACCGCGAGCTGGCCGACCTCGTCTCGCTGAGGAGGCTGTCATGAGCCCGCACCGCCCCGGCCCGCGCCCCGGCGCCCGCCGTGCCCCGCTGCACGACGACCGCCGCCGCACGTTCCCGCAACTCGTCCCCGCGCGGGGCGCCGACGGGAAGTTCGCCGCCACCTGGTGGGGCAACGCCTGGGTGGAGGCCCTGGAGGACACCGCCCTGGACCCGGCGCGCCTGGCACGCGGGCGGGCGTACGCCACCACCGGGCACGTCGACGCGATCACCGTGACACCGGGCAGGGTCACGGCCTACGTCCACGGCAGCCGCCCCCGGCCGTACCGGACGGAGATCCGGCTGCGGGTCCTCGGCGGCGACGACTGGGAGCGCTTCCTGGACGCCGCGGCCGCCCGCCCCGACCACATCGCCGCCCTCCTCGACAAGGACGTGCCGCACGCCCTGGCGGCGGCGGTCGACCTGCTGCCCGGCCCCGGTGACCTGATCCCGGACTGCTCCTGCCCCGACCACGGCTACCCCTGCAAGCACGCCGCCGCCCTGTGCTACCAGGCGGCCCGCCTCCTCGACGAGGACCCGTTCGTGCTGTTCCTGATGCGCGGACGGGGGGAACAGGAGATCCTCGCGGCGCTCAGCCACCGCAACGCCGCTCACGAGGCGGCCGAGGCCGGCGCCGCACCGCCGCCCATGCCCACCGTCACCGCGGGCGAGGCCGTCACCGCCGCGCCCGCCTCCGCCCTGCCGCCCCCGCTGCCGGCCCCCGACCGGCCCGGTCGGCCGCCCCTCTACCCCGAGGACCCGGACGCCCCCGACCCCCTGGCCCTGGAGATGCTGGCCACCGAGGCGGCGGCCCGCGCGCACACCCTCCTGACCACCGGGCAGGACCCGGTCGCCGCCCTCACCCCCTGGCAGGACGCCGTCCGTCTCGCGGCCGCCCACCCCGGCTCCGGCCTCACCGCCTCCACCCGCGCCCTGTACCGCGACCTCGCCGCCGCCCTGGACCGCACACCCGCCGACCTGGCCCGCGCCGTCGCCGCCTGGCGCCAGGGCGGACCGGCGGGGCTCGCCGTCCTGGAGGAGCCCTGGGACCCTCCGGCCGGCCCCTTCGACCGCGCCCGGCCCGCCCTGATCGCCGCCGACCTGCCCCACTTCCGCCCCTGGCGCAACCGCCTCTCCAGCCGCTCACTCCAACTGCGCTACGGCCGCGACGGCCTCTGGTACGGGTACGAATCAGACCCCGACCGCGAGGACTGGTGGCCGAGGGGCACCCCTGACACCGATCCGGTCGGCGCGCTCACCGACCTGCTGGAGAGCTGACGCCACCCGTTGCCCCGCCCGGGGGACAACAGGTGCGGAGCCTGTGAGGGTTCGAATGAGCCACCACTCGATGGGGTGAATGGCGGATGCGTCATAACCCGGCTTGCTCGTATGGCGTTAATTCCGGTGCGGGCGGGTGCCCGTGAAAGTCTCCGGAAGGCAGGAAGCCATGAGGCACACTCGCCGAAATGGTCTGGTCACACTGATGGCCACGGGCGGCGCGCTCGCTCTGGCGGCGGGATATGCGCACGCCGACTCCGACGCGGCCGGCGCCACGGCCGAATCGCCGGGGGTCATCTCCGGCAACACCGTTCAGCTGCCCGTGGACGTCCCGGTCAACGTCTGCGGCAACACCGTCAACGTGGTCGGGCTGCTCAACCCCGCGGCCGGCAACACGTGCCAGAACAAGGGCGGCGGCCACCAGCACAAGGACCGCCCCGGCAGCTCGCACGGCGGCCAGGGCGGCGGGCACGGCAGCACCAACGGCGGCAAGGGCGACGGCGGCGGTGCTTCGGCCGACGGTGCCGCGGTGAAGTCGCCCGGCGTGATCTCCGGCAACGGCATCCAGCTGCCCATCGACCTGCCGGTCAACGTCAGCGGCAACTCCGTCAGCCTGGTGGGCATCCTCAACCCCGCGTTCGGCAACGTTTCCACCAACGGCGGCGGCAAGCCGCCCGTCACGCCGCAGAAGCCGCCGAAGGGCAACGAGCCGGTCGCGCCGCCCGAGCACGACGAGCCCGCCGCGCCGGCTCCGGTGCCCGCGCCGGCCGACGAGGCCCCCGCCCCGCTGCCGCAGACCAGCTCCACGTCGCTGGCCGAGACCGGTTCCGGCGCCGGTTTGATCGGCGTCGGCCTGCCCGCCGCCATGGGCCTCATGCTCGGCGGAGGGCTCCTGTACCGCCGCTTCCGCACCGCGGCGGACCGGACCTGACCGACCGCCCGGAGGTCACCGTCGCCAGGCGGCCAGCACCGACTCGATGACCGGTGCCACGCGGGTACGCGCCTGGCGGCGGGGGACACCGCGCATCAACAGCGCGTCGTACTCGGTGTCGAGGTGCCGCACCGACGCCCGGACCGCCGCGGTGACCGCGCCCTCGTCCAGTGCCCGCCCCGCCGCCGTACGCCCCACCCTGCCGCTCCCGCGCTCCCCGGCGTGCGCCGCGATCCCGGCCGCACGCTCCGGCGGGCAGCCGGGGAACAGACGCAGGATCTCGGCGGCCAGCGCGGACCGGAACCGCGCGTCACCGGCGGCCCGCCGCACCGCGTCCCGGGCCCGCCGGCGGGCTCTCGCCTCGGCGTCGGCCAGGCACGCCGACTCCGCCCGCGCCAGGGCGGCCTCCTCGACGAGGATGCCCTGGCGCTCGTAGCGGGTACGGCGCCGGTTGTGACGTACCACCACCGCCCACAGTCCGCTCCCCTCCCGGGCCCTGCGGGTCAGCGCCGCGTCACCGCGCGGAAGGTAGACCAGGTGGCCGAGGTCGGCGCAGTCCAGGCATAGTGGGGCGTGGAACTCCAGGACCAGGCGGGGCAGCGGTCCGCCGCGACACTCCGCGCAGTGGCGGCGCTTGAGCGGCTCGACCACCACCAGCGGTGCCGGTACCCCGAGGCCCGCCATGTCAGCGCACGCTCGGTGCCGCGGCCCCGATGAAGCCGGTCAGCGCCGCCACGGCCTCCTCCGAGCGCCGCTCCCGCTGCGCCTCGTCCCACGCCTCGTGCGTACGCTGTGTCACCTCGAAGGCCTCCCTCACCCGTTCCACCGTCTCCGGGTCGTCGCGCCCCGGTCCGCACCCGTACCCCATGACGTCGTTCGAGCGGGGCGCGCCCGTACTCCCTCGATTCCCCGTGGCGACGACACGACTCCGGCGGAGCATCGCCGCCGGGAAGGACGTCACGGCCGGCTCGCGGCAGGACCTGGCCGCGGAACGGCACGGGCCGCGCAGGCGCTACTGCCGGTAGCCGCTCAGGAAGCGGCCGATCCGGCTGATGGCCGCGTCGAGGTCGTCGGCGTGGGGGAGCGTGAGGATGCGGAAGTGGTCCGGGCGGGGCCAGTTGAAGCCGGTGCCCTGGACGACCTGGATCTTCTCGCGCAGCAGCAGGTCCAGCACGAACTTCTCGTCGTCGTGGATGCGGTGCACCTTCGGGTCGAGGCGGGGGAAGGCGTACAGCGCGCCCTTGGGTTTGACGCACGAGACACCGGGGATGGCGTTGAGCTTCTCCCAGGCCCGGTCGCGCTGCTCGTGGAGGCGGCCGCCCGGGGCGGTCAGCTCGTGGATGGACTGGCGGCCGCCCAGGGCGGCCTGGATGGCGTACTGGGCGGGCGCGTTGGGGCACAGGCGCATGGAGGCGAGCATGGTCAGCCCCTCCAGATAGCTGCGCGCGTGCTGCTTGGGGCCGGTGACGACCAGCCAGCCGGAGCGGAAACCGGCGACGCGGTACGTCTTGGACAGGCCGGAGAAGGTCAGGACGACCAGGTCGGGGGCGAGGGACGCGGCGGTGTGGTGGACGGCGCCGTCGTACAGGATCTGGTCGTAGATCTCGTCGGCGAAGACCATCAGCCGGTGGCGGCGGGCGAGGTCGAGGATGCCCTCGACGATCTCGCGCGGGTAGACCGCTCCGGTGGGGTTGTTGGGGTTGATGATGACGACGGCCTTGGTGCGATCGGTGATCTTGGCGGCCATGTCGTCGAGGTCCGGGTACCAGTCGGCGGACTCGTCGCACAGGTAGTGGACGGGCCGTCCGCCGGCGAGGGCGGTGACGGCGGTCCACAGCGGGAAGTCGGGGGCGGGGACGAGGACTTCGTCGCCGTCCTCCAGGAGGGCCTGGACGGCCATCGAGACCAGTTCGGAGACGCCGTTGCCGAGGAAGACGTCGTCCACGTCCACATCGGGGAGACCGAGGGCCTGGTAGCGCTGGGCCACGGCACGGCGGGCCGACAGGACGCCCTTGGAGTCGGTGTACCCGTGGGCCCGCGGGAGCATCCGGATCATGTCCTGGACGATCTCCTCGGGAGCCTCGAAGCCGAAGAGCGCGGGGTTGCCCGTGTTGAGGCGCAGCACGCTGTGCCCCGCTTCCTCCAGGGCGTTGGCGTGCTCGATGACGGGGCCGCGGATCTCGTAGCAGACCTCACTGAGCTTGCTCGACTGCCGGAACTCCATAGCGCGCGACCTCCCAGAAGTGATGATGCTTGGTTTTACCAAGTGGGAGCTTGGAAAGTCCAACAAGTTGTCTAGACTGCGTCGCATGCCACGTCGACGAAGCTACGACCAGTTCTGCGCCGCCGCCCGTGCCCTCGACGCCGTCGGGGACCGCTGGACCCTGCTGATCGTTCGCGAACTGCTCGCCGGTCCGCGCCGTTACACCGATCTGCACGCCGATCTGCCGGGCGTGAGCACGGACATGCTCGCCTCGCGCCTGAAGGACATGGAACGCGACGACCTGGTGACCCGTCGCCGCCTCCCGCCCCCCGCCTCGGCGAACGTGTACGAACTGACCGATCGGGGGAAGGGGTTGCTCCCCGTGCTCCGCGCCCTGGCGGCCTGGGGGCTCCCGGACCTCGAAGCGCCCCGCCCCACGGACGCGGTACGGGCCCACTGGTTCGCCATCCCGCTGCTGTCCGCCCTGGAGGCGGCGGCGGTCGGACCGGGGGTGGTCGAGGTGCGGCTCGACGAAGGCACGTTCCACGCGCGCGTGGGTGGCGGCGACGTGGCGGAGTACGCCGACGGCCCCGCCGTCCCGGAGCCGGACCTGTGCCTGCGGATGGACGCGGCGACGTGCGTGGCCGTGGCGGACCGATCCCTGGCGGTCGCGGAGGGCGTGGCGACGGGGCGCGTCGAGGTCGTGGGCACGGTCGGGGCGGCCTTCGCGGCGGGGCTCGGCGGCGACAGCGTCGTGGCCGCCGGGGCGGCGGGCGCCGGCGTCACGTCCTGAGCGGCGCGGCGAGCCCGTGCCCCGCCCCGCCCCCGTCGCGCCCGTCCGGGGCCGACCCGGCCCCGTCCTCGGGCAGCATGGGGGCGTGAAGTTCGAACCGATCACCTGGGAACGCCTGACCGATACCGTCGCCGCCCATGTGGACGGCATGGCTCCGGCCGACGGGGGGCCGTGGCTCAAGGTGGCCGTCGACGGCGCCCCCGCCGCCCGCCCCGAGGAGCCGGCCGAGCTGCTGGCCGGGGCGCTCAGGCTGCGCGGCCGGGCGGTGGCGGCCGTCGGGACGGGCGGGTTCCTGCGGCCGGCGTCGCTGCGGTACGAGTACGGCAAGGAGGACCCCGACACGTACTACAGCGGCTGGTTCGACACCGGCGCCCTGTGGCGGGAGGTCTTCGGGCCGCTGGAACCGGGTGGCAGCGGGAAGGTGCTGCCCGACCTGTGGGACCCGGCGACCGACCGGGCGACCCGCAGCCCGTACCGGACGCTGGCACCGGGAGGGGTACTGGTGCTGCACGGGCCGTTCCTGCTCGGCCACTGGTTCCCCTTCGACCTGACGGTCCACCTGCGCCTGTCGCCCGGCGCGCTGGCCCGCCGCACGGAACAGCCGTGGACCCTGCCGGCCTTCCGGCGGTACGAGGCCGAGGTCGCCCCCGCCGAGGCCGCCGACGTCGTGGTCCGCGCCGACGACCCCCGCCACCCCGCCTGGACGGGCCTGCCCTGACCGATCGCGTCAACCGGTCGGCGGTCGGCCGCCCAGCGTCGTGACCGCCAGGGCCCCGGCGCGGCACGCCGCTCCGGCCGCCGCGACCGGATCGGCGCCGGACAGGCGGGCCGCCAGGAAGGCGCCGGTGAACGCGTCGCCCGCCCCGGTCGAGTCGATCGCCCGGACCACCGGGGCCACGACCCGTGCGGTCACCCGCCCCGCCTCGGCCACCAGGGCGCCCGCCGCGCCGGTCGTCACCACGACGAGCGGGAACCGGCGGCTCAGCGCGGCCGCGGCCTCCTCGGGACCGGCAAGGCCCGTCAGCAGCGCGGCCTCGTCGGCGTTGGGCAGGAAGAGGTCCGCGCCCGCCACCGAGGCCAGGAACGGAGTCACGCCCAGCTCCGTGACGAACCCCGCCGACGCGGGGTCCACGCTCACCGGAACGCCCCGCTCACGCGCTGCCGCCACGGCCAGCCGGGCCGTCTCCCGGCTGGTCCCGGCGAAGAAGAGGTACCCGGACAGATGCAGGTGGGACACCCCGTCCAGCAGGCTCGGCGACCAGTCGCCGGGCGCGAGCCGGAGCGCCGCGCCGCTGTCCGTGAGGAACGTCCGCTCGGCGGCCGCGTCGACCAGGGCGACCACCGTCGCGGTCGGCGCGCCCCGGTCCCGTACCAGGGAGGGCCGCACCCCCGCGAGCCGCAGCCGCTCCTCGTGCCAGGCCGCCCGGTCGAGGCCCACCCGCCCCAGGAACCGCACGTCCGCGCAGCCCGAACGCGCCGCCCAGCACGCCACGTTCGCGCCCGCCCCGCCCGGCAGCGTCCGGATCTCCGCGGCGGTGTCCGTGGCCGGCGCGAGCGGGGCGCGGTGCCGGGCCACCACGTCGGTGACCACGTCCCCGACGACCAGCAGCGCGCCGCTCACAGCGCGGCCGCGACACGCGCCGCCAGCCGCACGTTGCCGCGCACCGCCGCGAGGTTGGCCTCCAGGGACGCCCCGTCGGTGTGCCGCGTCAGGTAGTCCAGCAGGAACGGCGTCACGGCCTGGCCGGCGATCCCCCGCTCCCGGCACTCGTCCAGCGCCCGCGCGAGCACCCGGTCGTGCAGTCCGGGATCCAGCTGCTCCTGTTCCGGCACCGGGTTGGCGACGATCAGCGCCGCGTCCGGGCCGCCCAGCGCGTCCTGCGCCCGTATCACCGCCGCCACCTCCTCCGGGGACCGCACCGTCCAGTCGACCGGTTCACCGGAGGAGGCCAGGTAGAAGCCGGGGAAGTGCTCCGTCCCGTACCCCAGGACGCCCACTCCCAGCGTCTCCAGCCGCTGGAGCGTCGCGGGCACGTCGAGGATCGACTTGACCCCCGCGCACACCACCGCGATCCGGGTCCCCGCCAGCAGCCGGAGGTCGGCCGACTCGTCCTGGGTCTGCGCCCACTCACGATGGACCCCGCCCAGACCGCCGGTCGCGAAGACCCGGATGCCGGCCCGCGCCGCCAGGAACGCGGTGGCGGACACCGTGGTGGCGCCGCTCGCCCCGGTGGCCAGGGCGGGCGCCAGGTCGCGGTGCCCCAGCTTCCGTACGCCGGGACCGGCCGCGATCCGCTCCACCTGGCCCTTGTCCAGGCCCACCCGCGCCACGCCGTCCAGCACGGCGATCGTGGCCGGAACGGCCCCACCGGCCCGTACGAGCGCCTCCAACTCCCGCGCCACGCCCAGGTTGCGGGGGCGGGGCAGGCCGTGCGCGATGATCGTCGACTCCAGGGCGACGACGGGCCGGCGCTCGGCCAGCGCCTCCCGCACCTCTTCCGACAGCGTCACAGTGGTCTCCGGCATGTCCCATCCCTGGCGCGGCGGCGACCCGGGCAAACGTCCGGACGGCTTTTCGGCCACGGCCGCCGCCGCGCGCGCGTGCCCACGCACCGAAGGCGCCTCACCCGGGCACGGCGCCGGGCCACCGGCATCGGGCCCCCGGTCGCCCGGCGCGGGCGCCGAGCCACCCGGTCGCCCGGCACCGGCGCCGGGTCGTCCGGCCGTGTCCGCCGGCGGCTTCCGCCGGACGACCAGGGCGGCCAGGGGGAGCAGCAGCAGCGCGCCGACCGCGCTCAGCCAGCCGTAGCCGGCCTGGGCGACGATCAGGCCGGCGCCCGCGCCGCCCGGGCCCGACGCCGTGTTCATGGTCAGGGCCGACAGGCCGCCCTGTACCGCCGCCCGGACGGCCTGCGGCACGGGGTCGGTCAGCAGCGCGGGCCCCGACAATAGCCCCGCCGACCACCCCGGTCCCCAGCAGAACAGCCCCGCCGCGGTCTGCCCTTGACGCGCCCCGGCCGTACCGGCCAGCAACGCGGCGAAGGCCGGCAGCCCCACCGCCAGACCGATCACGGACAGCCTCGCGAGCCGGTCCGACGGCCAGCCCGTTACAGATCAGAACAGGGGTTGCGGGAGCACCCCCTCCAGTGCCAGCAGCCTGCGCTTGGTCTCCAGCCCGCCGCCGAATCCGCCGATCCCCCCGTCGTTCTCCAGCACCCGGTGGCAGGGCACCACGACCGGCAGCGGGTTGGCGCCCATCGCGGCTCCGACGGCCTGCGCCGCCCCCGGCTGTCCCACCCGGCCGGCCAGCTCCCCGTACCCGACGACCGATCCGTAGGGCACACCGGACGCCAGCTCGCGCAGCACCTGCCGGTTGAACCCGGCCGTCAACGACCAGTCCAGACGCAGCCGGAACTCCCGCAGCGTCCCCGTGAAGTACGCCTCCAGCATGCGTATCGGCTCCGCCAACCGCCCCGTCGAGCACTCCACGAGCTCCGCGCCGAGCCGCCCCCGCAGCCGCTTCAGGGCCCGGTCGCGCACCGCGTCGCCGGCATGGAAGGACACGCTCACCAGTCCCTCGCCCGTCGCGGCGAGCATCAGCGGGCCGATGTCGCTGTCGACGACGGCCCACTCCACGAACTGCCCGTTGCTGTCCATGCCGACCACGGTACGACCGGCCACTGACAACACCGTCGGGGCGACGTCGGCCCCCGGGCCGGCGCGGCGCCCGGGAGCGGGGAAGGCCGGCCGGAAGGTGAACGCCGCCGCTGTGGCGGCCGTGACCGGAACGCTTCTGTCGACAAATCCACCTGTGAATGTTTGTCCCACCCGGAATGCGCCATAGCCTCGCTCCCGTACCAGCGGGTAGACATGGCACCACCGGCGCCGCGGCACGCGCGCGAGGCATCCGGACGGCGGGGTACCAAGAGCGAAGGGCGTACGGGATGCAGGGCACGGTCGACGGTTTCAGCCACGGCTTCGTCACACCTCTGGCCGCCTTCCTCATGGCGTGCCTGGGCGGCGCCCTGGGGCTGCGCTGCACCACCCGGTCGCTGCGGAAACACGGGGCTCCCAGGCTCGGCTGGCTCGCGCTCGGCGCCACCGCCATCGGCTCGGGCATCTGGACCATGCACTTCATCGCGATGCTCGGTTTCACCGTCCGGGAGACGCCGATCGGCTACGACCCCGCCATCACCTTCGCCGGTCTGGGAGTGGCGATCCTGATGGTCGGCATCGGGATCTTCATCGTCGGGTACCGGGGCGCCACCGCGATGGCCCTGGTCACCGGCGGCACCATCACCGGCCTGGGCATCGCCACCATGCACTACCTCGGTATGGCCGGAATGCGCCTGCCGGGCACGCTCCAGTACGACACCCCCACCGTCGCCCTCTCCGTCGTGATCGCGGTCGTGGCGGCGACCTCCGCCCTGTGGGCGGCCGTCTCGATCCACGGGTTCCTGCCCAGCCTCGGCGGTAGCGTCGGCATGGGCACCGCGGTCACCGGGATGCACTACACCGGCATGGCCGCCGTCAGCGTGCACCTGCACGGCGACGGCGCCACGCCGGTCGGCGGCGACGCCGCGAGCTCGCTCCTCGCCCCGATGCTGATCGGCCCGGCGGTGTTCCTGCTGCTGGCCGGAGTCATGGTGATGATCGACCCGCTGCTGGTGACGGGGGACGGCGAGCGGCGGCCCGCACTCGCGGCGCCCCGTCGCCCGGCCGCGTCCGTCCCCTGGGAGAGCCGCTCCTACGGCTCGCCCGCCACGCGCCCACCGGTCCGCGGGTTCCGCCGCCGCGAGCGCACCGGCGGCCACTGACGGCCCTCGGCGCCCGCCGGCACCGCGCGATCGACGGGCGGCGACCGCGCTCGGCCCCCCGACTGTCAGTGCCGGGTCGTACGGTGGTTGCATGCGGCCCGTTTCCAAGATCGAACGCACGGTGGCGCCCTTCGAGGTCGTCAGCCCCTACCAGCCCAGCGGCGACCAGCCGGCGGCCATCGCCGACCTGGCCCGCCGCGTCGGCGCGGGCGAGAAGGACGTCGTCCTGCTCGGCGCGACCGGCACCGGCAAGTCGGCGACGACCGCCTGGATGATCGAGAAGCTCCAGCGCCCCACCCTCGTGATGGCGCCGAACAAGACGCTGGCCGCCCAGCTGGCCAACGAGTTCCGCGAGCTCCTGCCGAACAACGCCGTCGAGTACTTCGTCTCGTACTACGACTACTACCAGCCAGAGGCGTACGTCCCCCAGTCGGACACCTACATCGAGAAGGACTCCTCGATCAACGAGGAGGTCGAGCGGCTGCGCCACTCCGCCACGAACTCGCTCCTGACCCGCCGGGACGTCGTGGTGGTGGCCTCGGTCTCCTGCATCTACGGCCTCGGCACGCCCCAGGAGTACGTGGACCGGATGGTCCCCCTCAAGGTCGGCGAGGAGATCGACCGGGACCAGCTGCTGCGCCGTTTCGTCGACATCCAGTACACCCGCAACGACCTGGCCTTCACCCGGGGCACCTTCCGCGTGCGCGGCGACACCGTCGAGATCTTCCCGGTGTACGAGGAGCTCGCCGTCCGCATCGAGATGTTCGGCGACGAGATCGAGGCGCTGTCCACGCTCCACCCGCTCACCGGCGAGGTCATCAGCGACGACCGGGAGCTCTACATCTTCCCCGCCAGTCACTACGTGGCGGGACCCGAGCGCATGGAGAAGGCGGTCAACGGCATCGAGCGGGAGCTGGAGCAGCGCCTGGCCGAGCTGGAGAAGCAGGGCAAGCTGCTGGAGGCCCAGCGGCTGCGGATGCGCACCACGTACGACATCGAGATGATGCGCCAGATCGGTTCCTGCTCCGGCATCGAGAACTACTCCATGCACTTCGACGACCGCGAGCCGGGCTCCCCGCCCAACACCCTCCTCGACTACTTCCCCGAGGACTTCCTGCTCGTCATCGACGAGTCCCACGTCACCGTGCCGCAGATCGGCGCCATGTACGAGGGCGACGCCTCCCGCAAGCGCACCCTCGTCGACCACGGCTTCCGGCTGCCGTCCGCGCTGGACAACCGGCCGCTGAAGTGGGAGGAGTTCCAGGAGCGGATCGGCCAGACCGTCTACCTGTCGGCGACTCCCGGACAGTACGAGCTGTCCCGTTCCGACGGATTCGTGGAGCAGATCATCCGCCCCACCGGCCTGGTCGACCCGGAGGTCGTCGTCAAGCCCACCGAGGGCCAGATCGACGACCTGGTCCACGAGATCCGCCTGCGGACCGAGCGGGACGAGCGGGTGCTGGTCACCACCCTGACCAAGAAGATGGCCGAGGACCTCACCGACTACTTCCTGGAACTGGGCATCCAGGTCCGTTACCTGCACAGCGACGTCGACACCCTCCGCCGCATCGAGCTGCTGCGCGAACTGCGGGCCGGCGAGTACGACGTCCTGGTCGGCATCAACCTGCTCCGCGAGGGCCTCGACCTCCCCGAGGTCTCCCTGGTGGCCATCCTCGACGCCGACAAGCAGGGCTTCCTCCGCTCCGGCACCTCGCTGATCCAGACCATCGGCCGTGCGGCGCGCAACGTCTCCGGCCAGGTCCATATGTACGCGGACACCATCACCCCGGCCATGGCGAAGGCCATCGACGAGACCAACCGCCGTCGCGAGAAGCAGGTCGCGTACAACAAGGCCCACGGCATCGACCCGCAGCCGCTGCGGAAGAAGATCAACGACATCGTCGCGACCATCGCGCGCGAGGAGGTCGACACCGAGCAGCTGCTCGGCACCGGCTACCGCCAGTCCAAGGACGGCAAGGGGGCCAAGGCGCCCGTTCCGTCGCTCGGCAAGTCGTCCCGGACCGGCGCCAAGGCCGGTAAGGCGGGCGGAAAGGGCGCGCTGGTCAGCGACCGTCCGGCGGCCGAACTGGCGGGCATCATCGAGGAGATGACCGAGCGGATGCGCGCTGCCGCCGCCGAGCTGCAGTTCGAGGTGGCTGCGCGGTTGCGCGACGAGGTCGGCGAGTTGAAGAAGGAGCTGCGGCAGATGAAGGAGGCGGGCATCGCCTGACGCCGGGGCACCGCTGTGTTGCAACACCGCCACAAAAAGAGGGCTTGCCTGCTGCCGGCCCGCGGCCGCTGCGTAGGGTGCTGACAACCGCACTCTTCAGACGGTCGCGGGGGTAGGCAACGAGAGGGGACAGCGCGTGACGGTCAACATGACCAAGGGCCAGGCCATCAGCCTGCAGAAGAGCGACGGGGGTACTCTCACCGCGGTGCGGATGGGGCTCGGCTGGCAGGCGGCCCCGCGCCGCGGTCTGTTCGGCTCGCGCACCCGGGAGGTCGACCTGGACGCGTCGGCGGTGCTCTTCGCCGAGAAGCAGCCCGTGGACGTGGTGTTCTTCCGCCACCTGGTCAGCGATGACGGTTCCGTCCGCCACACCGGTGACAACCTGGTGGGCGGCGTGGGACAGGGCGGCGACGACGAGGCGATCCTCGTCGACCTGCAGCGGGTCCCGGTCCACATCGACCAGATCGTCTTCACGGTGAACTCCTTCACCGGGCAGACGTTCCAGGAGGTGCAGAACGCCTTCTGCCGCATCGTCGACGAGACGAACGGCCAGGAGCTCGCGCGATACACCCTGGACGGCGGCGGCCAGTACACCGCGCAGATCATGGCGAAGGTGCACCGGGCCGGTTCCGGCTGGCAGATGACGGCTCTGGGCAGCCCGGCGAACGGCCGTACGTTCCAGGACCTGATGCCGTCGATCCTGCCGCACCTGTAGTCGCGGTACACACGCACACCCGCAGCTCCCGGAGGCCAGGCCGCCGGGAGCTGCGGTTCACACCGAGGCACCGCAGCACCGAGGGGACACAGGCATGACGGCCGAGCTGGTCCGGGGGCAGAACCACCCCCTGCCCCACACCCGACTCGAGATCCGGGTGTCGGCCGGCGCACCGGTCATCGCCGGCGCCACGCTCACCGACGACAGCGGCCGGGTCCCCGGTCCCGAGTGGGTGGTGCACCCCGGTTCGCCCGCGCTCCCCGGCATCGAGGTCTCCCGGCAGGCGGCCGCCGACCACCGGCTCGCCGTGGACCTCGGGGCACTTCCCGAGGCGGCCCACCGGGTGACGGTGCTCCTCGCCCTGCCCGAGGGGGCCGGCGGTCCCGGCCGGTTCGGTGCCTTCGCCGCGCCGTTCGCCGCGGTCACCGCACTGGACGGCACCGAGGTCGCCGGGTACACCATCACGGGGCTGGACACGGAGTCCGCGGTCGTCGCCCTGGAGCTCTACCGCCGGCAGGGCGCCTGGAAGATCCGCGCCGTCGGCCAGGGGTACGCGGGCGGACTCGTCGTGATGCTCGCCGACCAGGGACTCGACCGGGCCGCCGAACTCGCGGCCACCATCCACGGGGCGGTCGCCCTCGGGATGAGCCGGTCGGTCGCCGCCCCGCCGCGTACCGCCGAGGGCGACCGGGCCCGGCGCGGCGCCTCGCTCACCGCGTCCGGCGCACCCGGCGACACGGCGCCCGCCGGACCGTCCGCCGGGCCCGCCCCGGGGGGCCCTGCGGGGCCCTCTCCCGCCGCGCCGGCGCCGGACGGGCCCATCAGCTACGCCCACCCGCGCCGGACGGCAGGCGCCCCGCCGGCGCCCCGGGACGGGGCCGCCGACGCACCGGGGACACCTCCCGTCCACCCGGCGCAGCCCGGCCGGCCGGTGGCCGGCGACGCCACCGGGTGGTCCATGGAAGAGCGGCTCTACAACCAGGTCTGGGGCATGTTCGAGGACCTGGCCCGCACCACCGCCGCGTACCGCAGCGCCGTCGATTTCGCCGAGTCCCGCATGGACCAGGAGCTCGACCGCGCCCTGTCCGATCCGCGCAGCCGCATCGGCTCCGCCGGGGACGCGGCCCGCGCCGCGGCCCGCGCGAAGTGCGACGAGCTGGCCGACCGGGCGCGGGAGGCCCTCGACCGGGACCTCGCGCAGCTCACCGCCGAGGCCGAGGTCGTCGAGCCGGCCCTCCCCGTGGCGTACGCCGACTGGGACAGCCCGGTCTGGCACGGCTACCGCGTCCCCCGCGAGGCCCCGATGGCACTGCGCCTGGGCGACCTCCACCTGCCCGAGCGGCCCGGCCTGCGCATCCCCATGCTGATGCGGCTCCCGCTGGAGCGGGGCCTGTGGGTCGACAGCGGCCGGTCCGGGTCGGAGGCGGCCATCGTGATGGACGACGGAGAGCTGCGCCGGCTGGCGGTGGACACGGCCGTCCTGCACGCCGCGCGGCTGCTCGCCGTCCACCCGGCCGGTCAGTACACCGTCCACGTCGTCGACCCGGCGGGAGCGGCGGCCGCCTCGTTCGCCCCGCTGGCGGACTCGGGGGTCCTCGCCGCCCCGCCGGCGTCCGGGGCCCGGGGAGTGGCCTCCGTCCTCGCCGGCCTCACCCGGCGCGTGGAGCTGGTGCGGATGGCCGTCGGAGGCGGCGCGACCGACGCCCTGCCGCCCGACCTCGACACCGCCGACCAGCTGCTGATCGTCAACGACTTCCCGCACGGCTTCGACGACCGGACGGTCACCCAGTTGCGCTACCTGGCGGACGAGGGCCCGGCGGTCGGTGTCCATCTCCTGCTGATCGCCGACCGCGAGGACGCCAGTGCCTACGGGCCGGTGCTCGACCCGCTCTGGCGGTCGCTGCTGCGTCTGACGCCCGTCCCGGACGACCACCTCGCCGACCCCTGGGTGGGCCACGCCTGGACGTACGAGCCGCCCCGGTTGCCGACGGGCAGCGGCGTCCTGAGCCGGGTGCTGTCCCAAGTGGTCGACGCCCGGACCAACTGGCGTCGCTGACCTGCGGACTTGGCGCTCCTTTTACCTTCCCCTTTACCTTTCTTTGGTCTTTACGGTAACGTTCTTGGTGCGGAGGGGAGTACTCCCGTACGCGGCGTGCCCGTCAATACGGACGGTCGGACAGAGACCTGGTCCCGGGGCGCCGGCCCGTGGTGCGACCGGCGATCCGTGCCGGGCCGGCCCGGGTGGAAGAGACCTCCGGCAGCGACGACGCTGATCAGTAGCCGTACGACGCCGGAGGCGCAATGGACGTATCAATGGGTCTGTGGGTGGCGACCATTCTCGGTCTGTCCGCCCTTATCGCGGTCGACTTCTTCATCGGGCGCAAGCCCCACGACGTGTCGGTCAAGGAAGCCGGAATATGGACGGTCGTCTGGATCGTCCTCGCCGCGATGTTCGGTGTCGGCCTGCTGGTCTTCGGCGAGTCGCAGGCCTCCGGCGAGTTCTTCGCCGGCTTCATCACCGAGAAGTCGCTCAGTGTCGACAACCTGTTCGTCTTCGTCCTGATCATGGCGAAGTTCGCGGTGCCGACCCACCTTCAGCAGCGCGTGCTGCTGATCGGTGTGCTGATCGCCCTGGTGCTGCGCGCGATATTCATCGCCGCCGGAGCCGCCATCATCGCCAGCTTCTCGTGGGTCTTCTACATCTTCGGCGCGTTCCTGATCTACACCGCCTGGAAGCTCATCCAGGAGGCGCGCGCCGACGAGCCGGAGGAGGAGTTCGAGGAGAACCGCCTCCTCAAGTCCATCGAGAGCCGCTTCGGCGTCGCCGACAAGTACCACGGCACCAAGCTCTTCATCCGCACCAACGGCAAGCGTGTGCTGACCCCGCTGATGGTCGTCATGCTGGCCATCGGCACCACGGACGTCCTGTTCGCGCTGGACTCCATCCCCGCGATCTTCGGCCTGACCCAGGACCCGTACATCGTGTTCACCGCCAACGCCTTCGCCCTGATGGGACTGCGGCAGCTGTACTTCCTCATCGGCGGCCTGCTGAGGAAGCTGGTCCACCTGAGCTACGGCCTGTCGGTCATCCTCGGCTTCATCGGCGTCAAGCTGGTACTGCACGCCCTGCACGAGTCCGGGGTGCATGTGCCCGAGATCTCCATCCCGGTATCGCTCGCGGTCATCTGCGGCGTCCTGGTCATCACCACGATCACCAGCCTGATCTCCTCCAAGAGGCAGGCGGACCGCGAGGCGGCGGAGGAGGCCGGCAAGGCTCCGAAGGACAGCGTCGGGGCCTGACGGCAGGCCGGCGCGACACCGCCGGAGCGACGGCACCGGCCGGAGCGGCCCGCATTGCGGACCGTCCCGGCCGGTGTTTGCTTTGACGGTGAGCGTCCCGATCCCCGGGGCCGGCCCACGCGGAGAACGGCATGAAGTTCGCGCAGATCATCGACTTCGAGACCGAACGCATCGACGAGATGGAAGCGCTGATGGAGGAGCGGAGAGCCGCCATGTCCGGCCGGGCCGGCGGCCCGACCCAGCGCGTCCTGCTGCGGGACAGGGACAACCCGAGCCGCTACGTCGTGGTCATCCACTTCGACTCGTACGAGGAGGCCATGCGCAACAGCGAGGACCCCGCGACCACGGAGCTGGCCGAGCGGATCGCCGGCCTCTGCACCCGCGCACCCTCGTTCACCAACTGCGACCTGGTGCGCCAGGACGACCTCCGCTGATCGCGCGGGGCCCTCAGGCGGCCGCCGACTCCAGGGCCGGACCGGCCACCGGCCTGGGGGGCAGCGTCTCCGGCAGCAGGGCGAAACAGCCGAGACTCAGCAGCGCGATCGCCGTCAGGTACGCCGCCACGCCCCAGGGCGGCCCCGGGCCGCCCGCCGAGGCCGTCGCCACCATCGGGGTGAGCGCTCCGCCGACGACCCCCGCCAGGTTGTAGCCGACGGCGGCACCGGTGCAGCGCACCCTCGGCTCGTACAGCTCCGGCAGGTACGCGGCCACCACGGCGAACATCGTGATGAACGCCAGGAGCGCCCCGGTGAACCCGAGGAACATCAGCACCGGCCGCGCGGTGTGCAGCAGGCCCACCATCGGGAACATCCACAGGGCCGCGGCCGCGCAGCCGGCCAGGCACATCGGCCGCCGCCCCACGCGGTCGCCCAGCATCGCGGCGAACGGCGTCGCCACGCCCTTGACCGCCACCGCCGCCATGATGCACACCAGCATCACCGTCCGGCTCACGCCGAGCCGCTCGGTGCCGTACGCCAGCGCCCACGTGGACACCGCGTAGAAGATCGCGTATCCGACCGCCAGAGCGCCGGCCGTCAGCAGCACCAGCCGCCAGTGGCCGCGCGCCACCTCCACCAGCGGGGCGCTCGCGCGCCTGCCGCTCTCGGCCAGCTCCCGGAACTGCGGCGTCTCCGCCAGGGAAGTGCGCAGCAGCAACCCGCCGGCCGCCAGGAGCCCCGCCGCCCAGAACGGCACACGCCACCCCCAGTCCCGGAACTGGGCGTCGCTCAGCCCCGCCGACAGGCCGAGCATCACCCCGTTCGCCAGCAGGAACCCGACCGCGGGACCGACCTGCGGGAAGCTCGCCCACAGCGCCCGCCGTCCCTCGGGCGCGTGCTCCACCGTCAGCAGCACCGCCCCGCCCCACTCCCCACCGAGCCCCAGCCCCTGAAGGAACCGCAGGACCAGCAGCAGTACCGGAGCGGTCACGCCGAGCGTCGCGTACGAGGGGACGAACCCCACGGCGACGGTCGCCGCCCCGGTCAGCACCAGGGACGCGAACATGACCGGACGCCGGCCGTACCGGTCGCCGATGTGCCCGAAGAGGACGGAGCCGAGGGGACGGGAGAGGAAGCCGACCGCGAACGTACCGAAGGCGGCCAGCGTCCCGGCGACCGGCGAGAACGTCGGGAAGAACAGGGGTCCCAGGACCAGGGCGGCAGCGGTCCCGTAGACGAAGAAGTCGTAGAACTCGACGGCGGTGCCGGCGAGGGAGGCGGTGGCGAGCCGCACCATGGAGGGCGTCCCGGGTGGCGTGGACGGGGAGGGCGCGGGCGTCCCCGGCGTGTGACTGTGGCGCACGTCGCGCCAACCACCCGTGGCGCCCCCGGGTCACGGGGCGCGAGGAGGCACGGGGGGGGCGACTACCAGCCGCGCTCGCGCCACTCCGGAAGCTTCGGGCGCTCCTCGCCCAGCGTGGTGTCCTTGCCGTGACCGGGGTAGACCCACGTCTCGTCCGGCAGCGCGTCGAACAGCTTGGTCTCGACGTCCTGGATGAGGCTGGCGAAGGCGTCCGGGTCCTTGTGGGTGCTCCCGACGCCGCCGGGGAAGAGGCAGTCGCCGGTGAACACGTGGGGGTGGCCGTGCGGGTCGTCGTAGACCAGTACGAGGGAACCCGGTGTGTGCCCCACCATCCGGCGGGCGGTGAGTTCCACCCGGCCGACCCTGATCGTTTCCCCGTCCTCGACGGGGACGTCCGTCGTGACGTCGATGCCCTCGGCGTCGTACGCCCCGGCGTACGTACGGGCACCGGTCGCCGCCACGACCTCGGCCAGCGCGTCCCAGTGGTCGCGGTGGCGGTGGGTGGTGACGACGGACGCGATGCCGTCGTCACCGATCAGCCGGAGCAGTGTCGCGGGCTCGCTCGCCGCGTCGATCAGAAGCTGCTCGCCGGTGGCCCGGCAGCGCAGCAGGTACGCGTTGTTGTCCATCGGACCGACGGCGACCTTGGAGATCATCAGGTCCGTCAGCTCGTGCACGTCGGCGGGCCCGCCCACCTTCACCGCTCCGCTGTAGGTCATGAACCCAGCCTATAGCGGGGGCAGTACGGGGAGGGCGCCGCCGGTGACCTCCAGGGCCGCGCCGTCACGGCGGCCCGCCAGCCAGCCGAGGAGGTCGGGCGCCGGGCCCGAGACCGTCACCCCGTCGCCCTCGTCGCCGCCCGTGCGCCACTCCCCGCCCGGGGTCACGAGGCGGGTCGGGGGGACGGTGGGGTGGCCGGTGAACCGGTCGGCGAGGAACGCGATCTCGCGGTCCGCGAAGTCCTTCGGCAGGTGCTCCAGCTCGTAGCCGATGCCGAGGTCGACGTGGTGCAGCTCCACCTCGACGAGGCGGCGGAACGGCAGCCGCGCCGCCCGGTCGGTCACCCCGTTGCGCAGCTCCACCCGGCGGTCCCAGTCCGCCGGCACCTCGCCCTCCGCCTGGAAGCGGGCGGCGCTGTCGCGCACGTCGTCGAGCTGGACGGCCAGGGCGCGGTGGGCGTCACGCTCGATGTCGGCGTCGCGCGCCTCGGCGCTGACGTACATCGGGCGGCCCCGGAGAACATTCACGAGGGCGTCGGCGTTACGTGAGAGGTGGGCCAGCACGTGGCCGCGGGTCCACCCGGGCAGCCGGGACGGCGCGGCGACGGCGGCGTCGTCAAGTCCGGCGGCGGCGCTGAGCAGCCGGTCGGTCGCCTCGCGTACGGAGGCCAGGTCATGCACGTGGTCGATCATGCCGCCGACCCTAGCGCCGCCACTCGATCGGGTGAAGGTGGCAGCGCATGGCCAGAAATCGAATGCGCGTGCTATACGCTCGGTGGAGGCATCCTTGAATGGCAGACATCCATTTGGCGGCCCCCCGTAGGCTTGAAGAGTCTGGGACGGGGGCTGTGCCCCCGCTTCTCTCAAGAAAGGTGCGGACCGGCGTGGCCGACCGTCTCATCGTCCGTGGCGCGCGCGAGCACAATCTGAAGAACGTCTCGCTCGACCTCCCGCGTGACTCCCTCATCGTCTTCACCGGGCTTTCCGGGTCGGGCAAGTCCTCCCTCGCGTTCGACACGATCTTCGCCGAGGGGCAGCGCCGGTACGTCGAGTCGCTCTCCTCCTACGCCCGGCAGTTCCTCGGCCAGATGGACAAGCCGGACGTCGACTTCATCGAGGGCCTCTCCCCGGCCGTCTCGATCGACCAGAAATCGACCTCGCGCAACCCGCGCTCCACGGTCGGCACCATCACCGAGGTCTACGACTACCTCCGGCTGCTCTTCGCCCGTATCGGCAAGCCGCACTGCCCCGAGTGCCGCCGGCCCATCACCCGCCAGTCGCCGCAGGCCATCGTCGACAAGGTGCTGGAGCTGCCCGAGGGCAGCCGCTTCCAGGTCCTGTCGCCGCTGGTGCGCGAGCGCAAGGGCGAGTTCGTCGACCTGTTCGCCGACCTCCAGACCAAGGGCTACAGCCGGGCGCGGGTGGACGGGCGGACCATCCAGCTCACCGAGCCGCCGACGCTGAAGAAGCAGGAGAAGCACACCATCGAGGTGGTCGTCGACCGCCTCACCGTCAAGGAGAGCGCCAAGCGCCGGCTGACCGACTCGGTCGAGACCGCGCTCGGCCTGTCCGGCGGCATGGTCGTGCTCGACTTCGTCGACCTCCCCGAGGACGACCCCGAGCGCGAGCGGATGTACTCGGAGCACCTGTACTGCCCGTACGACGACCTGTCCTTCGAGGAGCTGGAGCCCCGCTCCTTCTCCTTCAACTCGCCCTTCGGTGCCTGCCCCGACTGCACCGGCATCGGCACGCGCATGGAGGTCGACCCCGAGCTGGTCGTCCCCGACGAGGAGCGGTCCCTCGACGAGGGAGCCATCCACCCCTGGTCGCACGGCCACACCAAGGAGTACTTCGGGCGGCTGATCGGCGGCCTCTCCCAGGCCCTCGGTTTCCGGACGGACATCCCCTGGGCCGGGCTGCCCGCCCGCGCGAGGAAGGCGCTGCTGTACGGGCACAGGACCCAGGTCGAGGTCCGCTACCGCAACCGGTACGGCCGGGAGAGGGCGTACACCACGCCCGCTTTCGAAGGCGCCGTCTCCTTCGTCAAGCGGAGGCACAGCGAGGCCGAGAGCGACTCCAGCAGGGAGCGCTTCGAGGGCTACATGCGCGAGGTGCCCTGCCCCACCTGTGAGGGCACGCGCCTCAAGCCGATCGTCCTCGCGGTCACGGTCATGGAGAAGTCCATCGCGGAGGTCTCCGCGATGTCGATCAGCGAGTGCGCCGACTTCCTCGGCGAGCTCAAGCTGAACGCCCGCGACAAGAAGATCGCCGAGCGGGTGCTCAAGGAGGTCAACGAACGGCTCCGCTTCCTGGTGGACGTGGGCCTGGACTACTTGTCGCTGAACCGGGCGGCCGGCACCCTCTCCGGCGGCGAGGCCCAGCGCATCCGGCTCGCCACCCAGATCGGCTCCGGCCTGGTCGGCGTGCTGTACGTGCTGGACGAGCCGTCCATCGGCCTGCACCAGCGCGACAACCACCGGCTGATCGAAACCCTGGTCCGGCTGCGTGACATGGGCAACACGCTCATCGTCGTGGAGCACGACGAGGACACCATCAAGGTGGCCGACTGGGTCGTCGACATCGGCCCCGGCGCGGGCGAGCACGGCGGCAAGGTCGTCCACTCCGGTCCGTTGAAGGAGCTGCTGGCCAACAAGGAGTCCATGACCGGTCAGTACCTGGCCGGCAAGCGGTCCATCCCGACCCCCGACGTCCGCCGCCCGGTGGACCCGGCACGCCGGCTGACCGTGCACGGTGCCCGTGAGAACAACCTGCGGGACATCGACGTGTCGTTCCCGCTGGGCGTGCTGACGGCCGTCACCGGCGTCTCGGGCTCCGGCAAGTCGACTCTGGTCAACGACATCCTGTACACCCACCTGGCGCGCGAGCTGAACGGCGCCAAGTCCGTGCCCGGGCGGCACACGCGCGTGGACGGCGACGACCTGGTCGACAAGGTCGTCCACGTCGACCAGTCGCCCATCGGCCGGACGCCGCGGTCCAACCCGGCGACGTACACCGGAGTCTTCGACCACGTCCGCAAGCTGTTCGCCGAGACGATGGAGGCGAAGGTCCGGGGCTATCTGCCGGGCCGGTTCTCCTTCAACGTCAAGGGCGGCCGGTGCGAGAACTGCGCCGGTGACGGCACCATCAAGATCGAGATGAACTTCCTGCCGGACGTGTACGTCCCGTGCGAGGTCTGCCACGGGGCGCGCTACAACCGGGAGACCCTGGACGTTCACTACAAGGGCAAGTCCATCGCCGAGGTGCTGGACATGCCGATCGAGGAGGCCCTGGAGTTCTTCGAGGCCGTCCCGACGATCTCGCGTCACCTGCGCACCCTCACCGAGGTCGGCCTCGGGTACGTCCGGCTCGGCCAGTCCGCGCCGACGCTCTCCGGCGGCGAGGCACAGCGCGTGAAGCTGGCGTCCGAGCTCCAGAAGCGGTCGACCGGACGCACCGTGTACGTGCTGGACGAGCCGACCACGGGTCTGCACTTCGAGGACATCTCGAAGCTGATCAAGGTGCTGTCCAACCTGGTCGACAAGGGCAACTCGGTGATCGTCATCGAGCACAACCTGGACGTCATCAAGACGGCCGACTGGGTCGTGGACATGGGCCCCGAGGGCGGCAGCGGCGGTGGCCTGGTGGTCGCCGAGGGCACGCCCGAGCAGGTCGCCGCCGTCCCGGCCAGCCACACCGGCAAGTTCCTCCGCGACATCCTCGGCGCCGACCGCGTCAGCGACGCGGCCCCGGCGGTACCGGCGGCGCGGAAGCGGACGGCCAAGAAGGCGGTCGCGGCGGCGGACGGCGCGGCCCGCAAGACGGCCACCGCCAAGACGACCAAGCCGAAGAAGCGGACGGCCCGGTCCACCACGTCCTGACGCCGAAGGGCCCCGCCCCGCCGGGCGGGGCCCCGCAGCGCCGGACCGGCCCCGGCCCCCCGGCCGGTCCGGCACACAGGACAGGGCGGCGCGCACTCGTGCGGCCCCGACCCCGGGCCGGGACGCGCCGGGGGCGGGCGGACGCGACCGCTCCCGGCCCGGTCAGGGACCGGGGCGGTACGCGAGTCCGCAGCCCCCGCGCGCCCCGGGTCAGCACCACCGCCGACGGCCCCCGCGACAGCCACTCCCCGGGCGAACCGCCCAGCCACCGCGCGTCCTCCTCGGACAGCTTCAGCAGCGACACATGAGGAAGCCGGTCCAGAAACCGCTCCCGGTGGACGTCCCCGTCCGGAACCAGACCGGGCCGGACGTTCGGGTCCAGCAGGGTGAGCACGCCGCGCCCCGCCTCGCGCCGCAGCAGCGCGTCGTACGCCCCGGCGCCCGGCTCCAGGACCAGCGAACAGGTCCCGAAGGCGACCGCCCGGACCGCGTCCGGCAGCCGCTCGGGCAGCTCGAAGAGCCGGTCGGCCGTGCCCTCCGCGTAGAAGGAGTACCCCGCCGAGCCGTCCGCCGCGACCGATGCCACCGCCAGCGTCGTCGGCTCGGGCCCGCGCTGTACCAGGCCGGTCGCGACCCCCGCCGCGCGCAGCCCGTCGAGCAGCGCCTCGCCGAACGCGTCGGTGGAGACCCGGGAGCAGAAGGCGGCCTCGGCGCCGAGCCGGCCCAGGGCCACCGCCGTGTTGTAGGGGCCGCCGCCCCGCCGGGGCGCCAGGGCCGACAGCGGTTCGGCCCCGTCGGGAACGAGGTCGATCAGGGACTCTCCGGCGGCGACGATCACGCGCCCGAACGTAGCCCATGGACGCCGCCCCCGACAGCCCCGCAACCCCCGCGAAGGGCCACCGATCTACCCCGGTATCGTCGGTTCCGTCACCGAGAACCCCCAGCCCCGTGGAGCCCCCATGCCCGGCCAGCCGCCCGCCCGCCGTACCGTGCTGAAAGGGGCCGCTCTCGCCGGGGCCGCCGGGCTCGGCGCAGCCGCCTGCTCCACCGAGTCGAAGCTGGGCCACGCGCGGACCCCCACCCCCACCGCGCCGGTGGACCTGGGCACGGCCGACGCCGTGCCGGTCGGCGGCGCCAAGCTCTACCGAGAGCAGCGCCTGGTGGTGAGCTGCCCCGCCAAGGGGCAGTACAAGGCGTTCAGCGCCCAGTGCACCCACGCGGGCTGCGTCTTCGACAAGGTGGAGGGCACCGAGGGCAACTGCCCCTGCCACGGCAGCCGCTTCGACGTCATCACCGGGAAGCCCCTCCGCGGCCCGGCCACCGTGGCACTGCCCGAGGTCCCGGTGCGGGTCACCGACGGAAAGCTGGTCGCCGGCCCGGAGGCGTGACGGGGGAGTACGCCCCTTCTTCCCGGTGCGCGCCCACCAGGCCGGGCCGGACCCCCTGGGCTCACTCCCAGTCCCAGTCGATCCCCAGGATCCCCGGCCTGACCTCCTGCTCCACGAAGTGGACGGTGCGGTGCCGCCCGCTCAGCGTCAGGTCCCCGCGCGCAGCGCGCGGCGCGCCCGCCGCGGACTGGGCGAAGCGCCGGCAGCGTACCGGCAGGGCGTCCTCGTGGAACCGCACCTGGAGGACGTACTGCCCGCCCGCGAAGCTGAACCCGCGCACGTACTCGCCGCTCACCCCGCCCGTACCGTCCTCGAAGCGGTACCCGAAGAGGTACGTGTCCCCGGCCCGCAGCCGCGCGTCGAACAGCAGCTCCGCGACCACCACCCCGGTGTCCCCGTGCCGCCGCACCCGCCCCGTGCGGCAGTTCTCGCCCGCCCGCACCATCACCCGCGCCGGGTCGCACCCCGGGTCCCCGTGGTGGATGGCCAGGTAGCGGTCGACGCCGTCGCGGTGGGCCCGCACCACCTGCTGCGACTCCCGCCCGACCAGCTCCCGCCCCGCCCCGATCCGTACCCGTTCCTGGTGCCCGACGGTGTGCAGCCCGCCGTCCGCCGGTGCCTCCAGCTCCGCGATCAGCTGCTCCACCGCTCCGGAGACCTCCAGCAGCGAGCGGTACGGGCGGCCCGCGGGCCTCGCCGCCCCCGCCCCGTCCCCGACCGGCTCGCCGAGCAGCCGGATCAGCGACTCCCCGGGCAGCCGGAGCAGTTCCTCCAGGGCGCGCACGGCCTTCAGCGACTCCGGCCGCTGCGGGCGGCGGGCGCCCTGCTGCCAGTAGCAGAGGCTGGTCACCCCGACCTTGATGCCTCGGTCCGCGAGATGGTGCCGCACCCGCTGGAGCGGCAGCCCGCGCGCCGCCAGCGCCGCGCGCAACGCCAGGTGGAACGGGCCCGTCCGCAGGAGCTGCGCCAGCTCGGTCTCGGTGTGTGCCATGGGAGTCCTCGGTGAACGTTCACGACGGGGCGGTGCGACTCCGCGGCCGGTGGTGACGGGCGGGCAGGTGGGGGCGGGGATCCGTTCACTCGTCAACCAGTGGCGTTCACACTGCGGCGTCACCCCGCATTGAAGCGTGTTGACCTGCCCCCGACAACGCTCGATGCTCCCTTCAGCGTCCGGACGCGATCCTCCCTCCCCACATCCCCACGGAGGAACGCGATGCGCCAACCAGGCAAGACCTCGGGGCAGTCCGCCGGCGGAGCGATACGGCTCCTGCTCGCGGTGCTCCTCGCCGCCACGACCACCCTCCTCGGTCCGGTGTCCGCCGCCACCGCCGAGGACGACTCCACGACCACGCTCGCCGCCAAGCGACTGAACATCACCATGCAGGCGCAGCTCAAGACCAACTGGTGCTGGGCCGCCGGTGGCAACACCATCGCCACCTGGTTCGGCCGCTCCTACTCCCAGAACCAGTTCTGCAACGCCGCCTTCAACCGGCAGCAGGGCTACGACTGCCCCAACTGGCAGGCGACTCTGGGCAACGTGCAGAACGGGCTGCGCTGGGCCGGCGTCGGCCCGGGCTCGTACGTCGACGGCTGGCTGCGCTACGCCACCGTCCAGACCGAGATCAACGCCGACCGTCCCATCGAGACCCGCATCCAGTGGGCGAGCGGCGGCGGCCACATGCACGTCGTCCACGGCTACGACGACACCAACGGCTGGGTGTACTGGGGCGATCCCTGGCCCTCCAACGACCGCTACAACTGGGCGTCGCACGCCTGGTACGTCGACAACGGCTCCTTCTCCTGGACCCACTCGCTCTACCGGACAGGGACGTGAGAACGATGACCCCACGGCGTCTCATCACGACCGCCGCGCTGACCGGTGCGCTGACCGGTGCGCTCACCTCCCTCGCCGCCCCCGCCGCGAGCGCGGCCGACACCCCGGACGCGGCGGTCACCGCCCCGGCCACGCTCGACACGCTCTCCCGGTTCTTCGCGCGGGACGGCGCCGTGGCGCGGGCCGCCGCGCACCCCCGTATCGAGGGCTCCACCGTCCCCGTACGCGTCCTGTCGCCGGACTTCGTGGCGGGCAGGCCCGGGGCGCCGGTCGCCCGCGTCGAGTTCCACGCGGCCGTGGCGGTCGCGCCCGACGGGCGGAAGGCCTCCGTGTGGACCGTCCACCAGGGCGCGAAGGGCTGGCAGGTGGTCAACATCGCGACCGGTGACGACGAAATCCGTTACGCGCGGGAGGGCACCCGGCGCCTGCCCGGGGGAACGGTCTTCCGCGAGCCCCAGATCGACGCCTGGTACGTCCACAAGGGCGGCAGGGTGCTCCCGCTGGACGAGGACGCGGTACGCGCGGTGGGCGCCCGCGGCACCACGCCGGCCGCCTACCGGGACCGGGTCGCGGCGGCGTACGGGGACAAACTGCCCGGCACGGCGTACGCGCGCCGGGGGAGCGCCGGCGGCTACGGAGCCCCCGCCGGCCCGCCGGCTCAGGGCGCCCCGGCCGGCCCCGCTCAGGGCGCCCCGGCCCCCGCCGGCCCGGCCCCCGAGGGGGACACGGCCGCCGCCGGGCCGCCGGGGACCGCGGGGACCGCCTGGGCGGCCGCCCTCGCCGCGACGGCCCTCGCGCTCACCGGCGCCCTGAGGCGGCGCCGCCGGGGCTGAGCCCCCGGACGCCCGGCCCACCCCACCGGCCGGCCGGCGGGTCACCGCCGCGCGCGGGCACCCACCGGCCGGCCCACGCCTCACCCGGGCAGCGCGTCCGCCCACCGCGCCCCGAGCCCCCGGCCGGCCCGGCCCACCCCACCGGCCACCCGGCCGGTCCCGCGAACCCCGCGGAGTGCTTCCGCCCCCACCGGAGGCGCTCCGCGGCACCCGTCTCCACTCCCCGCGCCCACCCGGCCCCCGTCCCGTCGACGCCCCGCGGGCCACCCGGCCTCCCGGCCCCCGCCCGGCCCTACGACGCCCCGTGGACGTGCCGGCCGCCGCGGCCGGTGGCGCCCGTGGTGTCAGTGGACGCCAGTAGGGTGTGAGACATGGCAGACCCCTCCAGCTACCGCCCCAAGCCGGGACAGATCCCCGACTCGCCGGGGGTCTACAAATTCCGCGACGAGCACCGCCGGGTGATCTACGTCGGGAAGGCGAAGTCCCTGCGCCAGCGGCTCGCCAGCTACTTCCAGGACCTGGCGGGCCTGCACCCGCGCACGCGCACCATGGTCACGACGGCCGCCTCCGTCGAGTGGACCGTCGTCTCCACCGAGGTCGAGGCGCTCCAGCTGGAGTACTCGTGGATCAAGGAGTTCGACCCCCGGTTCAACGTCAAGTACCGGGACGACAAGAGCTATCCGTACCTGGCCGTCACCCTCAATGAGGACTTCCCGCGCGTCCAGGTCATGCGCGGCCAGAAGAAGAAGGGCGTGCGGTACTTCGGTCCGTACAGCCACGCCTGGGCCATCCGCGACACGGTCGATCTGCTGCTGCGCGTCTTCCCCGTGCGTACGTGCTCCGCGGGCGTGTTCAAGAACGCCGAGCGCACCGGCCGCCCGTGCCTCCTCGGGTACATCGGCAAGTGCTCGGCGCCGTGCGTCGGCCGGGTCGACCCGCGGGAACACCGGGACCTGGCCGAGGAGTTCTGCGACTTCATGGCCGGCCGCACCGGCACGTACATCCGCCGCCTGGAGAAGGACATGATGCTGGCGGCCGAGGACATGGAGTACGAGAAGGCCGCCCGGCTCCGCGACGACATAGAGGCCCTCAGGCGGGCCATGGAGAAGAGCGCGGTCGTCCTCGCCGACGCCACCGACGCCGACCTGATCGCCGTCGCCGAGGACGAGCTGGAGGCGGCCGTGCAGATCTTCCACGTCCGGGGCGGCCGGGTGCGCGGCCAGCGCGGCTGGGTCACCGACAAGGTGGAGGCCGTCGACACCGCCGGCCTCGTCGAGCACGCCCTCCAGCAGCTGTACGGCGAGGAGAGCGGCGACGCCGTCCCCAAGGAGGTCCTGGTCCCGGCCCTCCCCGAGGACCTGGACGCCGTCACCCAGTGGCTGTCCGGCCGCCGCGGCTCGCAGGTCTCGCTGCGCATCCCGCAGCGCGGCGACAAGAAGGCCCTGATGGAGACCGTCGGCCGCAACGCCCAGCAGTCCCTCGTCCTGCACAAGACGAAGCGCGCCAGCGACCTGACCACCCGCTCGCGCGCCCTGGAGGAGATCGCGGAGGCGCTGGACCTGGAGACGGCGCCGCTGCGCATCGAGTGCTTCGACATCTCCCACCTCCAGGGGGAGGACGTCGTCGCGTCCATGGTCGTCTTCGAGGACGGCCTGCCCCGCAAGAGCGAGTACCGCCGCTTCCAGATCAAGGGCTTCGAGGGCCAGGACGACGTCCGCTCGATGCACGAGGTGATCACCCGCCGCTTCCGGCGGTACCTCGCCGAGAAGGAGAAGACCGGCGAGTGGGCCCTGGAGGAGACCGACGGCGAGGTCCCCGCGGAATCGCCGGAGGACGAAGGGCGGCCGAAGAAGTTCGCGTACCCGCCGCAGCTCGTCGTGGTCGACGGCGGGCGGCCGCAGGTGGCCGCAGCCCAGCGGGCCCTGGACGAGCTCGGCATCGACGACGTGGCGGTCTGCGGCCTCGCCAAGCGCCTGGAGGAGGTCTGGCTGCCCGGCGACGACGACCCGGTCGTGCTGCCGCGCTCCAGCGAGGGGCTGTACCTCCTCCAGCGGGTCCGCGACACGGCTCACGACTTCGCCATCCGGTACCAGCGCGCCAAGCGCCACAAGCGGATACGGACCAGCCCGCTGGACGCCGTCGCCGGTCTCGGCGACGCGCGCAAGCAGGCGCTGATCAAGTACTTCGGTTCGGTGAAGCGCCTGAGGCAGGCGACAATCGAGCAGATCTGCGAGGTCCCGGGGTTCGGCCGGAAGACCGCCGAAGCCGTGGCCGTGGCCCTCGCCCAAGCGGCTCCGGCCGCCCCCGCCGTGAACACGGCGACAGGAGAGATCATGGAAGACGACGACGGGGGACACGGACATGTCTGAGCACCACCCCACGGCGGAGCCAGAGCCGACAGCGCGAGAAGACGGAGCAGCACACGTGAGTACGGGCACGACGATCGAGGCCGGGCAGGCCGCCGAGGCGGCCATCCCCGAGCTGGTGATCATCTCCGGCATGTCCGGCGCCGGCCGCAGCACCGCCGCCAAGTGCCTGGAGGACCTCGGCTGGTTCGTCGTCGACAACCTGCCGCCCGCGCTGATCCCCACCATGGTGGAGCTCGGCGCCCGTTCCCAGGGCAATGTGGCGCGCATCGCCGTCGTCGTCGACGTGCGGGGCCGCCAGTTCTTCGAGAGCCTGCGCGAGTCCCTGGCGCTCCTCGAGGCCAAGCAGGTCACCCGCCGCATCGTCTTCCTGGAGTCGTCCGAGGAGGCGCTGGTGCGCCGCTTCGAGTCGGTGCGCCGCCCGCACCCGCTCCAGGGCGACGGCCGGATCGTCGACGGCATCGCCGCCGAACGCGACCTGCTGCGCGAGCTGCGCGGCGACGCCGACCTGGTGATCGACACCTCCAGCCTCAACGTCCACGAGCTGCGCGCCAAGATGGACGCCCAGTTCGCCGGCGACGAGGAGCCGGAGCTGCGCGCCACGGTCATGTCGTTCGGCTACAAGTACGGCCTGCCGGTCGACGCGGACCTGGTCGTGGACTGCCGCTTCCTGCCCAACCCGCACTGGGTCCCGGAGCTGCGCCCGTTCACCGGCCTGAACGAGGAGGTGTCGGGTTACGTCTTCAACCAGCCGGGCGCCAAGGAGTTCCTCGACCGGTACACCGAGCTGCTCCAGCTGATCTCCACCGGCTACCGCCGCGAGGGCAAGCGGTACGTGACGATCGCCGTCGGCTGCACGGGCGGCAAGCACCGCTCCGTCGCCATGTCCGAGAAGCTCGCCGCCCGGCTCGCCTCGGAAGGGGTAGAGACCGTCGTCGTCCACCGGGACATGGGGCGCGAGTGAGGCAGTACCGCCGGCGTACGACGCTGTCCGTCCGTACGCTCCGCAGGCGCGGCGCCCAGCCCAAGGTCGTGGCCCTCGGCGGAGGCATGGGCCTGTCCGCGTCCCTCGCCGCGCTGCGCCGCATCACCGGTGACCTGACCGCCGTGGTCACGGTCGCCGACGACGGCGGGTCCAGCGGCCGGCTCCGGGAGGAGCTCGGCGTGCTGCCGCCCGGGGACCTGCGCAAGGCCCTGGCGGCGCTGTGCGGCGACGACGACTGGGGCCAGACGTGGTCCCGCGTCATCCAGCACCGGTTCCAGTCCAAGGGCGACCTCCACGAGCACGCGGTCGGCAACCTGCTGATCGTCGCCCTGTGGGAGCAGCTCGGCGACCACGTCCAGGCGCTGGACCTGGTGGGCCGGCTGCTGGGCGCGCACGGGCGGGTGCTGCCCATGTCGGCCGTGCCGCTGGAGCTCCAGGCGCTGGTCAAGGGCCATGACCCGGACCGCCCGGAAGACGTGGACACCGTCCGCGGTCAGGCGACCGTGGCGCTCACCCCGGGCGAGGTGCAGTCCGTGCACCTGGTGCCGAACGACCCGCCCGCCGTGCCGGAGGCGGTCGCGGCCGTGCTCGACGCGGACTGGGTGGTCCTGGGCCCCGGATCGTGGTTCTCCTCGGTGATCCCGCACCTGCTGGTGCCGGAGCTGCTGGAGGCGCTCGTCGAGACCAAGGCGCGCCGGGTGCTCTCGTTGAACCTCGCGCCGCAGCCCGGAGAAACCGAGGGCTTCTCTCCGCAGCGTCATTTGGAGGTTTTGGGACGACACGCCCCTAAACTCGCCCTGGACGTGGTGCTGGCCGACGAGGCCGCCGTGCCCGACCGCGAGTCCCTCGCAGATGCCGCCAAGCGGCTCGGTGCCGCGGTCGAGCTGGCCCCGGTGGCGAGGGACGACGGCTCGCCGAAGCACGACCCGGAGCTGTTGGCCGCCGCGTACGACCGTATTTTTCGGATGCATGGAAGGATCGGCCCATGGCGATGACGGCAGCGGTGAAGGACGAGATCTCCCGGCTCCCCGTCACCCGGACCTGCTGCAGAAAGGCGGAGGTCTCGTCGATCCTGCGGTTCGCCGGCGGGCTGCACCTCGTCAGCGGGCGCATCGTGATCGAGGCGGAGCTGGACACCGCGATGGCGGCGCGCCGCCTGAAACGGGACATCGCGGAGATCTTCGGGCACGGCTCCGAGCTGATCGTGATGGCGCCGGGCGGGCTGCGGCGCGGCTCGCGCTTCGTCGTGCGCGTGGTGGCGGGCGGTGACCAGCTGGCTCGGCAGACCGGTTTGGTGGACGGCAGGGGCCGCCCCATCCGGGGCCTGCCGCCGCAGGTCGTCTCGGGCGCCACGTGCGACGCGGAGGCCGCCTGGCGCGGCGCGTTCCTGGCGCACGGTTCGCTGACCGAGCCGGGCCGCTCGTCGTCCCTGGAGGTGACCTGCCCGGGCCCGGAGGCGGCGCTCGCGCTGGTCGGCGCGGCGCGGCGGCTCTCCATCGCCGCCAAGGCCCGCGAGGTGCGGGGCGTGGACCGCGTGGTGGTACGGGACGGGGACGCGATCGGCGCGCTGCTGACCCGCCTCGGGGCGCACGAGTCGGTGCTGGCCTGGGAGGAGCGGCGGATGCGCCGCGAGGTCCGTGCCACCGCCAACCGGCTGGCCAACTTCGACGACGCCAACCTGCGCCGCTCGGCCCGTGCCGCCGTCGCGGCGGGAGCCCGGGTGCAGCGCGCCCTGGAGATCCTCGGCGAGGAGGTCCCCGAGCACCTCGCGGCGGCCGGCCGGCTGCGCATGGAGCACAAGCAGGCGTCTTTGGAGGAGCTCGGCGCACTCGCCGACCCGCCGCTGACCAAGGACGCGGTCGCCGGCCGGATCCGCCGCCTGCTGGCCATGGCCGACAAGCGGGCCCAGGACCTGGGCATCCCTGGTACGGAGTCGAACCTCACGGAGGAGATGGCCGACGGCCTCGTCGGCTGACCGGGGGCCGCGGCTTCCGGCCCGGGTGCGCCGGTGCGGCACGCGGCACGGCCCGAGACCCATGGCCGCCGGTGTCCCCCGCGGGCGCCGGAGAGCCGTTCGCGGACGTCCGTCGATCGATCGACGGACGTCCGTCCCTCCCGCGGGGCCTGCGCCCACCCGCCCGGTCGTCGCACCGGTCACGTGGCCGCAGCGGGGGCGGGGTCCGGCCGGGAACCGCGAGGCGCTATTGACATGATCATGAAGTGTCATGAGCCTGGCGCCTGTCCACTTCCGTGGCAGACAACAGCAAGGGGGGCACATGGGACGCAGAGCGAGATCGATCCTCGCCGCGGCTTCACTGCTGGTGGCCGGACTGGCGGCGGCACCCGTCGCCGGGGCGGAGCGGCAGGGCAGCGAAACCGACGGGGGCGCCGACAGCATCTCCGTATGGCACGCGCAGGTGACCAAGGAGCAGGTCCCGCTCCTGCTCGACGCCGGTACCGACGGCCACGAACTGACCGAGCAGGTACCGGACAAGGGCACCGCCACCGTCGAGCTGTACCTCACCGGGCGGCAGGCCGGGGCACTGCGCGACAAGGGCGTGGCCGTCACCGAGCACGACCTCACCAGGGCGACCGAGAAGCGCCTCGCGGCGGCGGGGGACGGCGTCTTCCGGCCGTACGGCGGCAAGGGCGGCCTCAAGGAGGAGGTCCTGGCGACCGCACGGGCCCATCCGGCCCTCACCAAGGTCGTCAGCATCGGCAGGACCGTCAGGGGGCAGGACATCCTCGCCCTGAAGCTCAGCAAGGGCGCCAGAAAACACAAGGACGGCTCCAAGCCCGCCACCCTGTACCTCTCCAACCAGCACGCCCGGGAGTGGATCACGCCCGAGATGAACCGGCGGCTGCTCCACCACTACCTCGCCGGCTACGGCAAGGACCCGCGCATCACGAGGATCGTCGACACCACCGAGCTGTGGTTCGTGCTCTCCGCCAACCCCGACGGCTACGACCACACCCACGCCGACCCGGCCCACCGCCAGTGGCGCAAGAACCTGCGCGACAACAACGGCGACGGCAGGACCACAGCCGGCGACGGCGTCGACCTCAACCGCAACTTCTCCTACAAGTGGGGCTACGACGACGAGGGCTCGTCACCCGACCCCGCCGACGAGACCTACCGCGGCACCGCCCCGATGTCCGAACCCGAGACCAGGGCCGTCGACGCGTTCCAGAAGCGGATCGGCTTCCAGTACGGCATCAACTACCACTCCGCCGCCCAGCTTCTCCTCTACGGCGTCGGCTGGCAGGTCGCCACCGACACCCCCGACGACGTCCCCCTCAAGGCCCTGGCCGGAACCCCCGCCAAGTCCGCGATCCCCGGCTACCGCCCGCAGGTCTCCTCCGAGCTGTACACCACCAACGGCGAGGCCGACGGACACGCCGCCAACGTCAACGGCATGCAGATGTTCACCCCGGAGATGTCCACCTGCGCCACCGCCTCCCGCGTCGACCCGAACGACGCCTGGGAACCGGCCGACTGCGCGTCCGTCTTCACCTTCCCCGACGACGAGAAGCTGATCCAGCAGGAGTTCGCCAAGAACGTCCCGTTCGCCCTCGCCGTCGCCGAGTCCGCCGCCCGCCCCGACGACCCGGTCTCCCCGGTCGGCACCGACGCCCCCGCCTTCGTACCGGACACCTTCACCACCTCCTACGCGTACGACGGCGACGACCAGGAAGTCGCCGTCACCGCCCGCAAGTCCCTGCGGGACAAGGAGCTCAAGTACCGCGTCAACGGCGGCCGCACGCACGACCAGCGACTCCACGCCTGGGAGGGCGGCGAGACGTACGGCGGCGAGGACAACCTCTACTACGACGAGTACCGCGCCGAGGTCCAGGACGGCGAACCCGGCGACACCGTCGAGGTCTGGTTCACCGGCCGCACCCGGGACGGCAGGCGCGTCTCGTCCACCCCGTTCACCTACACCATCGCCGAGCGGCCCCGCGGTGACGTCCTGGTGCTCGCCGAGGAGGGCGGCACCGCCCCGGCACGGCACGCCGCCACGTACACCGGGGCGCTGAGGGACACCGGCCGCCGGGCCGCCGTCTGGGACGTCGCCTCCCAAGGCGTCCCGCACCCGCTGGGCGTGCTCGGCCACTTCGGCACCGTGGTCTGGTACACCGGCGCCGAACGCCCCTCCGGGGACACCACCCTCGCCGTACGGGAGTACCTCAACGAGGGCGGCAAGCTGGTCAACGCCGGCGAGCAGGCGGGCGGACCCGTCGACATCGGCCGCGCCGACTCCAACGACTTCGCCCAGTACTACCTCGGCGCCCACCGCCGCTCCGGCATGGCGGCCCCCGGCGCCTTCGAGGGCACGGGCCGCTTCGCCGGCACCCGGGCCCCCCTCGCCGACGCGCCCGGCAACCCGCTCGACGGCGCCGGCGCCTACACCGTCACCTCCGACACGCTCGACCCGGAGCGGTTCCCGCAGTTCCGCAGCACCGCCGCGGGCGACTACCCCGGCGTGCGCACCCCCTTCGAGCCCTACGAGGGCGACACCTTCGCCGCCGCCCGGCACGCCGACAACGCCTGGATGCGGCTCACCCGCACCGTCGACCTGACCGGCACGGACGCGGCGGCCGGGCCGGCGCTCCAGTTCCGGCTCAGCCACGACACCGAACCCGGTTACGACCATGTGATCGTCGAGGCGCACACCGTGGGCGAGGACGACTGGACGACCCTGCCCGACACCCGGGGCCGCTCCTCCGCCACCGTGCCGGCCGACTGCGGCGAGGGCTACTACCTCGCAGGGCACCCCTTCCTGGCGCACTACCTCACCCCCGGTGAGGACGGCTGCGCCGCCACCGGCACCACCGGCGCCTGGCACTCCTTCACCGGCACCTCGGGCGGCTGGCAGCCCGTGTCCGTCGACCTGAGCGCCTACGCCGGCAAGCGGGTCGAGCTGTCCGTCTCCTACGTCTCCGACCCCGGCACCGGCGAGACCGGCGTCTTCGTCGACGACACCCGCCTGGTCACCGGGGGCGGCGCCCCGGAGAGCGAGGGCTTCGAGACCTCGCTCGGTGCCTGGAGCGTCCCCGGCCCTCCGGCCGGCAGCCCGGGCAACGCGGCCGACTGGGCGCGCTCGCCCGCGCTGTTCCACTCCCGGGCGGCGATCACCACCCGTGACACCGTCCTGCTCGGGTTCGGTCTGGAGCACGTACCCGATCCGTCCCAGCGCAAGCGGCTGCTGGCCGCGGCGCTCGGAGCACTGGCGCGCTGACGAGCGCACCCCCGCGCCGACGAGCGCTCCACCGCTGACGCTCGGTAGCCGGACGAACGCCCCGGTGGACCGTACTGTCCAGTAGGACGGAGTTCCGGTCCGCCGGGCTCGTCCGGGTGCGCTGGATGTCACTCCGCCGCCTGGGGAGAGGTAGGGTCGTAAGCGGTCGGGGACATCCCTAATAGAAACTCGCCGGGCGTCGAAACCCGGCGTACCTAACGAGGAGATCGGTTCGTGACGATCCGCGTAGGCATCAACGGCTTTGGCCGCATCGGTCGTAACTACTTCCGCGCGCTGCTGGAGCAGGGTGCAGACATCGAGATCGTGGCTGTCAACGACCTGGGTGACACTGCGACCACGGCCCACCTGCTGAAGTACGACACCATCATGGGCCGCCTCAAGGCCGAGGTGACCCACACCGCCGACACCATCACGGTCGACGGCCACACCATCAAGGTGCTCTCCGAGCGCAACCCGGCCGACATCCCGTGGGGCGAGCTGGGCGTCGACATCGTCATCGAGTCGACCGGCATCTTCACGAAGAAGGCCGACGCCGAGAAGCACATCGCCGGCGGCGCGAAGAAGGTCCTCATCTCGGCTCCGGCCACCGACGAGGACATCACCATCGTCATGGGCGTCAACCAGGACAAGTACGACGCGGCCAACCACCACGTCATCTCCAACGCCTCCTGCACCACCAACTGCGTGGCGCCGATGGCCAAGGTCCTCGACGAGAACTTCGGCATCGTCAAGGGCATGATGACGACGGTCCACGCGTACACCAACGACCAGCGCATCCTGGACTTCCCGCACAAGGACCTCCGCCGCGCCCGTGCCGCCGCGGAGAACATCATCCCGACCTCGACGGGTGCCGCCAAGGCCACCGCCCTGGTCCTCCCGCAGCTGAAGGGCAAGCTGGACGGCATCGCCATGCGCGTCCCGGTCCCGACCGGCTCGGTCACCGACCTGGTCCTGGAGCTGGACCGCGAGGTCACCAAGGACGAGATCAACACCGCCTTCCAGAAGGCCGCCGAGGGCCAGCTGAAGGGCATCATCGAGTACACCGAGGACCCGATCGTCTCCTCCGACATCGTCAACTGGCCCGCCTCCTGCACCTTCGACTCGCTGCTCACGATGGTCCAGGGCAAGCAGGTCAAGGTCGTCGGCTGGTACGACAATGAGTGGGGCTACTCCAACCGCCTCGTCGACCTCACCGTCTTCGTCGGCGGCCAGCTCTAAGAAACTGGGTACCAGGGCAGGCACTTCGATGTGAGCGCAGGGCTCGGGCAGCGCAACGCCGCGCTGTACGAGCCCTGACGCTTGCGTCGATCTTCCAAGGAGTACGGAGCAACAGGGACAGATGAAGACGATCGACGAGCTTCTCCGCCAAGGGGTCGAGGGCAAGCGGGTATTCGTCCGCGCCGACCTCAACGTGCCGCAGGACGGCACCACCATCACCGACGACGGCCGCATCCGTGCGGTCCTGCCCACCGTCAAGGCGCTGTCCGAAGCCGGTGCCAAGGTCGTCGTGGCCTCGCACCTCGGCCGCCCCAAGGGCGCGCCGGACCCCGCCTTCACGCTGCGGCTCGCCGCCTCCCGCCTCGGTGAACTGCTCGGCCGCCCCGTCGCCTTCGCCGGTGACACCATCGGCTCCGAGGCCCACTCCGCGGTCGCCGGCCTGGAGAACGGCCAGGTCGCCGTCCTGGAGAACCTGCGCTTCAACGCCGGTGAGACCTCCAAGGACGACGCCGAGCGCGCCGAGTTCGCCGCCCGCCTCGCCGCCCTCGCGGACGTGTACGTCGGCGACGGCTTCGGCGCGGTGCACCGCGGGCACGCCTCCGTGTACGACCTGCCGCGGCTGCTGCCCGCCTACGCCGGCTACCTGATCGCCACCGAGGTCGGCGTGCTCAAGAAGCTCACCGACGACGTCCGGCGCCCGTACGTCGTCGTGCTGGGCGGCGCTAAGGTCTCCGACAAGCTGGGCGTCATCGACCACCTGCTGGAGAAGGCCGACCGCATCCTCATCGGCGGCGGCATGGCGTACACCTTCCTCAAGGCCAAGGGCCACGAGGTCGGCATCTCGCTGCTCCAGGAGGACCAGGTCCCGGCGTGCCTGGAGTACCTGGCCCGTGCCGAGAAGAAGGGCGTGGAGTTCGTCCTCCCCGTCGACGTCCTGGTCTCGCCCGAATTCCCGGATCTGAAGACCAAGGCCCCGGCTAACCCGACGCTGGTCGCCGCGGACGCCATCCCGGCCGACCAGGAGGGTCTGGACATCGGTCCCGAGACCCGCAAGCTGTACGCATCGAAGCTCGCCGACGCGGCCACCGTCTTCTGGAACGGCCCCATGGGCGTCTTCGAGCACCCCGACTACGCCGAGGGCACCAAGGCCGTCGCCCAGGCGCTCGTCGACTCCCCGGCCTTCACGGTCGTCGGCGGTGGCGACTCCGCCGCGGCCGTCCGGACCCTGGGCTTCGACGAGGACGCATTCGGCCACATCTCGACCGGCGGCGGCGCGAGCCTCGAGTACCTCGAAGGCAAGACGCTTCCCGGCCTCGCCGCACTGGAGGACTGACCCTCAATGACCGCCCGTACCCCGCTGATGGCGGGCAACTGGAAGATGAACCTCAACCACCTCGAGGCCATCGCCCACGTCCAGAAGCTCGCCTTCGCCCTGACCGACAAGGACTACGAGGCCGTCGAGGTCGCGGTCCTCGCGCCCTTCACCGACCTGCGGTCCGTCCAGACCCTCGTCGACGGCGACAAGCTGAAGATCAAGTACGGCGCCCAGGACATCTCGGCGCACGACTCCGGCGCGTACACCGGTGAGATCTCCGGTGTGATGCTGTCCAAGCTGAAGTGCGCCTACGTCGCCGTCGGCCACTCCGAGCGCCGCCAGTACCACGCCGAGACGGACGAGGTCTGCAACGCCAAGGTCAAGGCGGCGTTCCGCAACGGCCTGGTCCCGATCCTCTGCGTCGGCGAGGGCCTCGACATCCGCAAGGCCGGTGAGCAGGTCTCCCACACGCTCGCCCAGCTCGACGGCGGCCTGAAGGACGTCCCGGCCGAGCAGGCCGAGACCATCGTGATCGCCTACGAGCCGGTGTGGGCCATCGGCACCGGCGAGGTCGCCACGCCCGAGGACGCGCAGGAGGTCTGCGGGGCGATCCGCGGGCGCCTCGCCGAGCTGTACTCCAAGGAGCTGGCCGACAAGGTACGCATCCAGTACGGCGGCTCCGTGAAGTCCTCGAACGTGGCTGCGATCATGGCCCAGCCCGATGTGGACGGCGCCCTGGTGGGCGGCGCGGCACTGGACGCGGAGGAGTTCGTCAAGATCGTCCGGTTCCGCGACCAGTGAGCCGAAGGGGCGCGGCCCGCGCCGAAAAGGAGAGCAGGCGGAGGCCGCGAGTACGCGTGACCGGGCCTGGTCGACTGTCGGCACAGGCCCGGAGCGCCCCGGAGGCGAACCGACGGGTGTGAGTATGCGGTAGGGCGGAATCGTCGTACCCTTGCGGGGGCCGAGGCTCTTTCATCGGAGCCTGGGCCCCCGTCGTCCGTAGACGTCCGACAGTCCGTGTAATCCGAGAATTGCCAGGAAGTAGGGTCCAGCCGTGGTTATGGGGTTCTCGATCGCCCTCATCGTCTTCAGCGCGCTGCTGATGCTGCTGGTGCTGATGCACAAGGGGAAGGGCGGCGGCCTCTCCGACATGTTCGGTGGCGGCATGCAGTCGTCCGTCGGCGGCTCCTCGGTCGCCGAGCGCAACCTGGACCGCATCACCGTGGTCGTCGGTCTGTTGTGGTTCGCGTGCATTGTCGTACTTGCTCTCCTGATCAAGCTGGACAACTGACGTCTCGGTTCCGCGTCCCGGGGAGGGGTGTAACTCCAATCACTGGACGCGCGTTGGGCCTTACGTAGACTGGGGCATCTTCGAGCACCATCACGCAGGGAGTTACAACCGTGGCAAGTGGCAACGCGATCCGGGGAAGCCGGGTCGGCGCGGGGCCGATGGGGGAGGCCGAGCGGGGCGAGTCCGCGCCGCGACTCCGCATCTCCTTCTGGTGCTCGAACGGGCACGAGACGCAGCCGAGCTTCGCGAGTGACGCGCAGGTCCCCGACACCTGGGACTGCCCGCGGTGCGGGTTCCCGGCCGGCCAGGACCGGGACAACCCGCCGGACCCGCCGCGCACCGAGCCGTACAAGACGCACCTCGCGTACGTACGGGAGCGGCGCAGTGACGCGGACGGCGAGGCGATCCTGGCCGAGGCGCTGGCGAAACTCCGAGGCGAGATCTGAGCGGCCGAGGGCCCTGTGGGTGGATGACACCGACAGGGCCCGCTTTTGTGCGCCCGCGAGCGGCCGTGCCGGTCCCGCCGGTGCTCGCCCTCGCCTCGTCGGCGGCGCAGATCAATTAGGTTGGAGGGGCAGCGGGGCAAGCAGGCAGGTACGAGAAAGTGGGCTGATGTCCGAGATGAATGCAGAAAGCCGCACGAGGCTCAACCGGATGCCCGAGTGGACCGCGCTCGGCAAGCACCGGGAGCAGCTGGGGCAGACGCATCTGCGTGAACTGTTCGCCGCCGACCCGACGCGCGGAACCGCCTACACACTGCGGGTCGGCGACCTCTATCTGGACTACTCCAAGCACCTGGTCACCGACGAGACGCTGCGGCTGCTGCGCGAGCTGGCCGCCGCGACCGGCGTGGCCGAACTGCGGGACGCCATGTTCCGCGGGGACCGGATCAACACCACGGAGAACCGGGCGGTCCTGCACACGGCGCTGCGCGCCCCGCGCGACGCCGTGATCGAGGTCGACGGCGAGAACGTGGTGCCCGGCGTGCACGCCGTGCTCGACAGGATGGCCGCCTTCTCGGAGCGGATCCGCTCCGGTGAGTGGACCGGGCACACCGGCAGGCCCATCAAGAACATCGTCAACATCGGCATCGGCGGCTCCGACCTCGGTCCGGCGATGGCGTACGAGGCGCTGCGCTCCTACACCCGGCGCGACCTGACGTTCCGTTTCGTCTCCAACGTGGACGGCGCCGACCTGCACGAGGCGATCCGGGACCTGGACCCCGCCGAGACGCTCTTCATCGTCGCGTCGAAGACGTTCACCACCATCGAGACCATCACCAACGCCACCTCCGCCCGCGACTGGCTCCTCACCGGTCTGAGGGCCGGTCAGGACGCCGTGGCCAAGCACTTCGTGGCCCTGTCGACGAACGCCGGGAAGGTCGAGGAGTTCGGCATCGACACGGCCAACATGTTCGAGTTCTGGGACTGGGTCGGTGGCCGGTACTCCTACGACTCCGCCATCGGCCTCTCCCTGATGATCGCCGTCGGACCGGACCGGTTCCGGGAGATGCTCGACGGCTTCCACCTGGTCGACGAGCACTTCCGCACCGCCCGGCCCGAGGAGAACGCGCCGCTGCTCCTCGGCCTGCTGGGCCTGTGGTACGGGGCGTTCTTCGACGCCCAGTCGCACGCCGTCCTGCCGTACAGCCACTACCTGTCGAAGTTCACGGCGTACCTCCAGCAGCTCGACATGGAGTCCAACGGCAAGTCCGTCGACCGCGACGGCAACCCGGTCGACTGGCAGACCGGCCCCGTCGTCTGGGGCACCCCCGGGACGAACGGGCAGCACGCCTACTACCAGTTGATCCACCAGGGCACCAAGGTCATCCCGGCCGACTTCATCGGCTTCGCCAAGCCGGTCGCCGACCTGGAGTCCGGTCTGGTCCCGCAGCACGACCTGCTGATGGCCAACTTCTTCGCCCAGACCCAGGCGCTCGCCTTCGGCAAGACGCCCGACGAGGTCCGCGCCGAGGGCGTGGCCGAGGACCTGGTGCCGCACAAGACCTTCCGCGGCAACCACCCGACCACCACGATCCTCGCGGACGAGCTGACGCCCTCCGTACTGGGTCAGCTGATCGCGCTGTACGAGCACAAGGTGTTCGTCCAGGGCGCCGTCTGGAACATCGACTCCTTCGACCAGTGGGGCGTCGAACTCGGCAAGGTGCTGGCCAAGCGGATCGAGCCCGTCCTGACCGGGGGCGAGGGCGGCGAGCAGCTGGACAGCTCGACCGCCGCGCTGGCCGAGCGGTACCGGACCCTGCGCGGCCGGTGATCCCGTGACGTGACGGGGAGGGCGCGGTACGGCTGCGGCCGCCGGCAGGCCCGACGAGCGGGCCGTCGGCCGGTGGCGCGCCCCATGACCGCTCCTGACCGGGGCGCCGGGGCTCGCTTCGGCCGTGCTCGGCGCCCTGCTCGGGCCGGCCCGGTCCGGAGCGCGCCGCCGACGACGGAGGCCCGGCCCACCCCCACGGGTGAACCGGGCCTCCTTCACGGTGACCTGGGCGGTCGTCAGGCGCCCGGGGGCGGCTCCAGGGCCCCCGGGAGGCGCGCGGCCGCCGCCTGGTCCAGCAGCCACAGCGTCCGCGACCTGCCGTACGCCCCGGCTGCCGGGGCCTGCATCTCGCCCGCGCCCGACAGGGCGATCGCCACCGCCTGCGCCTTGTCCTCGCCCGCGGCCAGCAACCACACCTCGCGTGCCGCCCGGATCGCCGGCAGCGTCAGCGAGACACGGGTCGGCGGCGGCTTGGGCGCTCCGTGCACGCCCACCACCGTGCGCTCGGTCTCCCGCACCGCCGGAAGCTCCGGGAAGAGCGAGGCGACGTGCGTGTCCGGCCCGACGCCCAGCATCAGCACGTCGAACGTGGGCACCGGCCCGTCGTCGTCCGGCCCCGCGGCGGCGGCCAGCTCGCGCGCGTACGCCGTGGCGGCGGCGTCCGCGTCGTCGCCGTACGCACCGCCCGCCACCGGCATGGTGTGCACCCGCTCCGGGGCCAGCGGCACGCTGTCGAGCAGCGCCTCGCGGGCCTGGGTGTCGTTCCGGTCGGGGTCGCCCTTCGGCAGGAACCGCTCGTCGCCCCACCACAGATCGAGGCGCGACCAGTCGATCGCGTCCCGGGCGGGGGACGACCGCAGAGCGGCCAGCAGCGCGTTGCCGTTGCGGCCGCCGGTCAGGACCACCGAGGCGACGCCGCGGGCGGCCTGGGCGTCCACGATCGAGGTGATCAGCCGGGCCGCCACGGCTTGGGCCATCAGCTCCTTGTCGCGGTGGACGACGAGCTCCGGATCGCTCACGTGGCCGCCGCCTTCTTGGCCGGCGACTTGGCGGCGGCCTTCTTGGCCGCGGGCTTCGCCGCGGCGGGCCCCTCCTCGGCCGGCTGCCCGGCCGAGGTCTCCGCGGGCTCCCGCCCGCCCTCGGCGGCCCGGGACACCTCGCCCAGCCGCTCCACGCCGTACCGCAGCGCGGACGCGTAGGTGTCGTCCGGGTCGAGGCGCCGCAGCTCCTCGGCGATCAGCTCGGATGTCTCACGGCGCTTGAGCGCCACCGCGCGGTCCGGCTGGCCCTCGATGCACAGCGTGGCGAGCGACGCGTCCGGCCGGTGCAGCACGATGGGGCCGCAGCTGGTCTGCATCCGTACCGCCGTCAGGCCGGGGCCCGACGAGGTCGCGCGCTTCACCGGGATCTTCAGCCGGTCCGCCAGCCACATGGCCAGCAGCTCGACGCTCGGGTTGAACTCCTCACCCTCCACCTCGGCCGCCGTCACCTCGCACGTGACCTGGTCCAGGGCCGCCGCCAGCATCGAACGCCACGGCGTGATCCGGGTCCAGGACAGGTCCGTGTCGCCCGGCGTGTAGGCCGCGGCGCGCGTGGCGAGCTCCCGCACCGGGTGCTCCGAGGCGTACGAGTCGGTGACGCGGCGCTGCCCGAGGGCGCCCAGCGGGTCGTTGGCCGGGTCCGCCGGCGCTGCCACCGGCCACCAGACCACCACGGGCGCGTCGGGCAGCAGCAGCGGCAGGACGACCGACTGGGCGTGGTCGATGACCTCGCCGTACAGCCGCAGCACCACCGTCTCGCCGGTCGAGGCGTCCGCGCCCAGCCGCACCTCGGCGTCCAGGCGCGCGTTGGCCCGGTCACGGGGCGAACGCGAGGGGCGCTTGATGACGACCAGGGTCCGCGAGGGGTGCTCGCGGGACGCCTCGTTGGCCGCCTTCAGGGCGTCGTAGGCGTTCTCCTCGTCGGTGACGATCACCAGGGTGAGCACCATGCCTATGGCCGGTGTCCCGATGGCCCGCCGCCCCAGCACCAGCGCCTTGTTGATTTTGCTGGATGTGGTGTCCGTAAGGTCGGTCTTCATGGCCGGCGCCAGCTCCGTCCGTCTCGTGCGAGCATCTCGTCCGCCTCGGCCGGACCCCAGGTCCCGGACTCGTACTGCGCGGGCTTGCCGTGGCGGTCCCAGTACTGCTCGATCGGGTCGAGGATCTTCCAGGACAGCTCGACCTCCTCCGTGCGAGGGAAGAGGTTGGCGTCACCGAGCAGGACGTCCAGGATGAGCCGCTCGTACGCCTCGGGGCTGGACTCGGTGAAGGACTCGCCGTACGCGAAGTCCATCGAGACGTCCCGGACCTCCATGGAGGTGCCCGGCACCTTCGAGCCGAACCGCAGGGTCACTCCCTCGTCCGGCTGGACCCGGATGACCAGGGCGTTCTGCCCCAGCTCCTCCGTCGCCGTGTGGTCGAAGGGGGAGTGCGGGGCGCGCTGGAAGACGACCGCGATCTCGGTGACCCGGCGGCCGAGCCGCTTGCCGGTGCGCAGGTAGAAGGGGACGCCCGCCCAGCGGCGGTTGTCGATCTCCAGCTTGATCGCGGCGTAGGTGTCGGTCTTCGACTGCGGGTCGATGCCGTCCTCCTCCAGGTAGCCGACGGCCCTGGCGCCGCCCTGCCACCCGGCCGCGTACTGCGCGCGCACGGTGGACTCGCCGAGGTCCCTGGGCAGCTTCACCGCGCCCAGTACCTTGGTCTTCTCGGCCGCGAGCGCGTCCGCGTCGAAGGAGGCCGGCTCCTCCATCGCGGTCAGTGCGAGCAGCTGGAGGAGGTGGTTCTGGATGACGTCACGGGCGGCGCCGATGCCGTCGTAGTACCCGGCCCGGCCGCCGATGCCGATGTCCTCGGCCATGGTGATCTGCACGTGGTCGACGTACGACCGGTTCCAGATCGGCTCGAAGAGCGTGTTGGCGAAGCGGAGCGCCAGGATGTTCTGGACGGTCTCCTTGCCCAGGTAGTGGTCGATGCGGAAGACCTGGTCGGGCGAGAAGACCTCGTGGACGATGCCGTTGAGGTCCTTGGCGGAGGCCAGGTCGTGCCCGAACGGCTTCTCGATGACCGCGCGCCGCCACGAGTCGCCCTTCTCCTCGGCCAGCCCGTGCTTCTTCAGCTGCTGGACGACGACGGGGAAGAACTTGGGCGGTACGGAGAGGTAGAACGCGAAGTTGCCACCGGTGCCCTGCGCCTGGTCGAGCTCGTCCATCGTCTTCTTCAGGGTCTCGAACGCCTCGTCGTCGTCGAAGTTGCCCTGGACGAACCGCATCCCCTGGCTGAGCTGCTGCCACACCTCCTCACGGAAGGGCGTGCGGGCGTGCTGCTTGACGGCCTGGTACACCTCGTCGGCGAAGTCCTCGTCCTGCCACTCGCGCCGGGCGAACCCGATCAGCGAGAAGCCGGGCGGGAGGAGGCCCCGGTTGGCGAGGTCGTACACGGCAGGCATCAGCTTTTTACGGGACAAATCGCCCGTGACGCCGAAGATCACCAGGCCCGACGGCCCCGCGATGCGCGGGAGCCGTCGGTCTGCGGCGTCACGAAGCGGGTTCGCTCCATGAACTGCGTTCAAGGTTTACGCCTCCGAAGGGGCGAGGCGCTTGAGCTCCGCCTCGGTCGACTTGAGCAGGTCGTTCCAGGACGCCTCGAACTTGTCGACGCCCTCGTCCTCCAGCAGCCGCACGACCTCGTCGTAGCCGATGCCGAGCTTCTCGAGGGCCGCGAGGTCGGCGCGCGCCTGGTCGTACGTACCGGCGATGGTGTTGCCGGTGATCGAACCGTGGTCGCCGGTGGCCTCCAGGGTGGCCTCCGGCATCGTGTTGACCGTGCCCGGGGCGACCAGCTCGTCGACGTACAGGGTGTCCTTGTACGCCGGGTCCTTCACGCCCGTCGAGGCCCACAGCGGGCGCTGCTTGTTGGCCTGCGCCTTGTCCAGGGCGGCCCAGCGGTCGGAGGGCCGAGTCGATTCGTCGGCAGAGCCGAACACCGCCTCGTACGCCTCGTACGCCAGACGCGCGTTGGCGAGGGCGGCCTTGCCGCGCAGCGCCTTGGCCTCGTCCGTGCCGATGGAGTCCAGCCGCTTGTCGATCTCGGTGTCCACGCGGGACACGAAGAAGGACGCCACCGAGTGGATCTTCGACAGGTCCAGGCCGCGCTCCTTGGCCTTCTCCAGACCGGACAGGTAGGCGTCCATCACCGCGCGGTAGCGCTCCAGCGAGAAGATCAGCGTGACGTTGACGCTGATGCCGAGGCCGATGACCTCGGTGATCGCCGGCAGGCCCGCCTCGGTGGCCGGGATCTTGATGAGCGTGTTCGGCCGGTCCACCAGCCACGCCAGCTGCTTGGCCTCGGCGACCGTCGCCTTGGTGTTGTGCGCCAGGCGCGGGTCGACCTCGATCGACACCCGGCCGTCCTGACCCTGCGTGGCGTCGAAGACCGGGCGCAGGATGTCGGCGGCGTCGCGCACGTCCGCCGTGGTGATCATGCGGATGGCTTCCTCGACGGTCACCTCACGGGCCGCCAGGTCCGACAGCTGGACGTCGTAGCCGTCGCCCTGCGAGATGGCCTTCTGGAAGATCGACGGGTTGGTGGTGACGCCGACCACATGCTGCTGGTCGAGCAGTTCGGCGAGGTTGCCGGACGTGATCCGCTTGCGGGACAGGTCGTCCAGCCAGATCGCGACGCCTTCGTCGGAGAGGCGCTTGAGTGCGTCTGTCATGAGAGTTGCATCTCCTACTAGTCGTATACCGGCGTCAGCGCGCTGCGGCTTCGATGGATTCCCGGGCGGCGGCGGCGACCGCCTCGGCGGTGAAGCCGAACTCGCGGAAGAGCACCTTGCCGTCGGCCGAAGCACCGAAGTGCTCCAGCGAGACGATGCGACCCGCGTCACCGACGTACCGGTGCCAGGTCAGACCGATCCCGGCCTCGACCGCGACGCGCGCCTTCACCGAAGGCGGCAGCACCGCATCCCGGTACCCCTGGTCCTGCTGCTCGAACCACTCGACGCACGGCATCGACACGACCCGGGTCGGCACGCCGGCGGCCTGGAGCTGCTCACGGGCCTGAACGGCCAGGTGCACCTCGGAGCCCGTGGCGATCAGCACCGCCTGCGGCGTCGCGCTCCGCCCGTCGGCCCCCTCGGCGTCGAACAGCACGTAGCCACCGCGGGCGGCCTCGTCGTTCCACTCGTACGTCGGCACGCCCTGGCGGGTGAGCGCCAGACCGTGCGGAGCGCCCTTGCCGAACTCCTTGGTCCAGCGGCGCAGGATCTCGCGCCAGGCGATCGCCGTCTCGTTGGCGTCGGCCGGGCGGACGACGTTCAGGCCCGGGATGGCGCGCAGCGAGGCGAGGTGCTCGACCGGCTGGTGCGTCGGGCCGTCCTCGCCGAGGCCGATGGAGTCGTGCGTCCACACATAGGTCACCGGCAGGTGCATCAGCGCGGAGAGCCGCACGGCGTTGCGCATGTAGTCGGAGAACACCAGGAAGGTGCCACCGAAGATGCGGGTGTTCCCGTGCAGCGCGATGCCGTTCATCTCCGCGGCCATGGCGTGCTCACGGATGCCGAAGTGGATGGTCCGGCCGTACGGGTCGGCCTCCGGCAGCGGATTGCCCTCGGGGAGGAAGGACGACGTCTTGTCGATCGTCGTGTTGTTCGAGCCGGCCAGGTCCGCGGAGCCGCCCCACAGCTCGGGAATGACCGCGCCCAGCGCCTGGAGCACCTTGCCGGAGGCGGCGCGGGTGGCGACGCCCTTCCCGGGCTCGAAGACCGGGAGCTTCTCCTCCCAGCCGGTGGGCAGCTCGCCCGCGGCGACGCGGTCGAACTCGGCGGCCCGCTCCGGGTTGGCGGCGCGCCACTCCTGGAACCGCTTCTCCCACTCGGCGCGGGCCTCACGGCCGCGGTCGAGGGCCTGGCGGGTGTGGCCGATCACTTCGTCCGAAACCTCGAAAGACTTCTCGGGGTCGAAGCCCAGGACGCGCTTGGTGGCCGCGACCTCCTCGTCGCCGAGCGCCGAGCCGTGGGCGGCCTCGGTGTTCTGCGCGTGGGGCGCGGGCCAGGCGATGATCGAGCGCATCGCGATGAACGACGGGCGCGAGGTCTCCGCCTTGGCGGCCTGGAGGGCGCGGAAGAGGGCCTCGGGGTCGAGGTCGCCGTTCTCCTTGGGCTCCACGCGCTGGACGTGCCAGCCGTAGGCCTCGTAGCGCTTCATGGTGTCTTCGGAGACGGCGGTCTCGGTGTCGCCCTCGATCGAGATGTGGTTGTCGTCCCACAGCAGGATCAGGTTGCCGAGCTTCTGGTGGCCGGCCGTCGAGGACGCCTCCGCGGAGATGCCCTCCTGGAGGCAGCCGTCGCCGGCGATGCAGAAGACGTAGTGGTCGAACGGCGAGGTGCCGGGAGCGGCCTCCGGGTCGAACAGGCCGCGCTCGTAGCGGGCGGCCATGGCCATGCCCACGGCGTTGGCGACACCCTGGCCCAGCGGCCCGGTCGTCGTCTCGACGCCGATCGTGTGGCCGTACTCCGGGTGGCCCGGGGTCTTCGAGCCCCAGGTCCGGAAAGCCTTGAGGTCGTCCAGCTCCAGGCCGAAGCCGGCCAGGTAGAGCTGGGTGTAGAGCGTCAGGGACGAGTGTCCGGCGGACAGCACGAAACGGTCGCGCCCGGTCCAGTCGGCGTCCGCCGGGTCGTGCCGCATCACCTTCTGGAAGAGGGTGTACGCGGCCGGGGCCAGGCTCATGGCCGTACCGGGATGGCCGTTGCCGACCTTCTGTACGGCGTCGGCGGCCAGGATGCGGGCGGTGTCGACGGCCCGCTGGTCCAGCTCGGTCCACTCGAGGTCTGTGGTGGTCGGCTTGGTGCTCACCCTGGGTCAGGGCTCCTCTCCACATGTCGAATGCCGGTGACGTAGATCCCACCGGCCGTTGTCGAGCCTACCCCCGTGAGAACGTGCATTTTTTCGAGTCATTCCAGACTGCCGGGATCGGTCGGGATCCGCCTCCTGACTGGGCCCTACGGCTTTCGGCAAGTGAATACGGAGGCGCTCATCCGATCGCTCATCCGAGCGCGGAAACCACCCTTTGCGGTGCCCCCTCCAACACGACCGACCCCCGCGAAGGGCGAGGTATGGGCAACGTCTAGAGTGGCGTGGTACGCGCGAGTCTTTACCGGGCCTTCACGCCCAGGAGGCGACTCGCTGGGATGTCTCTGTCAGGGGTGTGCGTGACGGCCGTCGAATCCCGTCCGGCGGGTGTGCTCGACAGGAGCACGGGGAAGCGGCCATTCGGGGCCCGCGTCAAGGCTTTCGTGGCCCTGACCAAGCCGCGGATCATCGAGCTGCTCCTGATCACCACGGTCCCCGTGATGTTCCTGGCCGAGCAGGGCGTGCCCGACCTGTGGCTGGTGCTCGCCACCTGCCTCGGCGGCTACCTGTCGGCCGGCGGCGCCAACGCGCTGAACATGTACATCGACCGCGACATCGACGCCCTGATGGACCGGACGTCGCAGCGACCGCTGGTCACCGGCATGGTCTCGCCGCGCGAGGGGCTGGTCTTCGGCCTCGCCCTCACCGTGGTCTCCACCCTCTGGTTCGGGCTGCTCGTCAACTGGCTGTCCGCCTGGCTGTCCCTCGGCGCGCTCCTCTTCTACGTGGTCGTCTACACGATGATCCTCAAGCGCCGTACCGCGCAGAACATCGTCTGGGGCGGCATCGCCGGCTGCATGCCGGTCCTGATCGGCTGGTCGTCGGTCACGAACTCGCTGTCCTGGGCCGCCGTCGTCCTCTTCCTCGTCATCTTCTTCTGGACGCCGCCGCACTATTGGCCGCTGTCGATGAAGGTGAAGGAGGACTACGCGCGCGTGGGCGTGCCCATGCTGCCGGTCGTCGCCTCCAACAAGGTGGTCGCCCGGCAGATCGTCCTCTACAGCTGGGTCATGGTCGCCGTCTCCCTGCTGCTGACGCCGCTCGGCTACACCGGCTGGTTCTACACGGCGGTCGCGCTGGTGACCGGCGGCTGGTGGCTCTGGGAGGCCCACGCCCTGCAGAACCGCGCCAAGGCGGGGGAGACCGGCGGCAAGCTGAAGGAGATGCGGCTGTTCCACTGGTCCATCACCTATGTGTCACTGCTGTTCGTGGCCGTAGCGGTGGACCCTTTCCTGCGCTGACCCTCCCAGGGTGTGTCCGGAGATCTCGCCGACGGGCGGGTCGCGTGGCCAAGGCCACGCGGCCCGCCCGTCGCCAGTCGATCTACCCGCGAGTAGCATCCTGTCCATGGCAGACACCAAGCAGGGCGACACCACGCAGGCGGAGGCCGGGACCGCGGCGGCCGGGGCCGAGCGCACGGCCTCGAAGCTCGCCAAGCGGATCCAGACGTTCTCCAAGGAACACGGCGGCGCCGAGGGCCAGCTCGCCTACATCGGCCAGATGGGCACCCGGATCGTCCTCGTCGGCGAGGACGGCGCCTGGGGCGACCTCGTCGCGCCGACCCACGCGATCGCGAAGAGCGCCGCCGAGAAGGCGGGCCTCACCCTGCACGAGTCCTTCGACGGCGACTTCGCGGCGAAGGTCCGCACCGGCCCGTACGAGTGGACCCGCATGGCCGGCATCCAGGTCGGCGGACCCTCGAACGACTGAGGCAACACCTTGGGCGGGGCTCACCCGTTAGGACCTGTGACGGTTCGGCCATCGCAGGGAGCCCACGCAATGATCGACACCCCGACGCTGGTGGACCAGTACTGCCACGGGGTGCTCCGCACGGAGCTGGGGCTGGGCACCTTCGAGACCCTGCTCGGCCGGTCCGCCGGTCCGCCCGCGGCCGGTACGACGTTCTTCGACACCCAGACCGGCTTCGCGGTACGGCGCTGGTGCCCGCCCCTGCTCGGGCTGGAACCGCACTGCCCGCCCGCGCGGTACCTGGCCCGCCGCCGCGAGCTCGGCGTCCTGGAATCGGGGCGCCGACTGCTCCGCGCCACCGGGATCTCCACCTACCTGGTCGAGACCGGCCCGCCCGGCGACCTCACCGGCCCGGTCGAGATCGCCGCCGCCGGTGCCGCCGGCGCCCATGAGATCGTCCGTCTGGAACTGCTCGCCGAGCAGGTCGCCGACACCTCCGACAGCGTCGACGAGCTGCTCGCCAACCTCGCCCGGGCGGTCCACGGGGCGGCCCGCACCGCCGTCGCCTTCACCTCCGTCGCGGCGGTGCGGCACGGGCTCGCCGCCGCCCCCGCGCCCCCGGGGCCCGGCGAGGTGCGGGGCGCCGCGGGGCGCTGGCTGGCCCTGCGCGGGGCGGGCGGGCCGCTCACCGACCCGGTGCTGCTGCGGCACCTGCTGTGGATCGCCGTCTCGTCCGGGCGGCCGCTCCAGCTGCACCTGGGCGACGACGACCCCATGACGCTCGGCGACTTCGCGGCGGCCACCGCGGGTCTGGGCACCGACCTGGTGCTGCTGCACGGCTACCCCCACCACCGGCGGGCCGCGCACCTGACGAGCGTGTTCCCGCACGTGTACGCCGACCTCGGCCCGGCGCTCGCGAGGACGGGCGCCCGGGCGGCGGCCGTACTGGCCGAGACGCTGGAGCTGGCGCCGTTCGGCAAGCTGCTGTTCTCCAGCGGCGCGCGGGGGCTGCCCGAACTGCACGTGGTGGGGGCGCGGGTGTTCCGGGAGGCGCTCACCCGGGTGCTGGCGGACTGGGTCCGGGACGGCGCGTGGTCCGGCGCCGACGCCCAGCGGGTGGCCGACATGATCGCGTCGGGGAACGCCCGGCGGGTGTACCGGCTCGGACAGGCGACGGGCCCCGGCCGGGTCGGTACCGGGCCGTAGCGGCGTCCGGTCGGGCGGCGGGGGCCGCGCGGTGGGGCGGCCCGGTCAGGCGGCCGGGGTCAGCGCCGCGTCCGCCTGCTGGGCCGGGACACCGGCGCCCGGCTCCGCCGAGGGCCGCTCGCGCAGGCTCAGGGCCAGCCGCAGCACGGCGATCCACATCAGGGACGAGCCCAGCATGTGCAGGGCCACCAGGACCTCCGGCACCCCGGTGAAGTACTGCACGTACCCGATCCCGCCCTGCGCCAGCAGCACCAGCAGCAGGTCACGGGCGCGCGCCCGGGTGTCGTCCGGGGCGTCCACCACCCGCAGCGCGAAGAACATGGCCAGCGCGAGGGCACACACCACCCACGCGAAGATCGCGTGGACGTGGGCCATGGTGGCGAAGTCGAACGGCATGCGCGGTACGTCGCTGCTGTCGCCCGCGTGCTTGCCGGAGCCCGTCACCGTCGTCCCCGCCGCGACCAGCAGGCCCGCCACGACCACCAGCGTCCAGCCCAGCCTGCGCACCGGGCCGGGAACGCGCGGCCGGGGGGCGCCGTCGCCCTCCCCGGCGCGCACCCAGGTGAGCGTGGCGATGGTGAGCAGGGCGTTCGCGGCGAGGAAGTGCCCGGCGACGCTCCAGGGGTTGAGCCCCGTCCACACCGTGATGCCGCCGATGACCGCGTTGCTCATCACGGCCCAGAACTGCGCCCAGCCGAGCCGCGTCAGCCCCCGCCGCCACGGCTCGGTGGAACGCGCGGCCACGATCGCCCAGCCGACGGCGGCCGACAGGACGTACGTCAGCATCCGGTTGCCGAACTCGATCGCGCCGTGGATGCCCTGCTCGGGCGTGGCGAACAGACTGTCGTCCGTGCACTTGGGCCAGGTGTCGCAGCCGAGACCGGAACCGGTCAGCCGGACGGCACCGCCCGTGATGACGATGACGACGCTCATCACGACGGCGGAGAGAGCGGCGCGCCGGACCGTCTTGGGGGAGGGTGTCCAGCGCCGGGCGATATGGGCGAGGGGGGTCAGCACGGCCACTATCGTAGGCGCCCGCTTGTGCACGCGTTCACGAGGGTCACTCCCACCGGAAGAACCTCGCCGCCGCGCCCAGCCCGAGCACCGCCCAGACCGCCAGGATCCCGGCCGCGCCCCACGGCATCGACGCCCCGTCCCGCAGCACCTCCCGCAGCCCGTCCGACAGGGCCGAGATGGGCAGCAGCTCCAGCACCGCGCGCACCGCGCCGGGGAACCTCTCCAGCGGCACGATCACCCCGCCGCCCACCAGGAGCAGCAGGAACACCAGGTTCGCGGCGGCCAGCGTCGCCTCGGCCCGCAGGGTGCCGGCCATCAGCAGGCCGAGCCCGGAGAAGGCCGCCGTGCCGAGCAGCAGGAGCAGGAACACCGCCGCGGGGTTGCCCCGCGGGGACCAGCCCAGCGCCAGCGCGATCACCGTCAGCAGCGCGACCTGGAGAACCTCGGTCACCAGCACCGAGGCGGTCTTGGCCGTCATCAGCGCCCAGCGCGGCAGCGGTGACGCGCCCAGCCGCTTGAGCACCCCGTACCGCCGCTCGAAACCGGTCGCGATGGCCTGGCCGGTGAAGGCCGTGGACATCACGGCGAGCGCGAGGACGCCGGGGGCCAGGAAGTCCACGGCCTCGCCGTCGCCCGTGTCGACGATGTCGACCGACGAGAACAGGACGAGCACCAGTGAGGGGATGACCACGGTGAGCAGGAGCTGCTCGCCGTTGCGCAGCAGCATCCGCGTCTCGAACGCGGCCTGCGCGACGATCATCCGCCCGGCCGGCGCCGCACCCGGCCGGGGTGTGTAGGTCCCGCCGCTCATGAACGCAGCTCCTTGCCGGTCAGTTCCAGGAAGACGTCTTCGAGGGTGTGCCGCTCGACCGCGATGCCGTCGGGCATCACGCCGTGCTGGGCGCACCAGGTGGTGACCGTGGCGAGCAGCTGCGGGTCGACGGTGCCGCTGATGCGGTACGTGCCCGGTGTCGGCTCGGCCGCCGCGGTGCCGTCCGGCAGCGCCTTGAGCAGCGAGCCGAGGTCCAGGCCGGGGCGGCCGGTGAAGCGGAGGGTGTTCTCGGCGCCACTGCGGCACAGCTCCTCGGGGCTGCCCTGGGCGGCGACCCGGCCGGCGTCGATGATGGCGACGTCGTCGGCGAGTTCCTCGGCCTCGTCCATGAAGTGGGTGGTCAGCACGGTGGTCACGCCGTCGGCGCGCAGCTCGCGGACCAGCTCCCAGGTGGAGCGGCGGGCCTGCGGGTCGAGACCGGCGGTCGGTTCGTCCAGAAAGACCAGTTCAGGGCGTCCGACGACGGCCATGGCGAGCGCCAGGCGCTGCTGCTGGCCCCCGGAGAGCCGCCGGTACGTCGTCCGGCCGCAGGACCCGAGGCCGAGGCGCTCGATGAGGGCGTCCACGTCGAGGGGGTGGGCGTGGAGCCTCGCCGTGTGGCGGAGCATCTCGTCGGCGCGTGCGCCGGAGTAGACGCCGCCGGACTGGAGCATCACGCCGACGCGGGGCCGGAGGCGGGCGGCGTCGGCGACCGGGTCGAGGCCCAGGACGCGCACGGTGCCGGCGTCGGGGCGGCGGTAGCCCTCGCAGGTCTCGACGGTGGTGGTCTTGCCGGCCCCGTTGGGTCCCAGGACGGCGGTGACGGTGCCCGCCCGGACGTCGAGGTCGAGGCCGTTCACCGCGGTTCGGGTCCCGTACCGCTTGACCAGGCCCCGGACCTGGACGACGGACTGGTTTCGCATGTGCGGAAGTCTAGAGAGCCGCTCGCGGCCTCCCGTTCGGCGGGTGGGGACGGGCCGGAGAAAAGACCGGTGGGGGGCCCGCTCCGGGAGCCCCGCGCGGCCCTCCGCCGGACCGAGCCCGGGACAGCGAACGGGCAAAACGGGCAGGTCAGGGCCGGGGTGGCGGATTCGCCGCGCCGTCGGCCACGCTCGTTTCCGCAGGTCAGGTTAGGTTTCCCTTAGTGATGTACGGCACCGTCCACCGGTCGGGACGTCGCTTGTCAGGCCCTGAGGAATTACGCAACAATGGCGTTGTGAAAAACATCGGTGCGGCTCCCGCGGCTCCAGCGGAGGAACTCGCGACCGGGGAGCGCTCCACGCGCAACCGGGTCGCGCGGTCCATCCTGGATCACGGCCCGTCCACCGTGGCCGAGCTCGCCGAGCGGCTCGGCCTCACTCAGGCCGCCGTCCGCCGGCACCTCGACGCCCTGGCCGCCGACGGCGTGGTCGCCGCCCGCGAGCAGCGCGTCTACGGCGCGCGGACGCGAGGGCGCCCCGCCAAGGTGTTCGCCCTGACCGACTGCGGCCGGGACGCCTTCGACCAGTCCTACGACTCGCTCGCCGTCGACGCCCTGCGCTGGATCGAGCGGACCGCGGGCGAGGCCGCCGTCGCGGCGTTCGCCCGGGACCGGATCGAGTCCCAGGCCGAGGCGTACCGCGAGGCGGTCGAGGCGGCACCGCCCGAGCAGCGCGCGGAGGCGCTCGCCAAGGCCCTGAGCGCGGACGGGTACGCTGCCACGGCGCGGAACGCGCCGGTCGGACAGCAGCTCTGCCAGCACCACTGCCCGGTCGCCCACGTCGCCGAGCGGTACCCGCAACTGTGCGAGGCTGAGACGGAGATCTTCAGCCGCCTGCTCGGCACCCACGTGCAACGACTGGCGACCATCGCCCACGGCGACGGTGTCTGCACGACGTACATCCCGCACACCACATCAACAGCATCCGCAAGCACGGCCGGGAGGAACCCCGCATGACCACCGAGATCAGCCACCCCGAGCTCGAGGGCCTGGGTCGGTACGAGTACGGCTGGGCCGACTCGGACGCGGCCGGTGCCACCGCCAAGCGCGGTCTCTCCGAGGACGTCGTCCGCGACATCTCCGCGAAGAAGAACGAGCCGGAGTGGATGCTGAAGCTGCGGCTGAAGGGTCTGCGCCTCTTCGACAAGAAGCCCATGCCGAACTGGGGCTCCGACCTGTCGGGCATCGACTTCGACAACATCAAGTACTTCGTCCGCTCCACCGAGAAGCAGGCGGCCTCCTGGGAGGACCTGCCCGAGGACATCAAGAACACGTACGACAAGCTCGGCATCCCCGAGGCGGAGAAGCAGCGCCTCGTCGCCGGTGTCGCGGCCCAGTACGAGTCCGAGGTCGTCTACCACCAGATCCGTGAGGACCTGGAGGAGCAGGGCGTCATCTTCCTGGACACCGACACCGCGCTCAAGGAGCACCCGGAGCTCTTCCAGGAGTACTTCGGCACGGTCATCCCGGTCGGCGACAACAAGTTCGCGTCGCTGAACACCGCGGTGTGGTCCGGCGGCTCGTTCATCTACGTCCCCAAGGGCGTGCACGTCGAGATCCCGCTCCAGGCGTACTTCCGCATCAACACGGAGAACATGGGTCAGTTCGAGCGGACGCTGATCATCGTCGACGAGGACGCCTACGTCCACTACGTCGAGGGCTGCACCGCCCCGATCTACTCCTCGGACTCGCTGCACAGCGCCGTCGTCGAGATCATCGTCAAGAAGGGCGGCCGCTGCCGCTACACGACGATCCAGAACTGGTCGAACAACGTCTACAACCTGGTCACCAAGCGCGCCGTGGCCTACGAGGGCGCGACCATGGAGTGGGTCGACGGCAACATCGGCTCCAAGGTGACGATGAAGTACCCGGCCGTCTACCTGATGGGCGAGCACGCCAAGGGCGAGACGCTGTCCATCGCCTTCGCGGGCGAGGGCCAGCACCAGGACGCCGGCGCCAAGATGGTCCACATGGCCCCGAACACCTCCTCCAACATCGTCTCCAAGTCGGTGGCGCGAGGCGGCGGCCGCACGTCCTACCGCGGTCTCATCGAGATCGGCGAGGGTGCCCCGGGCTCCAAGTCGAACGTGCTGTGCGACGCCCTGCTCGTCGACACGATCTCCCGCTCGGACACGTACCCGTACGTCGACGTCCGCGAGGACGACGTGTCCATGGGCCACGAGGCGACCGTCTCCAAGGTCTCCGAGGACCAGCTCTTCTACCTGATGAGCCGCGGTCTGTCGGAGGACGAGGCCATGGCGATGATCGTGCGCGGCTTCGTCGAGCCGATCGCCAAGGAGCTGCCCATGGAGTACGCGCTCGAGCTCAACCGGCTGATCGAGCTGCAGATGGAAGGCTCGGTGGGCTAGCAGCCCCCGGCCGTATCGATCACGTCCCCGGGCTCACCCGGTGTGAGCCCGGTGCGCCGCCCCCGGGGCGACCGGCCCCGGCCGGTCCCGCCCCGCGGGCGGCGACCGCACCGAACGCAGAAAGCGAGCAGACCGACAGCCATGGCTGAGGCTCAGAATCTCCCGGCGGGCTCCACCACCGCCGGTTCCATCGCGGTGGCCGCCGAGTCCACCGTCGCGACCCGCATGAGCGCCCCCCCGTCCTTCGACGTCGCGGACTTCCCCGTCCCGCACGGCCGCGAGGAGGAGTGGCGGTTCACGCCGCTGGAGCGGTTGCGCGGCCTGCACGACGGCACCGCGATCGCCACCGGTGACGGTGTGCGCGTCGACGTGGAGGCGCCCGAGGGCGTCATCGTCGAGACCGTCGGCCGTGACGACGAGCGGCTCGGCAGGGCCGGCACCCCGGTGGACCGGGTCGCCGCCCAGGCGTACTCCGCCTTCGAGAAGGCCTCGGTCGTCACCGTGCCCAAGGAGACCGCGCTCACCGAGCCGATCCGGATCTCCGTGCACGGCCAGGGCGGTACCGCCTTCGGCCACCAGGTCGTCGAGCTCGGCGCGTTCGCCGAGGCCGTCGTGGTCATCGACCACACCGGTGACGCGGTCCTCGCCGCCAACGTCGACTACGTCCTCGGGGACGGCGCCAGGCTTACCGTCGTCTCCATCCAGGACTGGGACGAGAAGGCCGTCCACGTCGCCCAGCACAACGCGCTGATCGGCCGGGACGCCTCCTTCAAGTCGGTCGTCGTCACCTTCGGCGGTGACGTCGTACGCCTCCACCCGCGCGTGACGTACGCCGCCACCGGTGGCGAGGCCGAGCTGTTCGGCCTGTACTTCACCGAGCGGGGCCAGCACCAGGAGCACCGCCTCCTCGTCGACCACAACACCCCGCACTGTAAGTCGAACGTCGCCTACAAGGGCGCGCTCCAGGGCGACGGCGCGCACGCCGTGTGGATCGGTGACGTGCTCATCCAGGCCGCGGCCGAGGGCACCGACACGTACGAGATGAACCGCAACCTGGTCCTCACCGACGGCGCTCGCGTCGACTCGGTGCCGAACCTGGAGATCGAGACCGGCGAGATCGCCGGCGCCGGCCACGCCTCGGCGACCGGCCGCTTCGACGACGAGCAGCTCTTCTACCTGATGGCTCGCGGCATCCCGGAGACCGAGGCCCGCCGCCTCGTCGTCCGCGGGTTCTTCGCCGAGCTCGTCCAGCAGATCGGTCTGCCTGACGTCGAGGAGCGCCTGATCGCCAAGATCGAGGCCGAGCTGGAGGCGTCCCTCTGATGCCCTTCGTCCGAGCCTGTGGGCTGAGCGAGCTGGAGGAGGACACCCCGAAGCGGGTGGAACTCGACGGCACGCCCATCTCCGTCGTCCGGACCGAGGGCGAGGTGTTCGCGATCCACGACATCTGCTCGCACGCGAACGTCTCGCTGTCGGAGGGGGAGGTCGAGGACTGCCAGATCGAGTGCTGGCTGCACGGATCCGCCTTCGACCTCCGCACCGGCAAGCCGTCCGGCCTTCCCGCGACGCGCCCCGTCCCCGTATACCCCGTAAAGATCGAAGGGGACGATGTGCTCGTCTCCGTCACCCAGGAGTCCTGAGTCACCCATGGCAACGCTTGAAATCCGCGACCTGCACGTCTCCGTCGAGGCCGACAACGCCACGAAGGAGATCCTCAAGGGCGTCGACCTGACCGTGAAGCAGGGCGAGACCCACGCCATCATGGGCCCCAACGGCTCCGGCAAGTCGACGCTCGCGTACTCCCTCGCCGGTCACCCCAAGTACACGATCACCGGCGGCAGCGTCACCCTCGACGGCGAGGACGTCCTGGAGATGTCCGTCGACGAGCGCGCCCGCGCCGGTGTCTTCCTCGCCATGCAGTACCCGGTGGAGATCCCCGGTGTCTCGGTGAGCAACTTCCTGCGCACCTCCGCCACCGCCGTCCGCGGCGAGGCCCCCAAGCTGCGCACCTGGGTGAAGGAGGTCAAGGAGGCCATGGAGCGCCTTCACATGGACCCGTCCTTCGCCGAGCGCAACGTCAACGAGGGCTTCTCCGGCGGTGAGAAGAAGCGCCACGAGATCCTCCAGCTGGAACTCATCCGGCCGAAGATCGCCATCCTCGACGAGACGGACTCCGGCCTCGACGTCGACGCGCTGCGCATCGTCTCCGAGGGCGTCAACCGCGTCCGCGAGTCCGGCGAGGTCGGCACCCTGCTGATCACGCACTACACGCGCATCCTGCGGTACATCAAGCCCGACTTCGTCCACGTCTTCTCCGCCGGCCGGATCGTCGAGTCGGGCGGCCCCGAGCTCGCCGACAAGCTGGAGAACGAGGGCTACGAGTCCTACACGAAGGGTGGCGTATCCGCGTGACACAGCTGCCGGGCCTCCTCGACACCGAGGCGCTCCGCAAGGACTTCCCGATCCTCGACCGGGTGCTCCACGACGGCAAGAAGCTCGTGTACCTGGACAACGCGGCGACCTCGCAGACGCCGCGCCAGGTCATCGACGCGGTCAGCGAGTACTACGAGCGGCACAACGCCAACGTGCACCGCGGCGTGCACGTGCTGGCCGAGGAGGCCACGGCGCTGTACGAGGGTGCGCGCGACAAGGTCGCCGCCTTCATCAACGCGCCCAGCCGGGACGAGGTGATCTTCACCAAGAACGCCTCGGAGTCGCTCAACCTCGTCGCCAACATGCTGGGCTGGGCCGACGAGCCCTACCGCGTCGACCGTGAGACCGAGATCGTCATCACGGAGATGGAGCACCACTCCAACATCGTTCCGTGGCAGCTGCTCTCGCAGCGCACCGGCGCGAAGCTGAAGTGGTTCGGGCTGACCGACGACGGCCGCCTCGACCTCTCGAACATCGACGAGATCATCACCGAGAAGACGAAGATCGTCTCCTTCACGCTGGTCTCCAACATCATGGGCACCGTCAACCCGGTCGAGGCGATAGTCCGCCGCGCCCAGGACGTCGGCGCCCTGGTGCTGATCGACGCCTCGCAGGCCGCGCCGCACATGCCGCTGGACGTGCAGGCCCTCCAGGCCGACTTCGTCGCCTTCACCGGCCACAAGATGTGCGGCCCGACGGGCATCGGCGTGCTGTGGGGCCGCCAGGAGCTGCTGGAGGACCTCCCGCCATTCCTCGGCGGCGGCGAGATGATCGAGACCGTCTCGATGAGCTCGTCGACGTACGCCCCGGCTCCGCACAAGTTCGAGGCGGGGACGCCCCCGATCGCGCAGGCCGTGGGCCTCGGCGCGGCGGTGGACTACCTCACCTCGATCGGCATGGAGAACATCGCGCGCCATGAGCACGCGATCACCGAGTACGCGGTCCGCCGCCTCCAGGAGGTCCCGGGCCTGCGGATCATCGGCCCGGTGACGGCCGAGGACCGCGGCGCGGCGATCTCCTTCGTCCTCGGCGACATCCACCCGCACGACGTGGGCCAGGTCCTCGACGAGCAGGGCATCGCGGTCCGGGTCGGCCACCACTGCGCCCGGCCGGTCTGCCTGCGGTACGGAATTCCTGCGACCACGCGGGCGTCGTTCTATCTGTACTCCACTCCGGCCGAGGTCGACGCTTTGGTCGAGGGACTGGAGCACGTCCGGAACTTCTTCGGCTAGGAGCGGGTGTGAAGCTGGATTCGATGTACCAGGAGGTCATCCTGGACCACTACAAGCATCCGCACGGGCGGGGCTTGCGGGACGGCGACGCCGAGGTGCACCACGTCAACCCGACGTGCGGCGACGAGATCACGCTGCGCGTGAAGTACGACGGCTCGCGGATCGAGGACGTGTCGTACGAGGGTCAGGGCTGTTCCATCAGCCAGGCGTCCGCCTCCGTCCTGAACGAACTTCTCGTCGGCAAGGAGCTCGCCGAGGCGCAGCGGATCCAGGCCACGTTCCTGGAGCTGATGCAGTCCAAGGGCAGGATCGAGCCCGACGACGCGATGGAGGAGGTGCTGGAGGACGCGGTCGCGTTCGCCGGCGTCTCGAAGTACCCGGCCCGGGTCAAGTGCGCCCTGCTGAGCTGGATGGCCTGGAAGGACGCGACCGCCCAGGCGATGGGCGACGGCGCGGAGAGGAAGACGGCATGAGCGAGAACCAGACGGCCGAGATGAAGCCGGCGTCCGAGGAGGAGGTCCGCGAGGCGCTGTACGACGTCGTCGACCCCGAGCTGGGCATCGACGTCGTCAACCTCGGCCTCATCTACGGCATCCACATCGACGACTCCAACGTCGCGACGCTGGACATGACGCTGACGTCGGCGGCCTGTCCGCTGACGGACGTGATCGAGGACCAGGCGAAGTCCGCGACGGACGGCATCGTCAACGAGCTGAAGATCAACTGGGTCTGGATGCCGCCGTGGGGCCCGGACAAGATCACGGACGATGGCCGCGAGCAGCTGCGCGCGCTCGGGTTCAACGTCTGATACGACGCTCCTCCCGCCGGATCCACGTTTTCCAGCTGCGACGGCCATGCTCCCCAGGCACACTGGCGGGCATGGCCGTTTCTCTGTACCAGATCGCCATCGACGCCCATGACGCGCCGGGCCTCGCCCGCTTCTGGACCCGGGTCCTGGACTGGAAGGTCCTGTACGAGGACGACGAGGAGATCGTCATCGGGGCGGACGAGCACGCGATGCCGGGCATCGTGCTCCTCCCCGTACCCGAGGGGAAGACCGTCAAGAACCGGCTGCACCTGGACCTGGCGCCCGACGACCAGGCCGCCGAGGTGGAGCGGATCATCGGCCTCGGGGCCCGGCGGGTGGACGTCGGGCAGGGCGACGACGTGACGTGGGTGGTCCTGGCGGACCCCGAGGGCAACGAGTTCTGCGTCCTGCGGCCGAAGAAGTCCCTTACGGGCTGACGTCCCGCGGCGGTACGGCGGCCGCCTCGGCGAGCGTGGGCGCGAGGTTCTCCTCGCGGATCCGCCGGTCCACGTACAGCAGGGCGGTGACCAGCTGCGGAAAGGCGGCCGTGACGATCTGCGCGACCAGCTGGGCGAGCAGGGCGAAGGCGAGCGTGGTGACCAGCAGCGTCACGACGAGCGCGGCGTCGGGCGAGGCGTCCGACAGCCCCGCACCCGGCAGGGCGCTCAGGAACTGGAACGGCAGCTGGACGAGGTAGCCGGTCAGGGTCGCCATGAGCGACGCCAGCAGCGTGATCCCGAACGTCCGCCACCAGGCGCCCCGCACCAGCCGCGAGGAGCGGCGCAGCGCGGCGAACGCCCCTTGCCCCTCGAAGACGGCGGCGGCCGGGGCGAAGCTGAACCGCACCCACAGCCAGATCGCCGGCGGACCGGTCACCAGCACGCCGAGCGCCCCGCCCAGTGCCCACCAGCCGGCGCCCGGGTACGCGTCGGGCGGGGCCAGCAGCGCCACGAACATCGCGACCAGCGCGAGGGCCATCAGCAGGATCGGGACCATGGCGATCAGGCCCGTCAGCAGCACGGTGCCCAGCACCGTCGCCGCCCGGGGGCGCACCCGGCGCCACACGGTGCCGATCGTCGTGGGGCGGCCGAGGACCGCGTCCTGGAGGACGGCCGGGCAGCTCGCGTAGACCACCGCGTTGGCGGTCAGCAGGAGCAGCGTACCGAGGGCGTACACCCCGCCGAAGGCGGTCAGCAGTGCCGGGACGTCGTCCCGCCCGGCGTCCTCCAGCCGGTCCCGGACGGCCAGGAAGGCGAGCGCCAGACCGGCGCCGAGGACCACCGTGGCCGTGCCGTAGGCCGCGAGGGCCAGGCCCAGCAGCTGCTTCCAGTGGCGTCCCAGGGTGGCGAGCGCGCCGCTCAGGAGGTCGGCGACGGAGAGCGGGGCGAGCGGGATGACGCCCGGCGCGGGCGGTGGGGGAGGGGGCGTCCAGCCGCCGTCCCACCCGTAGGGGCCGGGCGGCGGTCCCGGTGGCGGCGGTGGTCCGGCCGGCGGGCCCCACCCCGTGTGCTGCGTCATGCGTCCCCGTCCCCCTCGTACTGGTGTGTGAGCTGACGCGCACACGTTAGCGGGCCCCATGTGTACGCTCGTACACATGGGATCCGGACCGCTCGCCGCGGCCGTCGCGGCGAAGGTGGCCGACACGACGGCGATGAAGTACGGCGAGGGCTGCACCCGCCTGTGGCCCTCACCGATCACCGGCGCGGGCCACCCGCTCGCCTTCGCCCTGCTCGCGCAGACGCTCGACGCGCTGTCCGTGGGCACCGCGTACGCGATCTGTGCGGGCGCCGGCACCGCGGCCGTCGCCACGACCGGGATGCTGTGCATGGACGAACCGGCCGGCCCGGCCAAGCTCGCGGGCATCGCGCTGGTCGTCGCCGGCGTGGTCGTCCTCAACCTCGGCGGGGCGCACTGATGGCACCCCGCCGGTACGACCCCGACCGGCGCCGCCGCGTCATCGACGCGGCGATCCGGGTCGTCGGGCGCAGCGGCATCGCGGGGCTGAGCCACCGCACGGTGGCGCCCGAGGCGGACGTGCCGCTGGGCTCCACGACGTACCACTTCGCCTCCCTCGACGAACTGCTCGTCGCCGCGCTGCGCCGGCCGGGCGAGGGCTTCGCCGCGGCCGTACGCGACAGTGGCGCGCTCACCGGGGCGGACCTCGCCGCCGGCCTCGCCCGGGTGATGGGGCGGTGGCTGGACGGCACCCGCACGGGCGTGGAGCTGGAGTACGAGCTGTACCTCGCCGCCCTCCGGCGCCCCGCGCTGCGCCCGGTGGCGGCCGAGTGGACGGACGGTGTGGTGACCGCCCTGTCGGCCAGGACGGACCCGGCCACCGCCCGGGCGCTGGCCGCCCTGATGAACGGCATCTGCCTCCAGGTGCTGCTGACGGACGCGGCGTACGACGAGGAGTACGCCGCCGGGATGCTGGGCCGGCTGCTCGCCGTGAACCCGGCGGGGCCCTGTGGGGAACAGGGGGTGTGACCACACCCGCCACAGACGGAGACCCCGTGACCGGCCCACCGGACAACGACGACGCCGGCGTCATCGCCGCGTCCCTGCACCGCCCGGAGGCCTTCGCCGAGCTGTACCACCGGTACGCCGCGGACATCCACCGGTACGCCACCCGGCGGCTCGGGGACACGGTCGCCGACGACATCACGGCCGACACGTTCCTCGCCGCCTTCCGCGTCCGCGCCCGCTACGACCTGGACCGCGGCAACGCCCGCCCCTGGCTGTACGGCATCGCCGCCAACCTGATCGGCAAGCACCGCCGTACCGAGGTCCGCGCCCTCAACGCGCTGGCCCGCACCGGGCGCGACCCGGTCGCCGAGTCATGGGTCGACCACGCCGACGACCGGGTCACCGCCCAGGCCGCCCACGGCCCCCTCGCCGGCGCGCTCGCCTCCCTCTCGGGCGGCGACCGGCACGTGCTGCTCCTCGTCGCCTGGGCGGACCTGACGTACCAGGAGGTCGCCGAGGCGCTGTCCATACCCGTCGGCACCGTCCGCTCCCGCCTCAACCGGGCGCGCCGCAAGGTGCGGACCGCGCTCGGCGACAGTGACCCGACTCTCGCATCCGATTTCGCCCCGGAGGCCACCCATGGATGAGATGCGGACGCTCCAGGACTTCCGTGCGGACGCCCCCGCCCCCGACCGCACCCGCCTCGCCCCCGGCCACCGGCGCCTGCTCGACGAGGCCGCCCGGCCCCGGCGGCGCGCCCGTACCGGGTGGCTGGTCGCGGCGGCCGGCGCGGCGGCGGCGGTGACGGCGGTGGCGACGCTCGCCACGCTGCTCCCGGCGGACCACGAGCCGGCGGCGGCCGCGGCCGGCCCGCGGGCGGACCAGTTCATCTACCGCCAGACCGACTGGTGGTCGGTGCGCTGCGAATCCGTGGGAAGCGGCGGTGGCTTCATGGAGATGCTCTACGTCAAGCTTGCACCCGGGCCGGGCGAGCCCTGCGCCCTGACGCTCCGACCGGTCCGGGAGGAGGAGGCGTGGAGCCGCTACGACGGGTGGACCGAGACGATGGGCTCGCACACTCCTCCCCCGCAGACCCCCACCGGCGCGACGTCCAACGGGGGCGGATCCGAAGTGTTGACCCCCCGGCAGGCGGACGCGTTGGTGGAGGATCTGCCGGACGACACCGATGGCGCTCTGCGCATGATCCGGAAGCGGTCCGTCCCCAGCCGGGTGATCAGCGCGCCGCGTCTGACCCAGGCGCAGCGCGACTTCGTGGAGATCGCGGAGGTGCTGGCGACGGCGACCACGGTGCCTCCGGAGAAGAGGAAACTGTTGCTCCGGGTCGTCAGGGGGCTGGAGGGGGCGCAGATGACGGCCACCGCCGTGCCGGAGGCGAAGAAGACCTTGACGGCCGTGTCGGTCGAGGGCAACTCTCGGGACTACTCCTTCGAGCGGAACACCTTCCGCCTGCTGTTCGATCCGAAGACGCAGGAATTGAAGGGCTTCCAGCTCGTGGCCGGGACGGACTACTGGATCGGGGGCAAGGGGTCCGGCCACCCGTACGTCGCCAAGGGCACCGTGCTGGCCACCGCCCTGCGCGTCACGACCGGGGTCGTCGACGCCCGGGGAGCCCGCCCCTGACCCCTCCGGCGGCGCCCGCCCCGGTACCGGGGTTCGGGGCGGGCGCCGCCGGAAGGTGAGACCGGTTCGCCCGGGCGGCGGGGCGCCGGTTAGGTTTCTGGCATGACTTCTGCACCTCGTACCACCGGCGCCGTCGCCGCCGGCCTTGCCACCGTCGCCGGCGACGGCACCGTTCTCGACACCTGGTTCCCGGCCCCCGAGCTCGTCGCCGAGCCCGGCCCCGCGGGCACCGAGCGGCTCACTTCCGACCAGGCCGTGAACGTCCTCGGCGAGGGCGCCGCCAAGGCGCTCGGCGTCGACGCGCGGCGCGGCGTCGAGGTCGTCGCCGTCCGTACCGTCATCGCCTCGCTCGACGACAAGCCGCTGGACGCCCATGACGCCTACCTGCGTCTGCACCTGCTCAGCCACCGGCTCGTCAAGCCGCACGGGCAGAACCTGGACGGGATCTTCGGGCTGCTCGCCAACGTCGCCTGGACCTCGCTGGGGCCCGTGGCCGTCGACGACGTCGAGAAGGTCCGGCTGAACGCCCGCGCCGAGGGCCTGCACCTCCAGGTCACCAGCATCGACAAGTTCCCGCGCATGACGGACTACGTCGTCCCCAAGGGCGTCCGCGTCGCCGACGCCGACCGCGTCCGGCTCGGCGCGCACCTGGCCGCCGGGACGACCGTCATGCACGAGGGCTTCGTCAACTTCAACGCCGGCACCCTCGGTACCTCGATGGTCGAGGGCCGCATCTCCGCGGGCGTCGTCATCGGCGACGGCAGCGACATCGGCGGCGGCGCCTCCACCATGGGCACCCTGTCCGGCGGCGGCAACGTCATCATCTCCGTCGGCGAGCGCTGCCTCATCGGCGCCGAGGCGGGCGTCGGCATCGCGCTCGGTGACGAGTGCGTCGTCGAGGCCGGCCTCTACATCACCGCCGGTACGCGCGTGACGATGCCCGACGGCCAGATCGTCAAGGCCCGCGAGCTGTCCGGCGCGTCGAACATCCTCTTCCGCCGCAACTCGGTCACCGGCACCGTCGAGGCCCGCCCGAACAACGCGGTGTGGGGCGGCCTCAACGACATCCTCCACAGCCACAACTGATTCGTGTGATGGTGCGTAACCTTTGGGCCACTCGGGTGGATAAACAGGCCGCACACCGTCATACGAATCGGCTAGGCGAGGGACGGCTCCAATGAAAACCAGCAGACTCATCGTTCCGGGCGTCCTCGCGCTGGCGGCCCTGCTCGCGCCCGGCGTCGCCCACGCGGACGAGGCCCACAGCCAACCGGACAACGGCCACCGGGTGACGCTGGTGTCGATCGGCCAGATCGACGACCCCATGGAGGACGTGCTGGAGCACGTCGCCGTCCTGGGTCACAACCAGGTCGTCGGTTCCTGAACCAGTTCCTCGTACGCCGCGCGCAGCCCGTCGACCGCCTCCCGGCCGGCGGGCTGCAGCGGTTCGCGGACCGGTCCCGCGTCCAGCAGCGCCTTCACCGTCACCGTGCCCGGCAGGCCCGACGCCATCATCAGCTCGGCCAGCGCGATGGTGCGCGCGTTGAGCCGGGCGGCCAGTGCCGTGTCGCCCGCGTCGAAGGCGTCCAGCACCGCGCGCATCTGACGCGGCGCCACATTGGCGACCGTGCTGATGAAACCGGCGCCGCCGATCGCGTACAGCGGGAGGTTCGTCTCCTCGCAGCCCGAGTAGTACGCCAGTGACGTGCGGGCCAGCACCTTGGTCGAGCCCAGCAGGTCGTACGCGCAGTCCTTGACGGCCACGATCCGCGGGTGGCCGGCCAGCCGCAGCACCGTCTCCGGCTCGATGCGCGTCCCCGTACGGCCCGGGATGTCGTACAGCACCAGCGGCAGCCCCGTCGCGTCGGCCACCCGCCGGAAGTGGGCCTCCACGGCCGCCTGCGGCGGGCGGCTGTAGTACGGGGGAATCACCAGCAGCCCGTCCGCGCCCGCCCGTTCCGCCCGGCGGGCCAGTTCCACCGTGTGCGCGGTGTCCGCGGTGCCGACTCCCGCCACCAGCGGCGTTTCCGGGCCCAGCGCGTCCCGTACCGCCCCGATGAGCGCGGCCTTCTCGTCGTCGGTCGTCGTCGGGGACTCGCCGGTGGTGCCGTTCAGGACGAGCCCGTCACAGCCCTGGGCCACCAGATCGCGCGCCAGCTCCCGCGCCCGGTCGAGGTCGAGGTCCCCGGTGGCGGTGAAGGGGGTCACCATGGCGCACAGGACGCGGCCGAAGGGGCGGGGAGGGGTGGTGGTAAGGGTCATGGAGGCAGTCTGCGGCGCACGATGGTGTAGGTCTACTTAGTTCTCCTCCGGTCAAGTTTGAGCGTTGCTGAAGCATGGGCTGGTTGCGCGACCGCTCGGCGGGGTACCCGATGCTTCCCGTACGAGATGGGAGGCGATCCGCGTGGCCGGAGAACCGTCGGTCGGCGAGCTGGTGAAGCAGGCGTCTGAGCAGCTCTCCGACCTGGTGAAGACCGAGATGCGCACCGCGCAGGCCGAGATGATGCAGAAGGGGAAGCGCGCGGGCAAGGGCGGCGGGATGCTGGGGGCCGCGGCGGCCGTCGGCTACGTCGGCCTCATCGGGGTGTGGGCCACCGTGGCCGCCGCGCTGGCGGTGGCGCTCGACGTGTGGGCCGCCGTGCTCATCGCGACCGTGCTGTTCCTCGCCCTGGCCGGTGTCCTCGCCGTGCTCGGCCGCGCGCAGCTTAAGCGCGCCGTGCCGCCGAAGCCGGAGCGGGCGATCGACGGTGTGCGCTCGGACGTCCACGAGATCAAGGAGAGGGTCCACCGATGACACGGGACACGCACCACACCCCTGGACCTGACGAACTCCGCCTCCAGGCGGCGCGCAAGCGGCAGGAGCTGGGCGAGACCATCGACCAGCTCATGGCCAAGACGGATGTGAAGGCGCGCGCCGCCCACCTGGTGCACGACAGGACCCCGGAGCCGGTGCGTGAGCATGTACGCCCGGTCCTCGCGGCGGTCGCCGCCGTCGTGGTAGCGGGTGTGGTGTTGTGGCAGTTGCGGCGCACCGGAAAGTGGGGATAGGACGGGAATGGCGAAGCAGAAGAAGAAGCGGAAGCAGAAGCTGCTCTACCGGCCGGTGGGCATCCTGCTCGGCATGGCGAGCGGTGCCGTGGCCAGCACGATGTTCGCCAAGGCGTGGGCGGCGATCGGGGACGGCGACGCCCCGGACGCCATGGACGAGGAGCGGGAGTGGAAGGAGATCCTCCTGGCCGCCGCCGTCCAGGGCGCGATCTTCGCGGTGGTCAAGGCGGCGGTGGACCGCTCCGGCGCGATGGGGGTCCGGCGCATCACCGGTTCCTGGCCGGGCTGAGCCGGAAGGCGCGGCGGTGACGCGCGGCCGTACCCGATCCGGGTGCGGCCGCGCGGTCGTATCCGGAGCGGCGGCCTGGCGGAGCCGGGACTGACCCGACCCGCGGCCGCTCTCGTACAGCGTGTACACCGGCGAGGACGGGGCACGCTGCCGCACTGCTCCCAGTGGACGGACGAGCGGGCCCACCAGGACTTCGCCCGCATCCACCGGGACGCCAGGAACGCCGAGATCGACGCCGCCGTGCCCGGCATCGAGCGGATCGCCCCGCGCTCCTACGAGTGCCACCGCGGCGGTGCGCTCCGTACCGGGGACGACACCCGTGTGCCCGGCCGCGTGGTCATCGTGGACGTCGAGTTCGACGGGCCGGACGCCGACCGGCAACGGGTCTGGATCGACACGGTCTTCGAGGCGCTGGAGAGCGACCCCGGCCTGCACCCCGGCGGGATCTCCGGGCACTTCCACATGAGCCTCGACGGCACCCGGGTGCTCAACTACGCCGAGCGGGAGAGCGCCGAGGCCCACATCGAGGCGCTCGCCGGGCCCGGCGACGGGATCGGCGGCGCCACGCCGCAGTGGCGGAAGGTGCTCGAGTACCCCGGCGTCGTCGGGGGCGGCGTGAAGCGGTACACGCCCGCGCTGAGCCTCGGCGCGGGCGTGTCCTGAGTGGCGTCACGGGCGGAAGCGCAGCACCTGCGGGTCGTGGTCGCTGTTCTGCTCGGCGAACTCGGCGTTGATGTGCACGCTGTCGTACGCGAAGTGGCGGATCGACGGGCTGGTGAGGATCTGGTCCAGCACCTGGCTGTTGCCCTGGTAGACGTACGAGTAGCGCTCGCTGCGCGGCAGCGAGGTGACCGCCGCGTGGAGCGCGCCGCCGTCGGTCAGCGCCCGCGTCGTCGCGGAGAACTCGAAGTCGTTGATGTCGCCGAGGACGACGACGTCGGCGGTGCGCTGCACCTGGAGGACGTCCTTGACGAAGGCGTTGACCGCCTTCGCCTGCTGGAGGCGCTTGGCCTCGGAGGAACGGTTCGGCGGCTGGTGGTGCGAGACCAGTGACTCGTCACCGCCCTTCGACCCGAAGTGGTTGGCGATGACGAAGACCGTCCGGCCCCGGAAGGTGAACTCGCCGGCCAGCGGCTTGCGGCTGTTGTCCCACGCCGGGTTCGCCGGGTCGATCCGGCCGGGGGAGTGGGTCAGGGCCGCCCGCCCCTTCTCCCGTACGACACCGGTCGACGTCGCGGCGTCGCCGCCCGCGCGGTCGGTGAAGGACACCCGCGCGGGGTTGAAGAGGAAGACCTGGCGGATGTTGCCGCCCGGCTCGCCGCCGTCCTTGTTGTTCACCGGGTCGACGCCGCGCCACTCGTACGCCGGTCCGCCGGCCGCGACGATCGCGTCCGTGAACTTCTTCAGGGTCTGGTCGGCGGCGACCGTGCCGTCGTTCTTCGCCCCGTTGTTGTCCTGGATCTCCTCCAGGGCGACGATGTCGGGCGAGGCCAGGTTCTCCACGACGGCCTTGGCCAGCGCGTCGAACTTCTCCTGGGCGTCGGTCGGGTCGAGGTTCTCGACGTTGTACGTCGCCACCGCCAGCTCGCTGCGGTGCTGCTTCTCGGTGGTCTCCCGCTCCAGCCCCCGGTCGGCGACGGTGCCGAGCGTACGGGCGGTGAGGGTGTAGCCACCGAACTGGTTGAAGTCCAGCGGGCCCTCGGTCGTCCCGGTCAGCCAGTCGCCCACGTTCGCCTTCGGGAACGGCGTCTGGGAGACCGGGGTCAGCGACTGGATCTGGAGGCGGCCGGTGTTCTGCGCGGTGTACGAGCCGTACACGGCGCCGCCGCGCCGGTTGTCGTTCTCGTGCGGCTTCACCGTCACCCAGAGCTCGTTGTACGGGTCGGTCGCGCCGACGACCCGGGAGGAGCCGATCCGGATGTTGGTGCCCTCCAGGGACTCGTAGTGGTCCAGGGCGTAGCGGCCCGGCTCCAGCGTCCGGCCGTTGACGGAACCGCCGGCCGCCGGGTCGCCCTCGGGGGCGTACGCGGCGGGGACGGAGCGAGCCGAGACGACGACCGGCGCGGGGACCGGGTTGCCGGAGGAGGTGACGGTGACGGTCGGCTTGGTGATCTGCGTGAGCGACTGGTTGCCGGAGGACGTGCCGCCCGGGACGTACTCGGTGACCGTGCCGGAGACGGTGACCGCGTCACCGACGGCGACGGTGGGCGCGGAGCCGGTGTAGACGAAGACGCCTTCGCTGGTGGCGGGGTTGTCGTCCGTCTGTGTGTCCTGGAACCAGAAGCCGCGCGAGCCGTAGGTCCGTACGCCGGTGACGATGCCGGTCACCCCGGTGACCCGCTGCCCGGCGAGCGGGGATATCCGGGTGGTGCCCTGGATGTCGTGGATGCGTACCGCGTCGGCCGTGTCGGCGGCGGTGGCCGGCCCGGTGGCCAGCAGGCCCGCGGCCAGGGCGGCGGCGAGGACGGCCGAGACGGCGGCGGTGCGGGGCGCGGTGTGCGACAGGGCCGACGGGGATGTCCGCGCGGTTCTCGGCGGGGAGGAAGGCATCACGGGCTCCGATGGGTTCGTGGGAGGTACTGAGCGGTAGCTCTACGCGCGTCAATGTCTGGTCTGGGGCCTGTACTTGTCAAGGGTTCGCGGGTGGCCGGGTCTTGACCGGTACATGAACTGCCGGGCGGGGGCCCGAATACGTCTACGCTGGGGGCCGCCCGACCCCCGCGTACGTGCCGAGGAGAAACCGCTGATGTCGTCGGATCGCCCCACTCTGCCGCCGGTGCGGCTGCCCTCGGACGCGGAGCTGGCGCGGGACGCGCTCGTCGCCCCGCTGCTCGCCAGGGCCGTCCGGCTCGCCCGCTGGGCGGGGCCGGAGACCCGGGTCGGCGCCGGCGGCGAGCTGGTCGACGATCAGCTGCCCGCCGCCGCCGAGGCGCTCGGGCTCACGCCGGACGACGACGGGGCGGCGTACGCCAGCGAGGCGTGGCGGGTGGCCGTCGACACCGGGCTCGTGGTGGTCGAGGAACCGCAGGACGACGAGGGCGGCGGCGAGGACGGCGCCGTCGAGGCGGGCGGACAGCTCGCGCTGGTCACCGGCGGTGCGCCGCAGGACGTCCTGGCGCTGTGGCTCGACGCCCTGGAGACGGCGCTCGCCGACGCGACCGCGCCGCTGCTCGACGACCTCGACGGCCTCCTCGGTGAGGACGGCGACCTCGACCTGGACGCGCTGGACTGGGACCCGCAGCGCGAGGCCGAGTTCCTCGACGGCGTCCTGGGCAACCTGTACCTCCTCACGGTCGCGGAGGGCGGCTCGGGGGACGCGCCGGTACCGCTTCCGGCGCTCGCCGCGTCGATGATCGTGCCCGACGACATGGGCGAGCCGACCGACGACATCCTGGAGCAGGTCTCCGACGCGATGATGCGGCTGGACGACCAGTTCCGGGTGCTGGAGCCGATCGGGCTCGTCGAGTACCGGCCGGTCGACGAGTCGCTCATGGCCGAGGAGGGCGAGGAGCCCGCCCCGGCGCCGGACGGCGACGACGAGGACGTGTCGCGGTACGGCATGGTCAGGCTCACCCCGCTCGGGCTGTACGGCGTCCGTGCCCGGATGCTGGAGGCCGGTGTGGACGCCCCCGCGGTCGGCGACCTGGCCGACAAGGGCGCGGACGTGCTCCTCGACGGGGTCGCCCGCTACCCGGAGGCGTCGGCGCGGGCCGAGACCCACGCGTGGCTGGTCCGGCGCGAGCCGCTGCCCGCGGCGCGCGAACTGCTCGCGGCGGCCAAGGGCGCGGACGCCGGCGCGCCGCTGCGCCGTCTCCACTGCCAGCAGGCGCTGTCGCTGGTGGGCGCCGAGGCGGAGCCCGCGGTACGGGAGGTGCTCGACGACCCCGAGCTGGGCGGCCTGGCGCGCGTCTGGCTGGCGGAGCGCGAGGCGGCGGACGTACCGGCGCCGCCGGAGCCGATGATCTTCTGGCTGGCCATCGACACGATCGCCGCGCAGCTGGACGCGGTCGGCGGCGGGGACCTGGAGGAACTCCAGGAGCTCGTCGAGGGCCTGACGAGCCGGCACAGGGGGTTCTTCGACGCCGCGTGGCGGGTGGAGCACCCCGCCACGCCGGAGGTCCTGGAGGCGATGGGCCGGCTGCACCGCGACAAGCGGGTGGCGAAGGAGGCGCGCAAGGCCGCGTTCAAGGCCCGCTCCCGGACGGGCGACTGACCCACGGGGCGTGGCCGCCCGGGCCGGGGGCCTTCCCGGGGCGGAGCGCGGGCCCCGGGCCCGGTGGTGCGGTGCGGGGCCTTCCCGGTGGCCCCGGTGGTGCGGTGCGGGGCCTTCCCGGTGTCAGGTACGCAGGTGGGAGGCGCCGTTGAGGTCGAGGACGGTGCCGGAGGACCATTCGGCGGCCGGTGAGGCGAGCCAGAGGACCGCGGCCGCGATCTCCTCGGGCGTGGCCACCCGGCCGAAGGGGCTCTGGGCGCGGATCGCGTCGCCTTCCGGGCCGGTGAGGCGGGGCGCGACGCGTTCCGTGGCGAAGAAGCCGGGGGCGACCGAGGCCACGGCGATGCCGTGCGGGGCGAGGGAGACCGCCAGCGACTGGCCGAGGGCGTGGACGGCCGCCTTGGTGGCGCCGTAGGCGGGGTGGTCCGGCTCACCCCGGAAGGCGCCGCGCGAACCGATGTTGACGATGCGCCCGCCCGTGCCCTGGTCGATCATGCGGCGGGCGGCCAGGTGGCTCAGGTTCGCGGTGGCGAGCAGATTCACGGCGACGTGGCGCTGCCAGGCCGCCACCCACTCGTCGTACGGGGTCTCCGGCAGCGGGTGCCGGGTGTTGACCGCCGCGTTGTTGACGAGGACGTCCAGGCCGCCGAGCGCGGAGGCGGCGGCGCCGGCGACCCGGGCCGCCTCCGCCGGGTCGGTGAGGTCGCCGCCCGCCAGGACGTGGCCCGTGCCGGGCAGGGACGCCAGCGTGGCGCGTGCCTCGTCGGCGCGCGAGCCGTAGTGCACCGCGACCCGGTCGCCGTTCGCGGCGAACGCCCGGGCGACGGCGCGGCCGAGGCCCCGGGACGCACCGCTGACGAGCACGCGGCGGCCGGTCTCGGGGACGTTCAAGGGGGATCGCCTTTCGGGTGAGGCCCGGCACGAGGCGGCCCGGGCCGTGCCGGGCCGCCTCGTCGCGGACGGGCGGCGGTGCCTACAGCGCCTGCGCGGCCGGCTTGACCATGCCGCGTACGGTCCGTGACTTCACGAACTCGCCCATCGCCGTCATCTCCCACTCACCGGAGAACTGCTTGATGAGCTTGGCCATCATCACGCCGGTCTGCGGTTCGGCGGAGGTGAGGTCGAAGCGGACCAGCTCCTCGCCGGTGGCCGCGTCCATCAGCCGGCAGTACGCCTTGGCGACCTCGGTGAACTTCTGCCCGGAGAAGGAGTTCACGGTGAAGACCAGGCCGGTGGCGTCGGCGGGCAGTCGGCCCAGGTCGACCACGATCACCTCGTCGTCGCCGGCGCCCTCGCCCGTGAGGTTGTCGCCGGAGTGCTTGATGGCGCCGTTCAGGATGGCCAGCTTGCCGAAGTAGCAGCTGTCCAGGTGGTTGCGCTGCGGGCCGTAGGCGATGACCGAGGCGTCGAGGTCGATGTCCTTGCCCCGGAACGCGGGCTCCCAGCCGAGACCCATCTTGACCTGGGAGAGGAGGGGGCGGCCGCCCTTGACGAGGGAGACGGTCTGGTTCTTCTGGAGGTTGACCCGGCCCTTGTCGAGGTTGATCTTCCCGGCTCCGGGGGCGGGAGCGGGGGCCGTGGCGGGAGGGGCCGGGGGCGCGGCCGGGGCGGCGGGTGCGACCGGTGCCGGGGCGGCGGGCGCGGCGGGGGCCGGTGTCTGCGCCGGGGCGGCCCGTGCCGGCTCCTCGTCGACCGAGACGCCGAAGTCGGTGGCGATCCCGGCCAGCCCGTCGGCGTACCCCTGGCCGACGGCGCGGGCCTTCCAGGCGCCGTTGCGGAGGTAGACCTCGATCACCACCAGCGCGGTCTCCGTGCCGAGCTGCGGCGGGGTGAAGGTGGCGAGCACGCTGCCGCCGTCGGCGTCGCGGATGGTGGCGGTGGGTTCGATGCCCTGGAACGTCTGCCCGGCGGCGTCCGGGCTCGCGGTGACGACGATCTTCTCGATGCCCGGCGGCACGGCGGCCGTGTCCACGATGATCGCGTCCGGCGACGTGCCGCCGCCCGAGCGGTATGTCACGCCCGGGCCGGACGGCTGGTTGTAGAAGATGAAGTCGTCGTCGGAGCGCACCTTGCCGTCGGCGGTGAGCAGCAGGCCCGATACGTCGAGCCGCACGGGCGCGGCGACGTCCACCGCCACACGGGTGACGGGAAGCGGGATGTTCGAGCCGGGGGTCATAGCTGTCATGCCGGGGTAACGAGTGACATCGCTTTGCCGTTCCCTCACCTGCGCCACTCCGGTTACGGGGATGGTCGCGAGCGGTCCGCTCGTTGCCGTGCTTGTACGCGCCGGTACACCGGGCGGTCACCAGCCGGCCGTCACCGGATTCCGCTTCGGCGCATGACCGCTTCGCGCGGCCGCCCCGCAGGGTGCCGGCGGGGCGGCCCCGGGGCAGGGGCCGCATCCTCCCCGGCAGGGGGTTCTCAGTGCGGCCACTGCGGCGGGTGGGTGCAGAAGTGACCGCCCAGGTGGGCGTGGTCGGGGTTGGCGTCGTCCAGCTCGCCCTGTTCGGCGACGAGCCCGGCGGCGTACCGCTCGGAGTCGTCCCGCGGCTCGTAACCGAGCGCCCGGGCCGTCGAGAGGTCCCACCACAGGCGGGTGTTGGCGGACGAGCCGTAGACGACGGTGTGCCCGACGTCCCCGGCGGTGAGGGCGGCGTGGAAGAGGCGGGCGCAGTCGGCGGGGCTCATCCAGACCGAGAGCATCCGCACGGAGGTGGGCTCCGGGAAGCAGGAGCCGATCCGCACGGAGACCGTCTCGACGCCGTGCAGGTCCCAGTAGAGCTGTGCCAGGTCCTCGCCGAAGCACTTGGACAGGCCGTAGAAGGTGTCGGGGCGGCGCGGGGTGTCGACCGGGATCAGCGGGTCCCCCTCGCGGGGGCGCGGCGTGAAGCCGACGGCGTGGTTGCTGGAGGCGAACACGATCCGGGCCACCCCCTCCTTGCGGGCGGCCTCGTAGAGGTTGTAGGTGCCCTCGATGTTGGCGCGCAGGATCTTCTGGAAGGGGGCTTCCAGCGAGATGCCCGCGAGGTGGATGATCGCGTCGACGCCCCGGACCGCCTCGCGCAGGGCCACCTCGTCGGCGAGGTCGGCGGCGATCGCGCCGGGTTCGCCCGCGACGGGGACGACGTCGAGGAGGCGCAGCTCGTATCCGTACGCGGGCAGCAGCTCGCGCATGAGGGTGCCGAGGCCGCCGGCGGCTCCGGTGAGCAGAACCGTGCGGGGAGCGGGCATGGGCGGATCTCCTTGGTGGGCGGGGCGGCACACATACCTGGGTCGCATTCACATGCGTGGACACGCTAGAGAGGGATCGAGAACACCGTCAAGTGGGGCGGACGGAGTCAACTCCGCCTGTCGGTCGGGTTCTCCGTCGATCCGCCGCCTTGACCGCCCCAAGGGGACGGGTCTAGCGTGGCGGTGTTCAGGGATATGGACGGTAATCACAGGTGTGTACAACGCCTGGTTCGACGCCTGGTTCAAGGAGCGCCCGTGACCTCAGCCCCGCTCGCCGGCCGACTCGACGGCCTGCTCTTCTTCCCCGTCACCGCGTACGGCCCCGACGGCGCGCTCGACCTCGACGTGTTCCGCGCGCACGTGCGCGCCGGGGTCGAGGCCGGCGCCGGCGCGGTCTTCGCCTGCTGCGGCACCGGCGAGTTCCACGCCCTGACTCCCGAGGAGTACCGAGCCTGTGTGGCGGCCGCCGTCGAGGAGACCGCCGGACGGGTGCCGGTCGTGGCCGGCACCGGGTACGGCACGGCCCTCGCGATCCGGTACGCCCGGATCGCCGAGGAGGAGGGCGCCGACGGGCTCCTCGCGATGCCGCCCTACCTCGTCGTCGCCGGCCAGGACGGGCTGCTGCGCCACTACACCGCCCTGGCCGGGGCCACCGCGCTGGACGTCATCGTCTACCAGCGCGACAACGTCGTCCTCACCCCCGAGACGGCCGTCGAGCTCGCCCGCGTCGACGGCGTCATCGGCCTCAAGGACGGCCTCGGCGACCTGGACCTGATGCAGCGCATCGTCAGCGCGGTACGCGCCGAAGGGCTCGGCCTGCTGTACTTCAACGGCCTGCCCACCGCCGAACTCACCGGCCTCGCCTACCGCGGCATCGGCGTCACGCTCTACTCCTCCGCCGTCTTCTGCTTCGCCCCCGACATCGCCCTCGCCTTCCACCGGGCGCTCAACAGCGGCGACGACACGACCGTCAACCGCCTCATCGACGGCTTCTACCGCCCGCTGGTCGAACTGCGCGCCAAGGGCCGGGGCTACGCCGTGTCGCTGGTCAAGGCGGCCGTCCGCATGGGCGGCCTGGACGTCGGCGAGGTCCGGCCGCCGCTGGACGAACCGGCGCCCGCGCACCTGGAGGAGCTCGCCGGCATCATCGGACGCGGCCGCGCCCTGCTGGGGGACCCGCGGTGAGGGCCTCCGCCTTCCTCTACCCCTGGGACGTCACCGGCGACCCGGACGCCGCCGCCCGGATCGCGGACCTCGGCGTCCAGCAGGTCACCCTGGCCTCCGCGTACCACTCCACCCGCGCCCTGACCCCGCGCCACCCGGCGCACCGCGTCGTCACCGCCGAGTACGCCGCCGTCCTCTATCCGCCGGACCGCTCCCGCTGGGCCGGCCGGGACCTGGCGCCGTACGAGGCGGGGGACTGGGCGCCCGGCGACGCGTACGGGGAGGCCGCCCGGGCCCTGGAGGCCGCCGGACTGGACGTCCACAGCTGGGTCGTCCTCGCGCACAGCTCCCGCCTCGGCGCCGAGCACCCCGGCACCTCCGTGGTCAACGCGTACGGCGACCGCTACCCGTGGGCGCCCTGCGTGGCGCGGCCCGCGGTCAGGGCCTACCTCACCGAGCTGGCCGCCGAGGCGGCGGTGCGCCCCGGCGCGCGCGGCACCGAACTGGAGTCGTGCGGCTGGTACGGGATGGCGCACCTGCACGCCCACGACAAGATCGCCGGGGTCACCCTCGGGGACGCCGCCCAGTACCTGATGTCCCTGTGCTTCTGCGCCGCCTGCCGGGCCGGGTACGCGGCGGAGGGCCTCGACCCGGACGAGCTCGCCGCGGCGGTGCGCCGGGCCCTGGAGCCGGTGTGGGCCTCCGGCGGGGCGTCCGGCACCGGATGGCCCGCCGTGGAGGAGCTGCTGGGCACCGACCTCGCCGCGGCCACCCTCGCGTGGCGCACCCGGGCCGCCCGCACCCTCCAGGAGGAGGCGGTCGCGGCGGTCCGGGCGGCCGCCCACCCCTCCTTCCGCGTCCTGCTGCACGCCGACCCCGCCCCGTACCGCACGGGCGCCAACGCGGGGGTGGACCCCGCGCACGTCCTGGCCGTCGCGGACGGTGTCGTCGTGCCCTGCGCGGGCGGCGGCGCGGGCACGGTCCTGCCCCCGTTCGCGGCCCACGCGCGCGTGGACACCGTCCTGGCGGCCAACTTCACCGTGGTGACCGGCATGGGCGGCTCCCCGGCCACGCTCGCCGCCGACGCGGCACGCGCGCGGGAGCTGGGCGCCACCGAACTGCGGCTCTACCACGCGGGCCTGGCCTCCGACCCGGACCTGGCCGCCGTCAGGGCCGCCCTCGGTGCCCTCGCCGCCACCGGGGCCGCCCCGGCCTGAGCCCCAGCTCGGCGGCTGTCAGCAGACCCGCCACCGCCGGCCGCGGCAGCAGGACGCGTACGTCCACGACGGCGACCAGGGCCGCGCCCGGCAGCAGGGCGAGCGCGTTGGGCGCGAACAGCAGCGTGCCGGCGGTGGCGGCGGCCCCGTACCCGAACAGCACCGCGAACAGCAGCCGCACCCCGCCCGGCCGCGTCGGCCGGCAGGGGGCACCGGCAGCACGGCCGCCATGCCGGGGTTCACCCGCACCAGCAGCGGCCCGCGCCGTGTCCGGTCCGCGAGCGTGCCCAGCCACGGTCCGGCCGGGACCGGCGCCCACATCGCGAACACCGTCGGCGCGGCCAGGGCGTCCGACCCCGTCGGGGACTCGACCCGGACGCCGGCCACCAGCCACCTGTCGGCCGTGCCGAAGCCGGACACCACCACCCCGGTCGGATACAGCCGCGCGTGGCGGTCCCTCAGGACCCGTACCGTCGATCCGTTCGCCATGCCGCCGGCGTGCGGAGCCAGGCCCCCCGGCCGGACCGGGCGTCTTCCCCGGTACCGCCCCCCGAAATCCCCACGCACGTGTTTCGTCATAAGCGTTGACGAACACCCGCCACCGCCCTAACTTCATCGCGTCGTACTTCGTACGTCATATATGAGACGCGATACGCGAGATATGAGAGCAGCCGCCCGTATGGCCTTCGCCGCCGCCCCGAGCCCCATCCCCTCCCGCACCCAGTACGTCCTGGAGGCGATCAAGCACGCGATCCTCACCGGACAACTGCCCCCCGGCAAAGCCCTGGTGGAGACCGAGCTGGCGGCGCTGTACGGAGTGTCGAAGACCCCGGTACGGGAAGCCCTCAAGACCCTCGCGGGCACCGGACTCGTCGTCATGAGCCAGTACAAGGGCGCCACCGTCCGCACCGTGGACGCCGCCATGGCGCGCGAGGTGTACGACGTGCGCCTGCTCCTCGAACCCGAGGCGCTGCGCCGGACCATCACCCGCCGCGCGTCCCTCCACGCCGCCGGGCAGGCGCTGGCCACCGCCGACACCGCGGCCGACCAGGCCGAACGCTCCCTCGCCAACCGCGAGTTCCACCGCGCCCTCTACCTGCCCTGCGGCAACCCGCTGCTGGCCCGGATGCTCGACGAGGTGCGCGACCAGGCCGCCCTGGTGTCGACCGTCGCCTGGAGCGCCCAGCCGTCCTGGCACCGCGAGGCCGACGAGCACCGGCGGATCCTCCACCTCGCGGAGGCCGGGGACGCCGACGGCGCCGCCCGCGCCCTGCACGACCACATCGCCTCCTTCGTCCAGCGGGCCTTCCCGGAGGACGCCCAGTGACCACTGAACAGGACAGCCGCATGGACCACGCAGCGCTGAGGTCGGCACTCGCCGACGTCGTCGCGATCCCCGTGACACCGTTCGACGCCGCGGGCGGCGTCGCACGCGACACCTACCGCGCCCTGCTGCGCAGGCTGCTCGACGGCGGCGTACGGGCCGTCACCCCGAACGGCAACACCGGTGAGTTCTACGCCCTCACCCCCGAGGAGCGGACCCTCGTCACCGAGCTGACCGTCGAGGAGACCGGTGACCGCGCCGCCGTCCTCGTCGGAGTCGGACACGACCTGCCGACCGCGACGGCCGCCGCCCGGCACGCCCGCGACCTCGGCGCCGGCATGATCATGGTCCACCAGCCCGTGCACCCCTACGTCTCCCGCGACGGCTGGATCGAGTACCACCGCGCCATCGCCGACGCCGTCCCCGGCCTGGGCGTCGTGCCGTACGTCCGCAACCCGCTCCTCGACGGCGCCACCATCGGCCGGCTCGGCGAGCTGTGCCCCAACGTGATCGGCGTCAAGTACGCCGTGCCCGACGCCGCCCGCTTCGGCGCCGTCGCCCGCGACGCCGGCCTCGACCGGTTCGTGTGGATCGCCGGCCTCGCCGAGCTGTACGCGCCCGCCTACTGGGCCATGGGGGCCACCGGGTTCACCTCCGGGCTGGTCAACGTCGCCCCGGCGGTCTCCCTCGCCATGCTGGAGGCGCTGCGGGCCGGGGACCAGCAGGCCGCCGCGAAGGTGTGGGAGCAGATCCGCCCCTTCGAGGACCTGCGCGCCGCCGACCAGTCCGCCGACAACGTCACCGTCGTCAAGGAGGCCCTGGCGGCCCTCGGCCTGTGCCGCCGCGACGTGCGCCCGCCCAGCCGCCTGCTCCCCGGACCGGACCGCGACCGGGTCGCCTCGTTGATCGGGGGCTGGTCCATATGACGCCCCGTACGCCCGGGGGACTCCGCAGCCACCAGTGGTACGGCACGGACGGCCTGCGTTCGTTCTCCCACCGCGCCCGCACCCGCCAGCTCGGCTATCTCCCCGAGGAGCACCTGGGCAAGCCGGTCATCGCGGTCCTCAACACCTGGTCCGACATCAACCCCTGCCACGTCCACCTCCGCGACCGCGCCCAGGCCGTCAAGCGGGGCGTGTGGCAGGCCGGCGGCTTCCCACTCGAATTCCCGGTCTCCACGCTCTCCGAGACCTTCCAGAAGCCCACGCCCATGCTCTACCGCAACCTCCTCGCCATGGAGACCGAGGAGCTGCTGCGCTCCTACCCGGTCGACGGCGCCGTGCTGATGGGCGGCTGCGACAAGTCGACACCCGCCCTGCTGATGGGCGCCGCCTCGGCCGACCTGCCGGCCGTCTTCGTCCCGGCCGGGCCGATGCTGCCGGGACACTGGCGGGGCGAGGTCCTCGGCTCCGGCACCGACATGTGGAAGTACTGGGACGACAAGCGGGCCGGCCTCATCGGCGACTGCGAGATGGCCGAACTGGAGAACGGCCTCGCCCGCTCGCCCGGCCACTGCATGACCATGGGCACCGCCTCCACACTGACGGCCGCCGCCGAGGCGCTGGGCGTCACCATGCCGGGCGCCTCCTCCATCCCGGCCGTCGACTCCGGCCACGACCGGATGGCCGCCGCCTCGGGGATGCGGATCGTCGACCTCGTACGCCAGGACCTCAAGCCGTCGGACATCCTGACCCGCGAGGCGTACGAGGACGCCGTGACGACCGTGCTCGGGCTCGGCGGCTCCACCAACGCCGTGATCCACCTGATCGCCATGGCGGGCCGCTCCGGCGTCACGCTCACGCTCGACGACTTCGACCGGATCGCCAGGACCGTGCCCGTGCTCGCCAACCTCCGGCCCGGCGGCCGGCACCTCATGGAGGACTTCCACTTCGCCGGCGGGCTGCCCGGGTTCCTCTCCCGCATCACCGACCTGCTGCACCTGGACCGGCCGACCGTCGCCCACGCCAGCTTGCGCGAACAGCTCGACGGCGCGCTGGTGCACGACGACGACGTCATCCGCCCGCGCGACCGGGCCCTCGCCGACGAGGGCGGTGTCGCCGTGCTGCGCGGCAACCTGTGCCCCGACGGCGCCGTCATCAAGCACATCGCCGCCGAACCGCACCTGCTCAAGCACACCGGCCCGGCCGTCGTCTTCGACGACTACCGGACCATGCAGCGCACCATCAACGACCCGGCCCTCGGCATCACCGCCGACCACGTGCTGGTGCTGCGCGACTCCGGGCCCAAGGGCGGCCCGGGCATGCCGGAGTACGGGATGCTGCCCATCCCCGACCACCTGCTCAAGCAGGGCGTGCGGGACATGGTGCGGATCTCCGACGCCCGGATGAGCGGCACCAGTTACGGCGCCTGCGTCCTGCACGTCGCGCCCGAGTCGTACGTCGGCGGGCCCCTCGCCCTCGTCCGCACCGGCGACCTCATCACCCTCGACGTCGAGGCGCGCACGCTCCACCTGCACGTGACCGAGGAGGAACTCGGACGGCGCCGGGCCGAGTGGACCCCGCCACCCGCCCGGTACGGGCGCGGCTACGGCGCGCTCTACAACGAGCACATCACCCAGGCCGACACCGGCTGCGACTTCGCGTTCCTCGCCAGGGCCGGCGAGGTCCCGGACCCCTACGCGGGCTGAACCGCCCCCTGGACCGGATCCTCTGCCCGGATCCTCTTGTCCGGCATGCCGAACATGATCCGGCAAGCGCTTCACCCCACGCAATGACGAACGGAGACATGTCATGGCCCAAGCCGCAGCCGTGGCGAAACACCCCCGGTCCGGCCGGCGCCGCACGGGGACCGGAGCGGAACCACGCCGCCTGCCGTATCTGCTGATCGCCCCCGCCGGTCTGCTGATGCTGGGCTTCATCGCCTACCCGGTACTGAGCGTCTTCTACTACAGCCTTCAGAACTACAACGTCACCAAGCCCTGGAAGAACGGCTTCGCGGGCCTCGACAACTTCACCCGCGTCTTCACCGAGGACCCGCTCTTCTGGCCCACGCTCGGCTTCAGCGCCAAGTGGGTCGTCGTCCAGGTCGGCCTGCAACTCGCCCTCGGGCTGATGCTGGCGCTGCTGGTGAACCAGACGTTCGTCGGCCGGGCCGTCGCCCGCGCCCTGGTCTTCTCGCCGTGGGCCGTCTCCGGCGTCCTGACCACCACCATCTGGATGCTGCTCTACAACCCCTCAACGGGCATGAGCCGCTACCTCGCCGACCTCGGCATCGGGGCGTACGGCACCTCCGTGCTCTCCGACACCGGCACCGTCTTCTGGGCGGCCGTCGTGGCCGAACTGTGGCGCGGCGTCCCCTTCTTCGCCATCCTCATCCTCGCCGACCTCCAGTCCATCCCGAGGGACCTGTACGAGGCGGCGTCCGTCGACGGAGCCGGCCGGCTGCGGCAGTTCTTCCACATCACCCTGCCGCACCTCAAGGACGCGATCATCCTGTCCACGCTGCTGCGCGGCGTCTGGGAGTTCAACAACGTCGACCTGCTCTACACCCTCACCGGCGGCGGCCCCGCCGGGGTCACCACGACCCTGCCGCTGATGATCGCCAACACCGGTATCGAGGGCCACGACTTCGGTTACGCCTCCGCGCTCACCACCGTCGCGTTCGTGATCCTCCTCTTCTGCTCGATCCTCTATCTGCGCCTGAGCAAGTTCGGAGGCGACCGCACATGACCGCCCAACTCGCGGAAAAGGGCACCGACGCCCGCGTGCCCGCGCCACGGGGACCGCTGCCCCCCTCCCGGCCGCGCACGCCCAAGCGGGAACGCGCCTTCGACGACGTACCGCGCTGGCAGATCTACGTCCCGCTCGGGTTGTACCTGCTCTTCACGCTGGTGCCGTTCTACTGGATGCTGCTGTTCGCGCTGCGGCCCGCCGGGTCGACCTCGCTCGTGCCGTGGCCGCTCACCTTCGAACACTTCGACAAGGTCTGGAACGAGCGCAGCTTCGGCGTCTTCTTCCAGAACAGCATGCTCGTCGGACTCGCCACGCTGGTGACCACCACGCTCATCGCCCTGACCGGCGGGTACGCGCTGGCCCGGTTCGACTTCCGGATCAAGAACGGCTTCATGCTGGCGCTGCTGTGCTCTCAGTTCATCCCGGGCGCGCTGATGCTGGTCCCGCTGTTCGAGATCTTCCGCGAACTGCGGATGATCAACTCGCTGGGCAGCGTCATCATCGCCGAGACCGTCTTCCAGCTGCCCCTGTCGATCATCCTGATCAGCGGATTCATCAAGAACGTGCCGGTCTCCCTGGAAGAGGCCGCCTGGGTGGACGGCTGCTCCCGCCTCCGCGCCTTCCTCGCGGTCGTCCTGCCCCTGCTGCGGCCCGGACTCATCGCGGTCGGCTCCTTCGCCTTCGTTCACAGCTGGAACCACTTCCTGTTCGCCCTGATGTTCCTCAGCCGGCAGGACCGGCAGACCATCCCCGTCGGCCTCAACACCCTCATCGGATCGGACAGCGTCGACCTGGGCGCCTTGGCGGCGGGCGGTGTCATCGCCGCCGTCCCGGTGGTGATCGTCTTCGCGTTCATCCAGAAGTGGCTCATCACCGGCTTCAGCGCCGGAGCGGTGAAGGGCTGACCCATGAACCCCATCCCCCTCGTCCTCGCGGGCGCCCGCGGCCACGGCCGATGGCACCTGGACAACATCCGGCGTCTCCAGCGGCGCGGCGCGGTACGGCTGGCGGGCGTCTGCGAGCTGGAGCCGCTCGACGCCGCCGCACTCGACGGCTTCGACGGCGTGACGCAGTCCTCCGACTTCGCCGCCCTCCTCGACACCACCGGCGCGGGCATCGCCGTCATCTGCACCCCCATCGACACCCACACCACGCTCGCGCTCACCGCCGCCCGGCGCGGAACGCACATCCTGCTGGAGAAACCGCCCGCCCCCTCCTGGGCGGAGTTCCGGCGCATGGCGGACGGCGTACGGGAGGCCGGCACCGCCTGCCAGATCGGGTTCCAGTCCCTCGGCTCCCACGCCCTGCCCGCCATCGCCGACCTCGTCGCCGCCGGCACCATCGGCGACGTCACCGGCATCGGGGCCGCCGGCGCGTGGGCCCGTGACGAGGCGTACTTCCGGCGCTCCCCATGGGCCGGGAAACGCCGGCTGGACGACGGCACGGACGTCGTCGACGGCGTCCTCACCAACCCGCTCGCCCATGCCGTGGCCACCGCCCTCGCCCTCGACGGCAGCCCGCGCGCCGAGGACGTCACCACCATCGAACTCGAACTCGCCCGTGCCAACGACATCGAGGCGGACGACACCTCCTGCGCCCGCGTCACCACCGCACGCGGCACGCACGTCACCGTCGCCGTGACCCTCTGCGCCGAGCGGCCCGGCGAGCCGTACGTCGTCGTCCACGGCAGCCACGGCCGCATCACCCTCTGGTACAAGCAGGACCGCGTCCTGGTCCAGCGCGCCGGACACGGCCCCGTGGAGACCCTCCACGGCCGCACCGACCTGCTGGAGAACCTGGTCGCCCACGTACGCGACGGCGCCGGCCTGCTCGTACCGCCGGAGCGCACCGGCGCCTTCATGCGGCTCGTCGACGCCGTGCGCACCGCCCCCGAGCCGCGCCGGCTCCCCGAGGGGACCTGGTACGCCGACGGGAACCGCCGGGTCGTCAAGGGTGTCGACCGGCTCGTCCGGGCGAGCGCCGACACCCTCTCCCTCTTCTCCGAGCTCGACCGGCCCGAACCCGGCCTCCCCGGACTGGAGATCTCCCCATGACCGTCCTCCTGCACTGCGCGGGACGCCCCGTCGCCCGCTACCTCCACCGGCCCGACCTCGCCACCGGCCTCTCGCCCCGCCCCTACCTCCACCCCGTCACCACCCCCGGGGGCACCCCCGTCACCGAGGAACGGCCCGAGGACCACCGCCACCACCTGGGCGTCTCCGTCGCCGTCCCCGACGTCGCCGGCCACAACTTCTGGGGCGGCCGCACCTTCGTACGCGACCGGGGACCCACCGCCCTGGACAACCACGGCGTCCAGCACCACGACGACTGGAAGCTGCGCGACCCGGACGGTTTCGTCGAGGACCTGACCTGGCGCGCCGCCGGCCGCGAGCTGCTGCGCGAACGCCGTACCGTCTCCGCCGCCGGACTGACCACCACCGCCTGGGCGCTGGACTTCACCTTCTCACTCACCAACCCCGGCCCCGCGGACCTCACCATCGGCTCCCCGGCCACCAACGGCCGCCCCGGCGCCGGCTACGGCGGGTTCTTCTGGCGCGCCCCCAAGGAGGCCACCGCGCCCGCCGTCTTCACCCCGGACGCCGACGGGGAGGAGGCCGTCCACGGCCGGACCGCCGACTGGCTGGCCCTCCGGGGCACCACCTGGACGCTCGTCTTCGCCGGCGCCACCGACGCCACCCGCCGTGACCCGTGGTTCGTACGGACCGAGGAGTACCCCGGCGTCGGTTCCTCCCTCGCCTGGCGGGAGCGCCTCACGGTGCCGGCCGGGGCGACCGTGGTCCGCCGGGTGGTGACGGTCGTCGCCGACGGCGCCCCGGACCGGGGCGAAGCCACCGCCCTCGTACGGAGGGCCCTGTCATGACACCCGTGTGGACCGCCGACCTCGGCGACGGCACCTACCGCAACCCGGTCCTGAACGCCGACTGGTCCGACCCGGACGTGATCGCCGTGGGCGAGGACTTCTACCTCACCGCGTCCAGCTTCGGCCGCGCCCCCGGCCTGCCCCTGCTGCACTCCCGCGACCTGGTCAACTGGTCGCTCATCGGCCACGCCCTGGACCGGCTCGAACCCGCCGCCGAGTTCGCCGCGCCCCGCCACGACCGGGGCGTGTGGGCGCCGTCCCTGCGGTATGCCGACGGCCGCTTCTGGATCTTCTGGGGCGACCCCGACCACGGGATCCACCAGATCAACGCCGAGCACGTGCGCGGCCCGTGGAGCGAGCCGCACCTGCTCAAGGCGGGCCGGGGACTGATCGACGCCTGCCCGCTGTGGGACGACGAGACCGGCGAGGCCTACCTCGTGCACGCCTGGGCCAAGTCCCGGTCCGGCGTGAAGAACCGGCTCACCGGCCACCGGATGAGCCGGGACGGCCGCACCCTCCTCGACGACGGCAGGGTGATCGTCGACGGGGACCGCATCCCCGGCTGGTTCACTCTGGAGGGACCCAAGCTCTACCGGCACGGCGGCTGGTTCTGGATCCTCGCCCCGGCCGGGGGAGTGGACACCGGCTGGCAGGGCGCCTTCCGGTCACGCGACTTCTTCGGCCCGTACGAGGAGAGGATCGTCCTCGCGCAGGGTTCCACCGGCGTCAACGGCCCGCACCAGGGCGGCTGGGTGCGCACGCGGGCGGGCGAGGACTGGTTCCTGCACTTCCAGGCGCGCGGCGCGTACGGCAGGGTCGTCCACCTCCAGCCGATGGCGTGGGACGCGGACGGCTGGCCCGTGCTCGGCGACCGGGGCGAGCCCGTGCTCGTCCACCGCAAGCCGGCCGCCCCGCCGCAGCCCGTGGAGGCGCCCGCGACCGACGACGCGTTCCCGGGCGGGCGGTACGGGCGGCAGTGGCAGTGGACGGCCAACCCGTGCGCGGGGTGGACCGTCGAGCACGGCGGTGACGGGCTGCGGCTGGCCTGCGTGCGGAGCGCCGACGCCGGCGACCCGCGCCGACTGCCGAACGTGCTCACCCAGCGCCTGCCCGCCGAGACGTTCACCGCGGAGGTGGCCCTGGAACTGGAGTCCACCGAGGCCGGTGCCCGCGCGGGGCTCGCCGTCCTGGGCGACGCCTTCTCGTGGATCGGGCTGGAGCGGGGCGCGGACGGCCGGGTGATGCTGGTCCACCGGTTCGCCGAGGCGGTCGCCGAGCACGAGCGGGACGCGGCGCACGCGCGCGTGGTGCCGGACGGGGGGCACGCGCGCGTGGCGCCGGGCGCCGGGGGCGGGCCGGTCCGGCTGCGCGTCGAGGTGTCGGCGGGCGCCCGCTGCCGGTTCCACGCCGACACGGGCGACGGGTGGCGGCCGTCGGGGCCGGTCTTCGCCGCCACGCCCTGGCGCTGGGTGGGTGCCCTGCTCGGGCTGTTCGCGGTGGCTCCCCCGGGACCGGGGAGCGCCGGGACGGCCACGTTCACCGAGTTCCGCGTCACCTGACCTTCCTGTACGTCCCTTCGTCGATCGGAGCCGCCATGCGACTACGTAGCAAGCGCTTGCCGACCAGGATGTCGGCCACCGTGACCGCCCTCGTCGCCGTCCTCGCGCTCGGCACGGTGTCCCCCGCCGGGGCCGCGCCGCCCGCACCCCGCCCCCCGGTGGCGGACCGGTGGGCCGACGAGCCCCACGGCTTCGCCTCCCTCGCCGGCGGAACCACCGGCGGCCGGGGCGGCAAGGTCGTCACCGTCCGCACCCAGGCCGACCTCGCCCGGTACGCGGGCGCCGCCGAGCCCTACGTCATCCGGGTCGCCGGCGCGATCGACGTCGAGCCCTTCGGGTCGTCGGTCACCGTCGCCTCCGACAAGACGATCGTCGGCGCCGGCACCACCGGCGAGATCGTGCACGGCGAGCTCCAGCTCAAGCCCGGCACGCACAACGTCATCATCCGCAACCTCACCCTGCGCGACTCCTACGTCGAGGGCGACTGGGAGGGCAAGACCACCGACTTCGACGGCATCCAGATGGACTCCGTCCACCACGTCTGGATCGACCACAACCGCTTCACGCACATGGGGGACGGGCTGCTCGACGTCCGCAAGGACAGCCAGTACGTCACCGTCTCCTACAACCGCTTCGACAACCACAACAAGGCGTTCGGCATCGGCTGGACGGACAACGTCACCACGCAGATCACCATCGACCACAACTGGTTCAGCGGCACCAAGCAGCGCAACCCGTCCGCCGACAACTGCGCCTACGCCCACCTCTACAACAACTACCTCTCCGCCCAGGTCGCCGACGGTGACCCGGTCTGGTCCTACGGGAACTGGGCGCGCGGCCGCACCCGCATGGTCATCGAGAACAGCTACTACGAGGACGTCCAGCACCCGTACCAGGCCGACGCCACGGCCGAACTGGTGGAGCGCGGCTCCGTCCTGAAGGGCACCACCGGCCGCCACGACGAGTGGGGCGCCGCCTTCGACCCGCGCTCCTTCTACGCCTACCGGCTCGACCCGGCCGCCGCCGTACCCGCGCTGGTGAAACGCTTCTCCGGGCCGCAGGGGAACCTGGGCACCGACACCGTGCTCGACGTGCCCGCCGCCTACCCCACCGTCCAGGCCGCCGTGGACGCCGTCCCGGCCGGCAACGACGGGCGCGTCACCGTCCGGATCGCCCCCGGCACGTACCGGGAGAAGGTCCGCGTCCCCGCCGACAAGCCGCGGATCACCTTCCGGGGCACGGGCCGGGACCGCGCCGACACCGTGATCGTGTACGACACGCCGAACGCCCACGGCGGCTCCTCCGGCAGCGCGACCGTCCTGATCGCCGCCTCCGACGTCACCGCCCGCAACCTCACCTTCGTCAACGACTTCGACGAGGCGGCGGTCGAGCTGAACGCCGAGCAGGCCCTGGCGATGAAGACCACCGGTGACCGGATCGTCTTCGAGAACACCGCCTTCAAGGGCAACCAGGACACCCTGATGACCGACAGCCCCAGGCTGGACGCCATCAGCCGGGTCTACATCCGCGACTCGTACATCGAGGGCGACGTCGACTTCGTCTACGGCCGGGCCACCACCGTCATCGACCGGTCGCTGATCCGGGCGCTCAGCCGCGGCTCCGCCACCAACAACGGGTACGTCACCGCCGCCAGCACCTGGAAGGACAACCCGTACGGCTTCCTGATCACCCGCTCCCGGATCGTCAGCGACGCCCCGGCCGGCTCCTTCCACCTCGGCCGGCCCTGGCACCCCGGCGGCAACCCGGACGCGGTCGGCCAGGTGCTGATCCGGGAGACCGAACTGCCCGCGGCCATCAAGTCCTCGCCGTGGACCGACATGAGCGGCTTCTCGTGGCGGGACGCCCGCTTCAGCGAGTACCGCACCTACGGACCGGGCGCCGCCGTCACCCCCGACCGCCCGCAGATGTCCGACACCGACGCCGCCCGCCACGAGGTCGCCGACTACCTCGCGGGTCCGGACGGCTGGGCCCCGCACACCTCCCGCACCCGCACGAGCTGAGAAGAGAGTGACATGACCCACCCCCAGACCCACAGACGCCGTCGTACCGCCGCGACGGCCGTGTCCCTGGCCGCGGCGCTGGCCCTGACCGCCACCGCGTGCGGCGACGACGGCACCGCCGCCGCGGGCGAGGAGGGTTCCGGCAAGGGAACCATCACCTTCTGGGACAACAACGGTGGTGTGCGCACCGCCGTCTGGCAGGAGATCATCAAGGACTTCGAGGCCAAGAACCCCGGCATCGAGGTCACCTACGTCCCCATCCCCAGCGAGGACGTGCAGTCCAAGTACGACACCGCCATCGCGGGCGGCGGCCTGCCCGACGTCGGCGGCGTCGGTGCCGCGTACCTCGCCAACATCGTCGCGCAGAACGCCTTGGAGCCGGTCGGCGACCGGATCGACACATCGCCGCTCAAGGGCAAGCTCGTCCCGACCATGGTCGCCTCGGTCAAGTCCGCCGGGGGCCGGGGCGACGAGATGTACTCGGTGCCCACCTCCGCCAGCAACGGCACGCTGTACTACCGCACCGACCTGTTCAAGGCGGCGGGCCTGGAGGCGCCGACCACCTGGGCGAAGTTCTACACGGCGGCCACAAAGCTCACCGACGCCGGCAAGAACCGGTTCGGGTACACCATCCGGGGCGGCGCGGGCTCCATCGCCCAGGCGCTGGACGCCATGTACGGGCAGTCCGGCATCACGTCCTTCTGGAACGCCGACCGGACGAGGACCACGGTCAACGACCCGAAGAACGTGGCGGCGCTGGAGAAGTACACGGGGCTGTTCAAGACGGCCACGCCCGAGGCGGACGTCAACAACGACTTCAAGAAGATGGTCGCCCAGTTCGACACCGGCTCCATCGGGATGCTGAGCCACAACCTCGGCTCGTACACCGACCACGTGAAGGCCCTCGGCAAGGACAAGTTCGCGGGCATCCCGAACCCGCTGGGCCCGAACGGCACGCGAGTGCAGGTCTCCAACCCGGTCGACGGGCTCGGGCTGTTCAAGAGCAGCAAGAACAAGGCCGCGGCCTGGAAGTTCATCGAGTTCGCCGTCTCGCACGAGTCCAACAGCAAGTGGAACGAGTCGGCGGGGGCCATCCCGTCGAACACCGAAGCCGCGGGCGACCCGTGGATGAACGAGGCCGAGGCCACCAAGCTGGGCGCCACGGCGCTCACGGACGGCTCCACCAAGATCGTGGAGCTGCCCTACTACCTCCCCGACTGGAACAAGATCAGCAAGGCCGACAACGAGCCGAACTTCCAGAAGGTGCTGCTGGGCGTGATGACGGAGAAGCAGTTCCTGGACACGCTCGCCGAGCAGCTCAACGAGGCGCAGGCCGAGTGGAACGAGCGGAACACGTCCTGACCCGCGGCCGCCCAGAGGCCGGGCGGGCCCCGCTCGGGCGGGTCCGCCCGGCCCGCGCCGGCCGGACGCCGTCGCGGGCCGGCTTCCCCTTCCCCCGTACGAGAGGTCTCGCACCCATGTCCCTCAGCCGCAGACGGACCGTGGCCGCCCTCGCCGCCGCCCTCCCGCTGGTGCCCGCCGGCGCCGGGGTCGCCGGGGCCCGGCCGCGCAGCGCCACGGTGTGGATCGCCGGTGACTCCACCGCCGCGCGGAAGCACCCGGACGCCGCGCCCGAGACCGGGTGGGGCATGGCCCTGCCCATCTTCCTCACCCCGCACCTCACCGTGGCCAACCACGCCATGAACGGCCGCAGTTCGAAGAGCTTCATCGACGAGGGCCGCCTCGACACCGTCCTCGCCGGCATCCGCCCCGGCGACCTCCTCCTCGTCCAGTTCGGGCACAACGACCAGAAGGCCGGCGACCCCGCCCGGTACACCGAGCCGTGGACGACGTACCGCGAGCACCTGCTCCGGTACGTGGCGGGGGCGCGGGCGCGGGGGGCGCGGCCCGTGCTGCTCACCCCGGTGGAGCGGCGGAGGTTCGACGCCGGGGGCGACGCCGTGCCGACGCACGGGGAGTACCCGGCGGCCATGCGGGCCCTCGCCGCCGAGCGGGGCGTGCCGCTCGTCGACGTACAGGCCGCGTCGCTCGCCGAGTGGCGCAGGCTCGGGCCCGAACCGTCGAAGGAGTACTTCAACTGGCTCGCTCCCGGCGAGTCGCCCAACTATCCGGACGGCAGGCAGGACAACACCCACTTCCGGCCGCGCGGCGCCATCGAGGTGGCGCGGCTGGTGGCGGCCGGGCTGCGCGCGCACGGCGTGCTGGCCGCCCGCGACGTACGGCGGCTGGAGGAGCCCGTCCCCGCCGCATGGATCACCTGGCCGTGAACCACACACAAGGAGTCTCGGACATGCGTACCCGCATCATGGGCGTCACGCTCGCCGGTTGCACCGCCCTCGTGCTGTCCCTCACCCCCGCCCACGCGGCGGCCGACCCGGGGCGTCAGACCCTCGCGGCGGGCGACGGCTGGGCCTCGGAGGGGGCCGGCACGAGGGGCGGCGCCGCCGCCGACGCCGCGCACACCCACACGGTCAGGACCTGGGCCGAGTTCAAGGCCGCGCTCGCGCCGGGCGACGGCGCCCCGCGGATCATCCGGGTGGTGGGCACGCTCGACGCCACCGAGGGCGGCTGCGCGGCGTTCGAGGCCGACGGTTACGACTTCGACCGGTACCTCGCCGACTACGACCCCGCCGTCTGGGGGTACGAGACCCCGGTCAGCGGCCCCCAGGAGGACCTGCGCGCCGCCTCCGCCCAGGCGCAGGGGCGGGCCGTCAAGGCGTACGTCCCCGCCCGCACGACCATCGTCGGTGTCGGCAGGGACGCCCGGATCACGGGCGGCAGCCTGCAGATCCAGAACGTGGACGACGTCATCGTCCGCAACCTGACCGTGGAGAGCCCGCTCGACTGCTTCCCGCAGTGGGACCCCACGGACGGGGCCACGGGCGCGTGGAACTCGGAGTACGACGCGATGGTCGTGCACGGCTCCACGCACGTGTGGATCGACCACAACACGTTCACGGACGGGCGGTACCCGGACAGTTCGCTTCCCCGGTACTTCGGCGAGATCTACCAGCAGCACGACGGCGAGCTGGACATCGTGCGCGGCGCGAACCACGTCACCGCGTCCTGGAACGTCTTCGCGGACCACGACAAGACGCTGATGATCGGCAACAGCGACGGCGCGGCGGCGACCGACGCCGGGAAGCTGAAGGTCACCCTGCACCACAACCTCTTCACCGGCGTCGTCGAGCGCGCGCCGCGCGTCCGCTTCGGCCAGGTCGACGCGTACAACAACCACTACGTGGTGAGGAGGGACCAGGTGCCCGCGTACGCGTACAGCTTCGGCGTGGGGATGGAATCGCGGCTGTACGCGGAGAAGAACGCCTTCACCCTGCCGGAGGGGACAGCCGCCGGGAAGATTTTGAAGAAGTGGAAGGAGGCGCCGCTCACCGCCGTGGGCAACCGGGTCAACGGCCGCGCGGCCGACCTGATCGCCGCCCACAACGCGCTGAACCCGGACAACCCCCTCCGCTCCGGCGCCGGGTGGACGCCCACGCTGCGGACGCGGGTCGACGACCCGCGGGCGGTGCCGGCCGTCGTGGGCGCGCGGGCCGGGGCCGGAAAGGTCTGCTGAGCGGGCCCCCGTGCCGGTCCTGGGCGGGCCCCGCGCCGGTCCTGGGCGGGCCCCGCGCCGGTTCCGGGCGGGGACCCCGGCCCGTCCCGGGGCGGGCCCCGCGCGGATCCTGCCCGGAAGGTTGACAGCTCCTGTGGCGCCTGGCTTCATGAACAACGCTATTGGGAGCGCTCCCACTTTCTCTACGTGCTTCTCGTTCCGGCCGAACCGACAGAAGGGCACACAGTGGGACAGTCACGTGAACGGAACCGGCCGCCGGGGCGCCTGCGCGCGCTGGCGGCGGGTGTGATCAGCGCGGGATTGCTGGTGGCCGCCGTCCAGTCCGCCCCGGCGGCCGCCCGGCCCGCCGCGGACCCGGCAGCCATCGCCGCACCGGCCGCCACCCCGGGGACGGCCGCCGTCGCCGCCTCCGGGGACGACTGGCTGCACACCGAAGGCAACAAGATCGTCGACGCGAACGGCGACGAGGTCTGGCTCACCGGCGCCAACTGGTTCGGCTTCAACGCCGCCGAACGGGTCTTCCACGGCCTGTGGTCCGGCAACATCACCCAGATCACCCGGTCCATGGCCGACCGGGGCATCAACATCGTCCGCGTACCGATCTCCACCCAGCTGCTGCTGGAGTGGAAGAACGGCCGGGCGACCGTCCCGAACGTCAACGCGCACGCCAACCCGGAGATCGCCGGGAAGACCTCCCTGGAGGTCTTCGACTTCTGGCTCGCCCTGTGCAAGCAGTACGGCATCAAGGTCATGCTGGACGTGCACAGCGCCGAGGCCGACAACTCCGGCCACGTGTACCCGGTGTGGTGGAAGGGCACCGTCACCACCGAGCAGTTCCACAGCGCCTGGGAATGGGTGACGGCCCGCTACCGCGACGACGACACGCTCGTCGCGATGGACGTCAAGAACGAGCCGCACGGCAAGGCGAACGAGACCCCGCGCGCCAAGTGGGACGGCTCGACCGACCAGGACAACTTCAAGTACGCCTGCGAGACCGCCGGCAAGCGCATCCTGGCCATCAACCCGAACCTGCTGGTGCTGTGCGAGGGCGTCGAGGTCTACCCCAGGGCCGGCGTGAGCTGGACCTCCACCACCCCGACCGACTACCACTCCACCTGGTGGGGCGGGAACCTGCGCGGCGTCCGGGACCACCCCGTCGACCTCGGCGCCGGCAACGACCAGCTGGTCTACTCGCCGCACGACTACGGGCCCCTGGTCTTCGCCCAGCCCTGGTTCACCGGCGACTGGAACCGCACGACCCTCGAACGGGACGTCTGGGACCCCAACTGGCTGTACCTGCACAAGGAGAACAAGTCGCCGCTCCTCATCGGCGAATGGGGCGGCTTCCTCGACGGGGGCCCGAACCAGAAGTGGATGACGGCCCTGCGGGACCTGATCGTGGAACACCGCATCCACCAGACCTTCTGGTGCATCAACCCCAACTCCGGTGACACCGGCGGCCTGCTGCTCGGCGACTGGAAGTCGTGGGACGAGGAGAAGTACGCGCTGCTGAAGCCCGCCCTGTGGCAGCACGGCGGGAAGTTCGTCAGCCTCGACCACGAGGTCCCCCTCGGTGGCACCGGCAGCACCACGGGCCTCAGCCTGCGCGAGGTGTACGGGGACGGCGGCGGCCCCGGCGACCCGGCGGACACCACCGCGCCCACCGCCCCGACCGGCCTGACCAGCACGGCCCGGACGGCCACCAGCGTCTCGCTGTCCTGGACGGCGGCGACCGACAACGTCCGGGTGACCGGCTACGACGTGTACCGGGGCGCGGTCAGGGTCAACGCGGCACCGGTGACCGGCACCACGTACACCGACACCGGCCTCACCCCGGCCACCGCGTACGGCTACGCGGTACGCGCCCGGGACGCGGCGGGCAATGTGTCGGCCCCCTCCGCCGTGCTGAACGTGACGACCGCGCCGGGCGGCACCCCGTCGGGCGCGGTGAAGGTCCGGTACAAGAACAACGACGCGTCGCCCACGGACAACGCCATCCGGCCCGGACTCCAGGTGGTCAACACCGGTTCGGCGGCACTCGACCTGAGCACGGTGTCCGCCCGCTACTACTTCACCCGCGACGGCGGCTCCCCGTCCGTCACCGCCTGGTGCGACTACGCGGCGGTGGGGTGCGCGCAGGTGAAGCTGCGTGTCGTCCCGCTGACGGCACCGGTCGCCGGCGCGGACGCCTATCTGGAGGTGACGTTCACCGGCGGTTCCCTGGCCGCCGGGAGGGACTCCGGGGACATCCAGGTGCGGATGAGCAAGTCCGACTGGTCGCCGTTCAACGAGGCGGACGACCACAGCCGCTCGGCGTCGACCACCTACGCCGACGCCCCGGCGATCCCCGCGTACACCGGTACCGCCCTCGCCTGGGGCGCACCGCCGGCCGGAGCCTGACCGGGAAGGAGCCGCACCCCCATGACCTACCGAGGAAACCGCCGGCGGGGGCTGGCCACGACCCTGGCCGTGGCCACCGTCGCCGCCACGCTGCTCGGCGCGGCCGCCCCCCGGCCGACCGGCCACCGGCCGCCCGCCCACGTGGACAACCCCTTCGCGGGCGCGTCGTTCTACGTCAACCCCGACTACGCCCGCCTCGTCGAGGGGTCCGCCGCCCGGACCGCCGACCCGGCCCTCCGGGCGAAGATGCGAGCGGTCAAGCGCCACTCAACGGCCGTGTGGCTGGACCGCATCGCCGCCGTCCACGGCGGGGCCGCCAACGGGGGCCGCAAGAGCCTCGCCCAGCACCTCGACCTGGCGCTCGCCCGCAAGCGGCCCGGCCGGCCGGTCGTCGCCACCTTCGTGGTGTACGACCTGCCCGGCCGCGACTGCGCCGCCCAGGCGTCCAACGGTGAGCTGCCACTCACCGAGGCGGGCCTGCGCCGCTACCGGACCGAGTACATCGACGCCATCGCCGAGGTCCTCGCCCGCCCCAAGTACCGCGGCGTCCGCGTCGCCACGGTCATCGAGCCCGACGGCCTGCCCAACCTGGTCACCAACCTGAGCGACCCGGAGTGCGCCCAGGCGCGGAGCAGCGGCCTCCAGGTCGAGGCGATCCGGTACGCGCTGGACAGGCTGCACGCCATCCCCAACGTCTACACCTACCTGGACTTCGCGCACTCCGGCTGGCTCGGCTGGGACTCCAACCTCGCGCCGACCGTGCGGCTCTACACGGATGTGGTGAAGGGAACGGCCGCGGGCCTGGCGAGTGTGGACGGGCTGGTCACCAACGTCTCCAACTACACGCCGCTCTCCGAGCCGTTCCTCACCGACCCGGACCGGGTGGTGGGCGAGGGGCCGGTCAAGTCGAGCGCGTTCTACGGGTGGAACGGGCAGTTCGACGAGGCCGACTTCACCCGGTCCGTCCACCGCGAACTGGTGGCCCAGGGCTGGCCCCCGTCCACCGGGATGGTCGTCGACACGTCCCGCAACGGCTGGGGCGGCCCGGCCCGGCCCACCGCCGAGAGCACCAGCACCTCGCTCGACGCGTACGTCGACGAGTCCAGGGCGGACCGCCGTCCGCGGCGTGCGCTGTGGTGCAACGTCGCCGGAGCGGGCCTGGGCGAACCGCCGCGCGCCACGCCCGCCGGATACCCGGACTCGCACCTGGACGCGTTCCTGTGGGTCAAGCCGCCGGGCGAGTCCGACGGCGCGGGGGACGACATCCCGAACGGCGAGGGCAAGCGCCCCGACCCCATGTGCGACCCGGTGGCCACCCCGGGCGCCCTCCCGGGCGCGCCGCTGGCCGGTCACTGGTTCCACGAGCAGTTCCGGATGCTCGTCACCAACGCCCATCCGCCGGTCTCCTGACCCGGCACACCGAAGCGGCCGGCCGTGCCCACGGGGGGACGGCCGGCCGTGGTGCGCCGGTCGGGACAGCCGGGGATCGGCCGCCGGGCTGGGGCCGTCAGGGCCGCAGGGGAGAGGCCGCCGCCGGGGGAGGCGGCGTCACGCCACCGCGCACACCGTTCCGTTGAGGGCGAACTGCGCGGGCCGGGCGAAGGTGCCCGTGTAGGTGCCCTGGAACCCGAACGACTGGCTGCCGCCGGGGGCGATCCGGGCGTTGGACGCCGTGCCGGTCGCGGTCACCGCGCCCGAGGCGGGGCTCACGGTCGCGTTCCAGGCCTGGGTGACGGTCTGGCCGGCGGGGAGGGTGAACGCGAGCCGCCAGCCGTCGACGGGCGCGGTGCCGGTGTTGGCGACCGTCACGTTCGTGGTGAAGCCGCCGGGCCAGACGCCGGGCGCGTAGGTGACGCGGCAGGCGGTGGCGGGGGTCCCGGGGTCGCCGGGGCCGGTGCCACCGGTGTTGACGGTGGAGGAGAAGGAGTCCACGCGCAGCCCGGCGCCGTTCTGCCACGGCTCGAAGCCGGCCTGGACGCTGGTCAGGTACCAGGACGGCTGGGCGAGGCCCCGGGAGACGGTCTGGTCGACGAAGTCCATCACGTCGAAGCTCCAGCTGCCGATCGCCGAGGGCGCCACGAAGGAGATGACGTCGTTGGCGCCGTTGCTGCCGGTCCACACCTCCCAGGACCGGCCGCCCACGGTGGCGGTGCCGGTCGGTGAGCCGATGGGCTGGACGGGGCCGACGCGGTTGAACCAGATCATGATCTCGGTGCGGTTCACCCCGTCGGTGCGCGGCGTGGGGTCGAGCCAGATGTCGTACGAGGCGTTGTAGACCGCGTCACCGACGTACCCGTACGTGATGCTGGACGGCGCGCTGCTGATGGCGTCGATCCGCTTCGGCAGGGCGGTACCGGGGGAGCAGTTCGTGTAGTGGCAGCCGTTGAACACCGAGGGGTACGACTTGGGCGCCCCGTTCGTCGGCACGGAGCCGTCGGCGCGGGTGAGCGTGAAGCCGGTGGCGGTGGCGTTGACGCACTGCGTCGCGCTGGTGCCCCAGCGGTTGTTCTGGACGACGTAACGGCCCTGGATGGTGGTGGAGCCGAACTGGTCGCAGACCAGGGTGTCGGCCCGCGCGGGCGCGGTCGCCGTGGTGAGGGCGGTCAGCGAGCCCAGCGCGACCAGAGCCGCCGTGGCGGCGGTGCGCAGGGAGCGGAGGCCGTGGTGCACGCGGCGGCGTACACGATGGCGGGTGGGGTGGAGGAACGTCTTCATACGGGTGCGTGTCCCTTCGGGGCAGCGACGGTACGAGGGTTTCCGATTGGGAGCGCTCCCAACTTCTGCTCCGCGGTGGACTGTAGGAGCGCCCGGGGGTGGTGGCAAGACGTTGTGCGCGTGCATTGACGTGGGCCCGTCATGTCAGCACAGTGGAGGGCGAGGGCGGGAGCGCTCCCAAAACCTGCCGCCCTCACCCCGGCGGCGCGGCGGTGGTGCACGCCGATCCCCACCGCCGCGCCGCCTTCCGCCCCAGAAGGGACTCCCCATGCGCCGACTAACCGTACGTCCGGCCCCGGCAACCCTCGCCGCTCTCCTGAGCGTCGCCGCGCCGTCGCCGTCCGGCTGGGCGTCTCCGGTCCGGCCACCGCCGCCCCCGGCCAGACCACGGCCGTCAACGGCGGGCCGGAGACCTTCCCCCAGCGACTGCCCGCCTGCGGAGCCTCGCAGTGCACCACCCCGCTGGAACGCCGCCGCACGAGCCCCAGGCACCCGCTCTCCGGCCGCAACCGGTTTCTCGACGGGCCGCCGGCCACGGCCTTCTCCTCCATCGTGCCGCGCGCCGGCTACGCCCGCCCCGGCCGGGAGTGCCGCACGCTGCTCGCCGCCCCCGCCGAGGTGGAGCGCGCACTCCCGCTGAACGCCCGTGCCGTCGACGCCGGCCGGCGGGGCGGCGGCACCTCCGGACCCTGCCCATGCGGTACGAGGACGGCCGGTGGCTCGTCGCGACGACCCCCGCCCGGCTGGCCGCGTACCGCGCCGGGACGTGCCGGTCAGGTCGACGCCCGCTCCACCAGCTCCGTCCGCAGGATGACGTGCTGCCAGGCGGCGGCGCCCTCCTCCCGGAGGGCCTCCATCAGCACCCGCGCCATCGCCCGGCCCATCTCCTCCACCGGCTGGCGCACCGTCGTCAGCCGGGGGTCCGTGTGGCGCGCGATCGGCGAGTCGTCGAAGCCCACCACGGCCACGTCCTGCGGCACCCGCCGCCCGGCCACCCGCAGTTCGTGCAGCGCGCCCGCCGCCATCACGTCCGACGCGGCGAAGATCGCGTCCAGGTCCGGGCACCGGGCCAGCAGCTCCCGCGTCGCCCGCCGCCCGCTCTCCTCCGTGAAGTCACCCCACGCCGTCAACCCGGGGTCCACCTCCCCGAGCGCCGCGCGCATCTCCTCCCGGTATCCCCGCAACCGGCACTGCGCCGCGTACATGTCGGGCGGGCCCGCGATGGTGGCGATGGCGCGCCGCCCCGTCCCCACCAGGTGCCGGACGGCCGCCCGCGCCCCGCCGGCGTTGTCGGAGTCCACGTACGACACCGACTCGTCACTGCGCCGCCGGCCGCTGAGCACCGTCGGCACCTCCAGCTCCGCCAGCATGTCCGGCAGCGGCTCACTGTCGTGCACCGACACCAGCAGCACCCCGTCCACCCGCCCCGCCCGCGCGTACTGCACGAACCGCTGCCGCTCCTTGTCGGTGCGCACCAGCGTCAGCAGCAGCTGCATGTCCGCGTCGGCGAGCGCCGCGCCGACCCCGTGGACGATGTCGGAGAAGAACGGCTCCGCGAAGAACCGCCGGGTGCTCTCCGGGATCACCAGCGCCACCGCGTCGGCCCGGCTCGCCGCCAGGGCGCGGGCCGCCCGGTTCGGTACATAGCCGAGCCGGTCGATCGCCTGCTGCACCAGCAGGCGCGTAGCGGCCTTCACCCCCGGCGCGTTGTTGACGACCCGGGACACCGTGCCCCGTCCCACGCCCGCGAGCGCGGCCACTTCCTCCAGCGTGGGCGGGCCCACGCGTCCCCGTCCGACCATCCGTGACCTCCAAGGCTCCATCGAATCACCGGAAGCGGGCGCTCCCCACCCGGCGGTCCCACGAAGTGCCGGCGCGGACCCGGAACCGAACCGTCAGGGCGCCGCACCCCGCGGCGGCCGGCGCTCGTACCGCAGCGCCGCTCCCGTCACCACCGCGCCCAGACCCTCCCACAGGCCCACGCCCAGGAAACCGGCCGGGGCACGGCCGGAGACGACCGCGAGGAGGAACACCGCGCAGGTCAGCAGCCGGAAGGGCACCGTCCAGCGGAAGAAGGCCCTCCAGTCGGCCAGCGCCGCCAGCACGTAGTAGACGCCCATGTTGACCGCCGCCATCGACGAGGCGGTCAGGAACACCAGGGTGTGGTCACCGTCCGCGCGCCGCGCGCCCGGCACGGGCGCGAAGCCCATGACCGTCAGCAGCGCGTCCGGGGAGACCAGGCCCACCACACCCAGCGCGGTGGCGAGCAATCCGAAGACCGCCATCGTCCAGCCGGACGGGGAACGGGGGCGGAGACGGAGCAGCGGCCGCACGGGAGTCCTTCCTGCGCACAGGGGTACGAAGGTCCTGCATACCGTGCGGCCGCGAAGGACGCTCCACCGGGGGCTACTTCAGCGCCGCCGCCATCATCTTCCGCGCGACCGGCGCGGCCAGCCCGTTGCCGCTGACCTCCGCCCGCCGCGCGCCGGAGTCCTCGATCAGCACCGCGACCGCGACCTCCTCGCCGGTCCCGGCGTCCTTGGCGTAGGAGGTGAACCACGCGTACGGCTTCTCGCTGTTGTCCACCCCACGCTGTGCCGTGCCCGTCTTGCCGCCCACCTCCACGCCGTCGATCCTCGCGTGGGAGCCGGTGCCCTCCTCGACGACCGTGACCATCGCGCCGCGCAACTGCTCGGCGGTGGACGACGACACGACCCGCCGGGCCTTCCCGTCCTCGTACGACTCCAGGGTGTCGCCGTCCGCGTCCACGACCGAGGACACCAGGTGCGGGGCCGCCAGCAGCCCGTCGTTGGCGAGGGCGGCCGACACCATGGCGATCTGGAGCGGTGTGGCCGTCACGTCGAACTGCCCGATGCCCGACAGCGCCGTCTGCGCGTCGTCCATCCGCGAGGGGTAGACGCTGGCATGGGCGCGTACCGGCACGTCCTGCCGGTCGTCGTTGAAACCGAACTTCTCCGCCATCGCCCGCACCGCGTCCTGGCCCAGGTCGACGGCCATCTTGCCGAAGACGTTGTTGCACGAGTACTGGAGCGCGACCCGGATCGAGGCGTTCTCGCACGGCGCCGACGGGTTCTCGTTCCGCAGGTCGGTGACGGTGCCCTTCAGCCGGTACGGGTTCGGGCTCCTCGTCGGCTCGTCGACGGAGCCGTACAGCCCGTCCTCCAGCGCCGCCGCCGCGACGACCAGCTTGAACGTGGAGCCGGGCGCCACCGGTTGGCGGATCGCCCGGTTCACCAGCGGCTTGTCCGGGTCCTCGGTGAGCCGCTTCCAGGCGGCGCCGTCCGTCGTCCCGGCGATGGCCGAGGGGTCGAACGACGGGGTGCTCACCATGCCCAGGACGCGCCCGGTCCCCGGGTCGAGGGCGACGGCCGCTCCCTTGGTGTCGCCCAGCGCCTCGAAGCCCGCCTTCTGGACGGCCGGGTCGATCGTCGTCAGCACGTCGCCCGGCTCGGCGCGCTTGCCGGTGAGCGCGTCGAGCGGGTTCCTCAGCCGGGGGTCCGTCCCGTCCAGGACGCCGGCGTAGACGCCCTCCAGCTGGTTCGAGCCGTACGCCTGCGAGCCGTAGCCGGTGACGGCCGCGTACAGCTCGCCGTCCGGGTAGGTGCGCTGGTAGCGGAGGTCCCCGCTCCGTGTCCTCTTCGAGCCGGTGACCGGCGAGCCGGCCACCACGATGTCCCCGAGCGGCTGGGCGTACCGCTCCATGGTGTTCCGTCGGTTGTGCGTGTCGTCGGCGAGCGCCTTCGCTTCGTACGCCTGCACCCAGGTCGCCCGCAGCAGCAGGGCGAACACCAGCAGCAGGGAGAAGACGGCGGCTCTTCTGATCGTCTTGTTCATCGCGCCCGGAACGACGAACGGGAGGAGCGGGCGGGTTCCGGATCGTCCGTCTTCTCAGGAAACGTTCATCCGTGGACGTTCACGAGCGGACGTTCCTGAGCGGACGTTCATCCGCCGCCGGGGCCGGCCGGGGCGATGAAACCGGACTCGTACGCCGCGATCACCGCCTGGGTGCGGTCCCGCGTCCCCGTCTTCGCCAGCACGGCCGCCACATGCGTCTTCGCCGTCGCCGCGCCGACGCCCATCCGCCGGGCGATCTCGGAGTTCGTCAGGCCCGTCGCCATCAGCCGCAGCACCTCCGCCTCCCGCTCGGTCAGCCGCGCCACCCAGGGCGGGGCGGCCTCCGGCCGCCGGCGCGCGTGCCCCGCCGCCAGGCCCCGCAGCGCGGCCGGGTACAGCAGCGAGTCACTGCGGGCGACCAGCCGCACAGCGGCCACCAGGTCCTCCGCCGCCGCCCGCTTCAGCAGGAACCCGGCCGCCCCGGCGCGCAGCGCGTCGTACACGTAGCTGTCGTTCTCGAACGTCGTCACCACCACGATCCGGGGTGCGGGCTCCGGCGGCCGGGCGAGGATCCGCTCGGTGGCGCGGATCCCGTCGACCCCGGGCATCCGTACGTCCATCAGGACGACGTCCGGCCGCAGTTCGCGCACCACGGACACCGCCTCGGCGCCGGTCGACGCCTCGCCGACCACCTCCAGGTCCGGCTCGGCGTCCAGGATGACCCGCAGGGCGGTACGCACCATCCGCTCGTCGTCCGCCAGCACGATCCGGATCATCGGGCGGACCCCCGCAGCGGCAGGCGCGCCGCCAGCCGCCACGCCCCGTCCACCGGGCGGGCCTCGGCGGTGCCGCCCAGCAGGCGCGCCCGTTCCCCGATGCCCCGCAGGCCGCGGCCGCCCCCGGGGCGGGCCACCGGGGGCCGGGCGGGCAGCGGGTTCTCCATGGTGATGGCCACCTCGTCCTCGTCCCGTACGACGGTCAGCGACACCGGCACGCCGCCCGCGTGCCGGGCCGCGTTCGCCAGGCCCTCCTGGACGATCCGGTACGCCTCGCGGGACACCGCCGCCGGCACGCCCGCCACGTCACCGCCCCGCACGGTCAGCGACACATGGCGCCCGGTCTCGGACAGCAGCGCGTCCAGCGCCTCCAGGCCGGGCCCCGGCAGTTCCGCGTGGTCCTCGCCCTGTCGCAGCAGGCCCAGCACGGCGTCCAGTTCGCCGACCGTGCGGCGGGCGGCGCCCTCGATGGCGGTCAGCGCCTCCCGGACGAACTCCGGGTCGCTGTCGAGCACCTTGCGCGCCGCGCCCGCCTGGAGCGTGACCGCGCTCAGCGCGTGGCCCACCGAGTCGTGCAGCTCGCGGGCGAGCCGGTTGCGCACGGCCAGTTCCGCGGCGCGCCGCTCGGCCGCCGCCAGCCGGTCCGCGGGCGTGGGCCCCAGCAGCAGTGGGGCCTGCCGGGCCAGCAGCGCCCCCGCCCCGGCCGCCACCGCCGCGAGGGCGACCAGCATCGCGAGCCCGGCCGGCACCCCGCCGTACACCAACCACCGCTGGTCCAGCGACCAGAACCGCCCGAGTTCCGACTCCCGCAGCGCGGCCGAGAAGGGCAGTGCCATCACCGACACCGCGAACGGCGGCAGCGCCAGCGACGCCCCGCTCACGAGCCCGCCCAGCCCCACGTGGAGCGTGAACCACCCGGCGGTGCGCGCCCTGGCCGCCCGCGACTTGGCCGGCCCGTCCGCGAAGCGCTCCGGCGAAACCCCGCACAGCGTCCGCGCCGCCGCCACCGACATGGGCCGGGCCGGCGGGAACAGCGCCGTCACGGCGGCCAGCGGCAGGGCGATCGCGTACGCCCCGAACTGCACCGCGGGGGAACCGGAGAACGTCCCGCCCCCGCCCGCGAACGGCGCGAGGACCAGCGTGCCCAGCAGCCAGTACGGCATCAGCAGCGCGCCGCCCAGAATCAGATGCACCCACCGCAGCCGTGCGCGCCGCCCCAGCAGCACGCCGCCCGGCGCCCCCGCCCTCACGCCGGGCGCTCGGCGCGCCGCCGCAGGAGGACGGCCACGCAGGCGCCCAGCAGCATCCCCGTGATCATCTCGCCAGCGTAGGCCAGCAGCATGGCCGCGGTGGGCTCGTTCGCGGGATCGCTCTGCGGCACCAGGGCGGCCAGCAGCAGCCAGCCGCCCCAGCAGCCGACCCCGGCGGAGCCGACCCAAGCGAGCGCCAGCGGTGCCTTGAGGGGCAGCGAACGCCCCAGACGGAACACCAGCATCAGCACTCCCACGGTCGCGGCGGCGAAGAAGAGCAGACGGACGCCCTCCAGGACGAAGAAGTCGCTGCCGCGCTCCGCGATCCGCCCCGCCGACAGCCCACGCGTGGAGCCGGACAGCCACAGCACGTGCAGCGCCGTCGGCACCAGGAGCAGGACGGAGGCCACCACGGCCGCCGCCCGGACCGCGGGCCGCAGCAGCCCGGGGGACACCTCGTGCACCCGGCCCTGCCACACCGGGCTCCAGCGGTCCCGGGCGTACAGGGCGAACAGCGTGCCGAGGCTGAGGCCCTGGACGATGAAACCGCCGTAGACGACGGAGAAGACCCACTCGTCGAGGAACGGCTCCGCGGGGGCCGAGTGCCCGGCCGCCATCTGGGCCGGGTAGCCCACCATGATCGGCGCCAGCAGGCCGGTCGCCCCCCACATCGGGAACGCGAGCAGCCACGCCTTCACCGCCGCCCCCCAGGGCTGGGTGAACAGCAGCGCCAGGACGACGACGGCCGCGTCCATCAGCACCGTCGTCAGGTTGACCGCCGCCATCAGGTCCGGATCGTCCAGCAGCGCACTGCCCTCGGGGATGCCGACGCGGCTGCCGGACACCCAGGCCACCTTGAGCGAGACGTACGGGACGCACGAGACCACCGCGAGGGCACGCAGCGCCCGGCGCGCCAACCCCGGCCGGGCCGGTGCAGGTCCCGGTGCCGGGCTCACCGGGTGCGGCCGGTCCGTCACGGCGACGACGGGCGGGCCCGCGGGGGCGATGACGGAGGCGGCGGGGCTCGTCGGGACGGGGGCGGGCGGGTTCGCGGGGGCGGAAGGGGGCGGGTCCGCCGGGGCGGTGGCGGCCGGGTTCGTGGTCATGCCCCTACGCTCCCGTCCGCACGGGACCCGCACCTCCTTCCCGGCGGTGAACCGCCTCCGCCGCACGGCGGAGACCGCTCAGCCACGCAGGAGGAGGACCGGCGGGTCGCTCTCGCGCGCCTCCCGGAGGGCCGCGTCCGTCACAGCCTCCTCGTCGCGAGCGTCAGCCGGTCGCGGGCGTCGAACAGCGCGTCCTTGACCATCTGCTCGTGCGCCGGGGTGAGCCGGGCGACCGGCACCGAGCAGCTGATGGCGTCCCGCGCCGGGGTGCGGTAGGGGATCGCGACGCCGAAGCACCGCAGGCCCAGGGTGTTCTCCTCGCGATCCACGGCGTATCCCTGCTCGCGGACGGCGTGCAGCTCCTCGATGAGCTTCTCGCGGTCGGTGATGGTGTGCTCGGTGAGCGCCGGCAGGGTCTCCGGGAGCATCTTGCGGACCTGCTCGTCGCTGTGGGTGGCCAGCAGGGCCTTGCCGAGCGACGTGGAGTGGGCGGGCAGCCGGCGTCCGACGCGGGTGAACGGCCGCAGGTAGTGCTGCGACTGGCGGGTGGCCAGGTAGACGACGTTGGTGCCGTCGAGCCGGGCCAGGTGGATGGTCTCGGTGGTGTCGTCGGAGAGCCGGTCCAGGGTGGGGCGGGCGGCCGCGACGACCTCGTCGCCGTCGATGTACGAGGTGCCCACGAGCAGGGCGCGCACGCCGATGCCGTACCGCGTGCCCGTCGCGTCGGTCTCCACCCAGCCCAGCTCCACCAGGGTGCGCAGCAGCATGTAGAGGCTGGACTTGGGGTAGCCGACGGCTTCCTGGACGGCGGCCAGGGAGTGCATGCCGGGGCTGCCCGCGAAGAACTCGAGCAGTTCCACCGTGCGGACGGCGGACTTGACCTGCGCCCCGCCGGAATCGGTAGCTGACATTCGACTCGCCCCTCTTGTGGTCACGCCGCGCCCGTTAATAGAGTCCCATTCATCATCAGGAACGCTGTTCAGAATACCGAACAATCGCGGTGGGCTGGAAGGACGTAGTGGTGTCAGCAGTACAAGTCTGGAGTGTCGACCCCCGAACCGGGAAGCGGCGGGAGCGGGTTGCCGTCGAAGCGACCGCGGAGGACGTCGACCGGGCCGTACGGGCGGCGCACTCCGCCCGCGGCGCCCTCGCCGACCGCACGGTGCGCGCCGCGTTCCTGCGGACCGCCGCCGAACTCCTCGACGGCGCCAAGGACGCGCTGGTGGCGGCGGCCGACGCCGAGACCGCCCTCGGCCCCGCCCGCCTCACCGGCGAACTGGCCCGCACCTGCTTCCAGCTGCGGGCCTTCGCCGACATCGTCGACGAGGGCGACTTCCTCGGCGTCATCATCGACCACCCCGACGACACCGCCACCCCGCCCATCCCGGACCTGCGCCGCTACAAGGTCCCGCTCGGTGTCGTCGCCGTGTACTCGGCCTCCAACTTCCCCTTCGCCTTCTCCGTGCCCGGCGGCGACACCGCCAGCGCGCTGGCCGCCGGCTGCCCGGTCGTCGTCAAGGCCCACCCCGACCACCCGGCCACCTCCGAGCTGGTCGCCGCCGTCCTCGGCCAGGCCGCGGCACAGCACGACATCCCCCAGGCCGTCGTCGGCCTCGTGCACGGCTTCGAGGCGGGCGTCGAGCTGGTCAAGCACCCGCTGATCGCCGCCGCCGGGTTCACCGGCTCGATCCGCGGCGGCCGGGCGCTGTTCGACGCGGCCGCCGCCCGCCCCGTACCCATCCCGTTCCACGGCGAACTGGGCTCCCTCAACCCGGTGGTGATCACCGAGGCGGCGGCCGCCGAGCGGGCCGAGCAGATCGGGACCGGCCTCGCCGGGTCCATGACGCTCGGCGCGGGCCAGTTCTGCGTCAAGCCCGGACTGGTGCTGGCGCCGGCCGGGGCGGGCGGCGACGAACTGATCGCCTCCCTCGCCGGCGCGGTCGAGGCCGCCGGCGAGGGGGTGCTCCTCGACCACCGGATGCGCGACAACTTCGTCGCGGGCGTCGCCGACCGCGCCGCGCTGCCGGACGTCGAGGCCCCTGTCACCCCCGGCGCGGGTGACGAGCACACCGTCAGCCCCGGGTTCCTGACCGTGCCGGCCGCCAAGCTCGCCGACGAGGGCGCGCACGACCTGCTGCTGGAGGAGTGCTTCGGCCCCGTGACCGTGGTCGCCCGGTACGAGGACGAGGGCGAGGTCACCGCCGTCCTGTCCCGGCTGCCCGGCAACCTCACGGCGACCGTCCACCTCTCCTCGGAGGAGGCGTCCGGCGGGGGCCGCGCCGCCGAGATCCTCGCCGAACTCACCCCGCTCGCCGGCCGCGTCCTCGTCAACGGCTGGCCCACCGGCGTCGCCGTCGCCCCCGCCCAGCACCACGGCGGCCCCTACCCGGCCACCACCTCCACCTCCACCTCCGTCGGCGGCACCGCCGTCGAACGCTGGCTGCGCCCGGTCACCTACCAGTCGACCCCCGAGGCGCTGCTCCCGCCGGAGCTGCGCGACGACAACCCGCTGGGCCTCCCGCGCCGCGTCGACGGACGGACGGAGCGCTGATCCGGTGGACCTCACACTGCCCGGACTGCCGTTCCCCCTGCGGCCGTACGGCCCCGACGCCGGCTGGTCGTACGAGCGGGGGGCGCTGACGGGCCGGGCGGGCCCGCGCCAGGACCGTTTCGTCCCCCCGACGGGCGACGCCCTGGACCCGGCATCCGACGCGCCGCGCCTGCTCGGCGCGGTGCCGGAGGGCGACTTCCAGCTGGTGGCCCGCGTCACGGCCGGCCTCGCGGCCCCCTTCGACGCGGGCGCGCTCTACGTCCACGCCGGTGAGCGGGAGTGGGCCAAGCTCTGTCTGGAGCTGTCGCCGGACCGGCCGACCGTGTGCACGGTCGTGACCCGGGGCCACTCGGACGACGCCAACTCCTTCGTGGTGGACGGCGGCACCGTGTGGCTGCGGGTCAGCCGGACGGGCCGGGCGTTCGCGTTCCACGCCTCGGCGGACGGCGCGCACTGGACCTTCGTCCGGGTCTTCGCCCTCGGCGACGCGGCGCGGGCGGGCTCGGCACGGGTCGGCTTCGCCGCCCAGTCGCCGGTGGGCGAGGGGTGCGCGGTCACCTTCGACCGGATCGCGTACCGCCCGCACGCGCCGGCGGACCTGCGCGACGGCACCTGACGGCTTGCCGCCCCGCGCGGGCCGCGACGGCCCGGCTCCGGTGTCCGAGCCCCGCGCGGGCCCGGCTCCGGTACCGGCCTCCCGCGCCGGCCGGCGGAACAGCGCCGGCCGGCTCCGCCGCCCCGCGACCGGCCTCCGCCGGGGAAGCCGCTGTTCCCGGAGGCGGAGACCCGCACGCGGCTGCGGTTCGCCGGGACCAGGACCCTCGGCAACGGGGCCGTCCTCCTCCGGTACGAGCGGCACCGGGGGAATGAACCGGCGCGGTGACGGGTTGACGGCGTGAGCGGAGGAAGCCTCCGCACGGCCCCGGCCGCGCCTCACGACCTGGAGAGAACGAAGACATGCGCGTCGAGATCTGGAGCGACATCGCCTGCCCGTGGTGCTACATCGGGAAGGCGCGCTTCGAGAAGGGGGTCGCGGCCTTCGCCCACCGCGACGAGGTCGAGGTGGTGCACCGCTCCTTCGAGCTGGACCCGGACCGGGCCAAGGGCGACACCGCGCCGGTGATCGACATGCTGGCGAAGAAGTACGGGCGCACCCGTGAGGAGGCGCGGGCCATGGAGGAGCACGTGGCCGCCAACGCGCGCGCCGAGGGGCTGGAGTACCGCACCGAGGGGCGGGACCACGGCAGCACCTTCGACATCCACCGGCTGCTCCACCTGGCCAAGGCGCACGGCCGGCAGGACGCGCTGCTGGACCTCGCCTACCGCGCGAACTTCGCCGAGGAGCGGTCCGTCTTCGACCCCGAGGTGCTCGTGCGGCTCGGTGTCGAGGCGGGGCTGGCCGAGGACGAGGTGCGGGCCGTGCTGGCCGACGAGGACGCCTACGCCGAGGACGTACGGGCCGACGAGCGCGAGGCGGCCGGGCTGGGCGCGACGGGCGTGCCGTTCTTCGTCCTGGACCGGCGCTACGGCGTCTCGGGCGGGCAGCCCGCCGAGGTGTTCACCCAGGCACTGGAGCAGGCCTGGCAGGGCCGGGTGATCCAGCCGGTCGGCGCGGGGGCGGCGGCCTGTGACGTGGACGGCGTCTGCGAGGGGTGAGCCGCGCGTCAGCCGGGGGCGATTGACCTGGCACACCGTCCGGACCAGGGTGGGGGGATGGAAACCCCTCTCGGTGGCGGCGAGTTCGCGCCCGCACAGACGTACCTGGACACCTCCCGCTGCGGGCTGCTGCCCCGCCGGGCGGTGGCCGCCGTGACCGCGCTGGCGGAGGCCGTGGCCGCCGGGACGGCGGGCGGGTCCGGCAGCTTCGAGGCCGTGGACGGCGCGCGGCGCGGGTTCGCGCGGGTGGCGGGCGTGGGCCCGGACCGGGTCGCCGTGGGAAGTTCGGTCGCCGTCCACGTCGGCCTGGTCGCGAACTCGCTGCGGCCCGGGGCGGAGGTCCTCTTCGTGGAGGGCGACTTCGGGTCGCTGATCACGCCGTTCACGGCGCGGGGCGACCTCGAGGCGCGGTTCGTGCCGCTGGAGGACCTGGCGGACGCGGTACGGCCCGGCACGGCGCTGGTCGCCTTCTCGTCCGTCCAGTCGGCGGACGGCCGCGTGGCCGACCTGGCCGCCGTGAGGGAGGCGGCGGCCGCGCACGGGGCCCGTACGCTCCTCGACGCGACCCAGTCGGCGGGGTGGCTGCCGCTGGACGCGGGGGCGTACGACTACACGGTGACGGGCGGGTTCAAGTTCCTGATGTGCCCGCGGGGCGCGTCGTTCCTGACGGTGACCGAGGAGGCCCAGGAGTCGCTGGTGCCCATCCACGCGGGCTGGTTCGCGGCGGCCGACCTGGACAACCCGTACGGCCCGGCCGCCCGGCTCGCCGACACGGCCCGCCGGTTCGACGAGCCGCCCTCCTTCCTCTCGTACCACGGGGCCGAGCAGTCCCTCGCCCTGCTCGCCGAGATCGGCGTCGACGCGGTGCACGCCCATGCGACCGCGCTCGCCGCCCGCTTCCGGGAGGGCCTGGTCCGCCTCGGTCACTCCCCGGTGCCCGGCGCCTCGGCCGTCGTCGGCGTGCCGGGGCTGGGGGCGCGGCGGCCGGAACTGGCCAGGGCCGGCGTCGTCGTCTCCGCCCGCGCCGGCAACCTGCGGGCCGCCTTCCACCTCTACAACTCGGCCGCCGACGTGGACCGGGCGCTGGACGCGCTGTCCTGAACCCCGCCGGCCGCGCCGTCCCGTCCGCCGCCCGAGGGGCCGGGGCACGCCGGCGTCCCCTTGCACAGGTTCGCCTCGACCTTGCCCAGGAGCCGCGTCAGCTCGGCGCGCTCGGGCGCGTCGAGCCCGGCGAGGGTCAGCTCCTCCAGCCGGCTCCAGGCCCCGGTCACCTGCGCGTGCAGCGTGCAGCTGGCGGCGGTCGCCTCCACCAGCACGGCGCGCCGGTCCGAGGGGTCGGGGGAGCGGCGCACATGGCCGGTCTGCTCCAGGCGCTGGAGCATCTTGGTGACCGTGGAGGGGTCGAGGTCCAGGACCCTGATCAGCTCCGACTGGCGGACCGGTCCGGCGTCCCAGAGGTGCATCATCACGAACTCCTGGCCCGGATAGATGCCGGCTTCCTTGAGGAACCGGCCCGCGGCGATGCGGTGCAGCCGGGCCACCCGCGACAGGGCGTGGCTCAGCGGGCCGCACTGTGCCGCGGAGGGCGGCGCGTCGGTACAGGCGGGGCGCTCGGCACCCTGCTCGGGGTGGTGCGGGCCGGTCATCGGGGCTCCTCGCGGGACTGTCGGTCGATACCGCCGATTTTACCTTGGTCGGCCAATGAATGCGTTACAGTAACGTCAGGCAGAAATGATTGGCCGACCACACAATGTCTTGGGAGCCCCGATGACCACTGCTTTCGACCCCATCGACCTGTCCGGCACGCCCCTCGCCAACCGCATCGTCATGGCCCCGATGACCCGCAGCCGCGCCGGAGCCGGCCGGGTGCCGACCGGCCTCACCGCCGAGTACTACGCCCAGCGCGCCTCGGCCGGACTGATCATCACCGAGGGCATCCAGCCCTCACCGGTCGGCCAGGGCTACCCCGACACCCCGGGCCTGCACAGCGAGGAGCAGACCGCCGCCTGGCGCCGGGTCACCGACGCGGTGCACGCCGCGGGCGGCCGGATCTACGCCCAGCTCATGCACGCCGGCCGCATCGGCCACCCCGACCTGCTCGCCGACCAGCCCGGCGGCCTCCACCCCGTCGCCCCGTCCGCCGTGGCCGCCGAGGGGCAGGTCTACACGGCCGAGGGCCCCAAGGACTTCGTCACCCCGCGCGAGCTCACCGACGCCGAGGTACGGGAGACGATCGCGGACTTCGTGTCCGCCGCCCGCAACGCGGTGACCGCCGGCTTCGACGGTGTCGAGCTGCACGGCGCCAACGGCTACCTCATCCACCAGTTCCTGGCCCCCGGCACCAACCGGCGCACCGACGCCTGGGGCGGCTCCGCCGAGAACCGCGTGCGCTTCGCCGTCGAGGTCGTCACGGCGGTCGCCGCCGAGATCGGGCCCGAGCGCACCGGCCTGCGGATCTCCCCCGGCAACGGCTTCAACGGCATCGACGAGCCCGAGCCGGAGGAGGCGTACACCGCGCTGGTGACGGCCCTCGAACCGCTCGGCCTCGCCTACCTGCACGTCCTGGAGAGCTCCCCGGCCACCCGCGATCTCACCCTGGCCCTGCGCAAGCTCTTCTCCGGCGCCCTCGTGCTCAACCCCGCCACCGAGGGACCGACCAGCGCCGAGGACCTGGCCCTCATCGAGAACGGCACGGCCGACCTCGTGGCCTTCGGCGCCCTGTTCCTCGCCAACCCCGACCTGCCGGCCCGCCTCCGGGCCAACGGCCCCTACAACACACCGGACACGGCCACCTTCTACGGCGGCGACCACCGCGGCTACACGGACTACCCCGCCCTGACCGTCCGATAGCGCGGGCTCACGCCGATGCGCGGCGCACCAGCTCGGTGGGGAGGATGACCGCGGCGTCCTCCTCCCCGCCTATGCGGGCCAGCAGCATCCGCACCATCTCGGCGCTGATCCGGTCCCACGGCTGGCGGATCGTGGTGAGCGGCGGCCGGGACGACACCGCCGCCGGCGAGTCGTCGAAACCGCCCACCGCCACGTCCTCCGGCACCCGTCGCCCGGCCCGCGCCAGGGTGTCGAGCACGCCCTGCGCCATCAGGTCCGACGCCACGAACACCGCGTCCACGTCCGGCGCCCGCTCCAGCAGCAGCGCCGCCGCCGCCTCGCCGCTCGCCCGGCTGTAGTCGCCCGGCACGATCAGCGCCTCGTCGGCCGGCAGCCCGCACCCGGCCAGCGTCTCGCGGTACCCCGCGAGGCGCTCGACCCCGCCCGGGGTGTCCGGAGGGCCGGTCACCGTGGCGATGCGGCGGCGCCCCGACGCGTACAGGTACCGCACCATCTCCCGCGCGCCGTCCCGGTCGTCGGCGGCGACGTAACTGACCTTCGACGTCTGGCCGAGCGGTTTGCCGCACGCCACCAGCGGGACGCCCGCCCGGCGCAACTGCGTCACCACCGGGTCGCCGGAGTGGCTGGACACCAGCAGCACCCCGTCGACGTGGCCGGCCTCGATGTACCGCAGGTTGCGCCGCCGTTCGTCGGCCGTGCCCGCGATCATCAGCAGCAGCGGGATGTCCCGGTCGGCCAGCGCCTGGGTGCAGCCCCGCAGCAGCACGTTGAAGTTGGGGTCCTCGAAGAACCGCTCCTGCGGCTCGGTCAGCAGGAACGCCACCGAGTCCGACTTGCCGGTGATCAGCGAGCGGGCGTGCCGGTTCACGACGTACCCCGTCCTGCGGATCGCCGCGTTGACGGCGTCCTGGGCGGCGGGGCTGACGTAGTGCCCGCCGTTGAGGACGCGCGAGACGGTGCCGCGGGAGACCCCGGCCTCCCGGGCCACGTCATGGATGGTCGGCGGCCGGCGGCGGCCCTCCGTGCTCCGGCTCGTGCTGCTGCGGCTCATGCGTGGCGTTCCCCTCGGTGTCATCAGGACTTTACGGCCCCGGACAGCAGGTCCAGGCTCCAGAACCGCTGGATGACCAGGAAGAGGGCGATGAGCGGGACGACCGCCAGCATGGCACCGGTGATCACCAGCGTGTAGAGCGCCGGGGTCGCGGAGCCCTGCGCGAGCAGGGTGTAGAGCCCCACGGTCATCGGGAACTTCTCGTCGTCCCCGAGCATGATGTAGGGCAGCAGGAAGTTGTTCCAGATCGCCACGAACTGGAAGAGGAAGATCGTGACGAGCCCCGGCGACATCATGGGGACCGCGATCCGCAGGAAGATCCGCCACTCGCCCGCCCCGTCCATCCGGCCGGCCTCCACCAGCTCCATGGGGATGGCGGCCGCCGCGTAGATCCGGCCGAGGTACACGCCGTACGGGGAGAGGACCAGCGGCAGCAGCACCGACAGGTACGTGTCCGCCAGACCGGCCTTCGCCACCAGCAGGTACTGCGGGATGGCCAGGATGACCGGCGGCATCAGCACACCGGCCAGCAGGACGTTGAAGACGGCTTCGCGCCCGCGGAAGCGGTAGACCGCCAGCGCGTAGCCGGAGACCGCCGACACCGCCGTGGACAGGACGGCGCCGAAGCCCGCGTAGAAGGCCGAGTTGGCCATCCACCGCCAGTAGATCCCGTCGCGGTACGCGTCGAGGCCGGCCAGGTTGTCGCCGAGGCCGCTGCCCGGCAGGAACGTGAAGGTGGAGAACAGCTCCGTGCCGGACTTGGTGGACGCCACGAGCACCCAGGCGACCGGCAGCAGGCAGTACAGCGCGCCCAGGAGCAGGGCCGCCGTGGGCAGCGGGGCGATCCGGCCGGGGCGGCGGGGCCGGGCGGAGGGCGGGCCCTGGGAAGTGCCCGGTGTGGTGCCGGCGGCCGGGGCGGTCCTGCGCGCCGGGGGAGCGGTGAGGTCGGTCATCGGGTCCGTCCCTGCTTCCTTCCGGAGTTGGAGGCCCTCAGCAGGCCGAACGACAGCACGAAGGTCGCGACGGCGAGGACGACGGCGGTCGCCGACGCCGCGTGGACGTTCCCGCCGACGAAGGCGTCGTTGTAGACCTTCATCAGCGGGCTCCAGGTGGTGGGGATCCCGTTGGTCAGCGGGCGCAGGGTGGTCGGCTCGCTGAAGACCTGGAGCGTCGCGATGATCGAGAAGAAGAAGGTCAGCACGAGCGACGGCGCCACCATCGGGATCTTGATCCGCAGCGCGATCTGGAGCGGGGTGGCCCCGTCCAGCTTCGCCGCCTCGTACACCTCGGCCGGGATGGACCGCAGCGACGTGTAGATGACGATCATGTTGAACCCGGTGCCGCCCCACACGGCGATGTTCGACAGGGCCAGGAAGAGCGGCCCGCCGTCCAGCAGGTCCGGCCGCGGCAGCCCGAGGGCGTCGAGCGCGTAGTGGAACGGGCTGACGTCCGGCAGGTACAGGAACCCCCACAGCATCGCCGCGACGACGCCCGGGACGGCGTACGGGAGGAAGATCGCCAGTCGGGAGAAGGACCGCGCCCGGACCCGCTCGGTGTCCAGCAGCAGCGCGAACAGCAGCGCGAGCCCCAGCATCACCGGGACGACGATGGCGCCGTACCCGAGGATCCGCAGCGCGCCGCGGCCGAGCTCGGAGTCGGTGAGCGCGGCGGTGTAGTTGGCCAACCCCGCCCAGACCTCCTGGCGGGAGCCCCTGCCCAGGCCGAGGCCCTTGACCTCGATCCGGTGCAGGCTCAGCCAGACCGCGTAGCCGATGGGCAGTGCGAAGAAGACGGCGAACAGGAGCCCGGCCGGGAGGAGGAACAGATAGGGCGCGTTCCGCACCCGGCGCCGGTCGGCGCGGGAGGAGGAGCGGGCGCGCGCGGCTCCCGTCACGGGGCGACCTCGAAGCCCTGCTTCTTCAGGTCCGCGACCGTGGCGTTCCGCATCGCCGTGAGCGCCGTGCCGAAGCCCGACTTCGCCTTGGCGGCCTTGCCGAACTCGTCCTTGAAGGCGGTGTACGCGACATTGACGTTCGGCCCCCAGGCGGCGGGCGCGGTGGTCCTGGCTATCGCGGCGGCGCGGAGGTAGAAGTCCGGCTGGTTGGCGAAGAACGCGGGCGGCTCGGCGAGCGCGCCGCCGGACTGGGCGGCGGTGGCGGCCGGGTAGACGCCGCTCTCCTTCACCAGCGCGGCAAGCGCCTCGGGGTCGGTGTTCAGCCAGGTGGCGAACTCCACCGCGGCGGCCTTGTGCCGGGAGTCGTTGGTGACGGCGGTGGTCGAGCCGCCCCAGCTACCGGTGACGTTGGCACCCACGGTCCACTGGGGGAGCGGTGCCATCGCCCACTTGCCCTTGGTGTCCGGCGCGGCGGTGGTGAGGGTGCCCGGCGCCCACACCGCGCTCACCCAGGCGATCTGCTTGCCGGTGTTGAGCGCCTTGTTCCAGGCCGGGGTGTACATCGGCTGGTTGTCGACGGCGCCCTCCGCGACCAGGCCGCCCCAGAAGCCGGCGACCTTCCTGGTGGCCGCGTCGTCGATGCCGACCTTCCACTTCTCGCCCTCGGCCGTCCACCACCTGGCGCCCGCCTGCTGGGCGAGCCCGGCGAACAGGCCGGAGTCGTTGGCGGAGAAGGTCGTCAGGGCCTTGTCCGGGGCCTTCTTCTTCAGCGCGCGGGCGGTGGCGGCGAACTCCTCCCAGGTGGTGGGGACCTTCAGCCCGTACTGGGCGAACAGGTCGGCGCGGTAGTAGAACATCATCGGCCCGGAGTCCTGGGGCAGCGCGTACACCGCGTCGGTGCCCAGCGTGACCTGCTGCCAGACGCCCGGGGCGAACGCCTTCTCGGCGTCGCCGGCCTCCGCGGAGATGTCGGCCAGGACGTCGTTGCTGACCAGGGTCGGCAGCGCCTGGTACTCGGCCTGGACGAGGTCGGGGGCCTGGTGCGCCTTGGCCGCCGTGATGATCTTCGTGACCAGGTCGTCGCCGGAGGCCTGCTTCTTCACGGTCACCGTGACGTCCGGATGCTGCTTGTTCCACAGGGCGGCGACCTTGTCCATGCCGGGCGCCCAGGCCCAGTACGTCAGTGACACGGGGCCGGACGCGGCGTCCCCGTCGTCGCCGGGCGCCCCGCACCCGGTGAGGGCGGAGGCACCGAGACAGACGGCGGTGGCGGTGGCGATGGCGGAAATGCGGCGGCGCAGCGCGTGCGGCATGGGGGCTTCTCCCTGACCGAGGGGGGCGGCCTCCGCCGTGGTGGGAGGCCTGCCATGCTTCTGTGAGCGTTCACAGTAGAGAAACATCCCAGACACTTGTCAATGGTTGATGCTGTGCGGTTATGTTGCGTTCTAGCGGCGCCGCCTGTGTGTGCACGTTCCCACTTGATCGGTATGCCGCCGGACGCTTCCCGAGGAATCAGGAGAAACCCCATGCCGGAGACCACTCCCCGCGGCCTGCGCCGGCTCGCCTACGGCGGGGACTACAACCCCGAGCAGTGGCCGGAAAGCATCTGGCAGGAGGACGTCCGGCTGATGCGCGAGGCGGGCGTCACCATGGTCAGCGTCGGCATCTTCTCCTGGGCCAAGCTCGAACCCGAGCCCGGCGTGCACGACTTCGGGTGGCTCGACCGGCTCCTGGACCTGCTCCACCAGCACGGCATCCGCGCCGACCTCGGCACGCCCACCGTCGCCCCGCCCGCCTGGTTCTACCGCGCGCACCCGGAGGCGCTGCCCGTCACCCGCGAGGGCACGCGGTACGCCTTCGGCTCCCGCGGCGCCATCTGCCACAGCTCACCGGCGTACCGCGCCGCCGCCTCGGACATCACCGAGCGCCTCGCCCGCCGCTACGGCTCGCACCCCGCCCTCGCGCTCTGGCACGTCCACAACGAGTACGGCGTCCCCGTCAGCGCCTGCTACTGCGACACCTGCGCCGACCGGTTCCGCCACTGGCTCGACGCCCGCTACGGCTCCGTCGACGCCGTCAACGACGCCTGGGGCACCGCCTTCTGGGGCCAGTACTACACCGCGTACGACCAGATCGACCCGCCCCGCGCCACCCCCACCGTCGGCAACCCGGCGCAACAGCTGGACTACCGGCGCTTCGCCGACGCCACCATGCGCGAGAACTTCGTCCGCGAACGGGACATCCTTCACCGCCTGGCACCCGGCGTGCCGGTCACCACCAACTTCATGACCGCCCTCAGCCAGTGCGACAGCGTCGACTACTGGGCCTGGGGCCGCGAGGTCGACCTCGTCACCAACGACCACTACCTCATCACCGACGGCCGCCGCACCCACGTCAACCTCGCCATGGCCGCCGACCTCACCCGCTCCGTCGCCGGCGGCGCCCCCTGGCTGCTGCTGGAGCACTCCACCAGCGGCGTCAACTGGCAGGCCCGGAACCCCGCCAAGCGCCCCGGCGAGATGGCCCGCAACTCCCTCGCCCACGTGGCGCGCGGCTCCGAGGGCGCCATGTTCTTCCAGTGGCGCCAGTCCCGGCGCGGCGCCGAGAAGTTCCACTCCGCGATGGTGCCGCACGCCGGCACCGACTCACGCGTCTGGCGCGAGGTCGTCGCACTCGGTGCCGACCTCGGCGCACTGGCCGGGCTGCGCGGCACGCGGACCGTCGCCGACGCCGCCATGGTGTGGGACTGGCACTCCTGGTGGGCGCAGAACCTCGAATGGCGCCCCAGCGAGGACCTCGACGCCCGCGAGCGGGCCGACAGCTTCTACGAGACCCTCTGGGACCGGCACCTGACCGTGGACTTCGCCCACCCCGAGGCCGACCTGTCGGCCCATCCCCTCGTCGTGGTCCCCGCCCTGTACCTCACCACCGAGGCGGCGGGCCGCAACCTGCGCTCCTACGTCGAGAACGGCGGCACACTCGTCGTGTCGTACTTCTCCGGCATCGTCGACGAGCACGACGCCGTCCACCCCGGCCCGTACCCCGGCGCGCTGCGGGACGTCCTCGGCCTCACCGTCGAGGAGTGGTCGCCGCTGGGGGAGGGCGAGACGGTACGGATCACCGAGCGGGCCGGGGACCGGACGCTGACCGGTGACGTGTGGACCGAGTTCGTCGTCCCGCGCGGCGCCGGGACGGTGTGGACGTACGCCGACGGCCCCGCCGCGGGCCGCCCCGCCGTCACCCGCCACCGCCTCGGCAAGGGCACCGCCTGGTACGTCTCCACCCGCCTCGCCCCGCCCGCCCTGGACGCGATCATCGGCGCGGCCTGCGAGGACGCGGGCATCGCGCCGCGCACCGAGCTGCCCCGCGACGTGGAGGTGGTGCGCCGCGCCGGCGCCGGCGGCACCTACCTGTTCGCGCTCAACCACACCTCCGCCGACGCCAAGGTGCCGCTGGACGGCCCCGGCACGGAGCTCCTCGGCGGCGAGGCCGTCAGCGGCCACCTCGCCGTCCCGGCCGGCGCCGTCCGGGTCGTCCGGCTCGCCTGACCCGCACCGCACACCACCGCCGCACCAGGTACCACCCCGTCACACCCCGCATCACCGCCACGCACATCGTCGAAGGGACACGACATGCACGGCACCACCGGAGCGGCCGCGGCCGCCCTCACCGTCGCCGCGGGCCTGGTCCTCGCCGGGCTGCCGGCGACCACGGCCCGGGCCGCGGCCACGCTCACCAACCCGGGGTTCGAGAACGGCGCCACCGGCTGGTCCACCTACTCGGCCACCGGCCGGAACGGCGCCTCGTTCACCGAGGCCGGCGGGGCGAGCGGCAGCACCCGGCTCTCCCACTGGTCGTCGTCCGCGTACACGGTGGAGACCTACCAGTACCTGTCCGGGCTCGCCGACGGCACGTACACCCTGAGCGCCCGCGTCCGCTCCAGCGGCGGACAGAACGCGGCGTACATCGCCCTGCGCAACTGCGGTGGGGCCGAACAGCGCACCGACCTGCCGCCCACCGCGAACGGCGCCTGGATCCGGATCGTCACCTCCGTCAAGGTGACCGGCGGCGGGTGCACCGTGAGCCTCAACTCGGACGCCCACGCGGGCGAGTGGGCCAACTTCGACGACCTCACCTTCACCCGCGGCACGACCGGCCTCACCGTCAAGGGCGGCGACCTGTCGACGCTCCCCAAGAACGAGGCCCACGGAGCGGCCTACCGGTACGCGAACGGCACGAGCGGCGACGCGATGGCCGTCCTGAAGTCGGTCGGCATGAACTACGTACGCCTGAAGGTCTGGGTGAACCCCGCCGACGGCTACAACGACAAGGCGAAGGTCCTCGCCATGGCCAAGCGGGCCAAGGCCCAGGGCATGAAGGTCCTGGTGGACTTCCACTACTCGGACACCTGGGCCGACCCGGGCAAGCAGTACAAGCCCGCGGCCTGGTCCTCGCACACGTACGAGCGGCTGAGGAAGGACGTGTACGACCACACGTACGACGTCCTCGGCGCGCTCAAGGCACAGGGCACGACCGCCGACATGGTCCAGATCGGCAACGAGATCAACGCCGGCATGCTGTGGGAGGAGGGCCGTACGTCGAACTGGCCGCAGCTGGCCGGCCTGCTGACGTCCGGCGCGAACGCCGCCAAGGCCGTCTCACCGGCCACGCAGGTGGCCCTGCACCTCGCCAAGGGCGGCGACAACGGGGGCACCCGCTGGTGGTTCGACCAGGCCGTCGCCCACCAGGTGCCCTTCGACGTCGTCGCCCTGTCCTACTACGGCTACTGGCACGGTCCGCTCTCCGGTCTCCAGGCGAACCTGGACGACGTCGCCGCCCGGTACGGCAAGCCCGTGCTGGTGGCGGAGACGGCGTACGCGCACACGCTCGCCAACGACGACTTCCTGGAGAACAACGTCGCCACCGAGGACACCCTGGCGCCCGGCTACCCGGCCACCCCGGCCGGCCAGGCCGCGAACCTGCGGGACGTGATGAACGTCGTGGAGGCCGTGCCCAACGGCCGCGGCCTCGGCGTCGTCTACTGGGAGCCCGCCTGGACGGCCGTCACCGGCAGCGGCTGGGACCCGGCCGACCCGGCGTCGGGCAACGCCTGGGAGAATCAGGCCCTGTTCGACTACGACGGCAGGCTGCTGCCGGCGGCGAACTGGTTCCGCCACCGCTGACCGCGTCCGCCGGGCGGACCGCCCGGCGACGGCACCGCGAGGGGCGGGACCCCACCCGGATCCCGCCCCTCCACCCGTGTACCCGCCGCGCCGCGCCTCACCGCACCGGCGTGAAGTCCCGCGCCCCGATGAACTCCGGCCGGCGGACCGGGGCCGCGAACGGCTCCACCGCCGTGTTCTCCACGCTGTTAAACACGATGAAGACGTTGCTGCGCGGGAAGGGGGTGATGTTGTCGCCCGAGCCGTGCATGGCGTTGCAGTCGAACCAGGTCGCCGACCCCGCCCGGCCGGTGAACAGCCGGATGCCGTGCGCGTCCGCGAACCCGGTCAGCGCCTCGTCCGACGGGGTGCCCGCGTCCTGCATCTGGAGCGACTTCTTGTAGTTGTCCTTCGGCGTCTCGCCCGCGCAGCCCAGGAACGTCCGGTGCGACCCCGGCATGATCATCAGACCGCCGTTGGTGTCGAGGTTCTCGGTCAGCGCGATCGACACGGACACCGTCCGCATCCGCGGCAGCCCGTCCTCCGCGTGCCAGGTCTCGAAGTCCGAGTGCCAGTAGAAGCCCGAGGCGCCGAAGCCCGGCTTCACGTTGATCCGCGACTGGTGGACGTACACGTCCGAGCCGAGGATCTCGCGCGCCCGGCCCACCACGCGCTCGTCGCGCACCAGCCGCGCGAAGACGTCGCTGATCCGGTGGACCTCGAAGACCGACCGTACGTCCTGGGACTTCGGCTCGACGATCGAGCGCTCGTCGGCCCGGATCGCCGGGTCGGCGACGAGCCGGTCGAGCTCGGCGCGGTAGACGGCGGCCTCGTCCTCGGTGATCAGCTGGTCCACGGCGAGGAAGCCGTCACGCTCGAACGACTCCAGCTCCGGGGTGAGCGGCCCCCAGACGACCGGGTCCCGCCGGGGCGTGACCACCTCGGACGCGCCTCGGGTGGGGTACAGGTCCTGCAGGGTCGTGGTCGTCGTCATGGTTCAGCCCTCCTCGGTGAGCAGCGGGTAGACGCCGTTCTCGTCGTGGTCCTCCCGTCCGGTGACGGGCGGGTTGAACACGCACACGCACCGGAAGTCGGTCTTCGGGCGCAGGGTGTGGCGCTCGTGGCCGTCGAGCAGGTACATCGTGCCGGGCTCGATCCAGTGGGTCTCGCCCGTCTCGTCGTTGGTCAGCTCGGCCTCGCCCTCGACGCACAGCACGGCCTCGATGTGGTTGGCGTACCACATGGACGTCTCGGTCCCGGCGTACAGCACGGTCTCGTGCAGCGAGAAGCCGACCTTCTCCTTGGCCAGCACGATGCGCTTGGACTCCCAGGTGCCGGAGGCCGCCTTGACATGGCGCTCGGTGTTCTCGATGTCCTTGAACGATCGGACGATCACGGTGGTGCAACTCCCTTTCTTACGGGTGGGGGTCAGGCGGTCTCGCGGACCGCGCGGGCCAGCGTCCGCAGCCCCTCGTCGAGCTCGTCGGGCGTGATGGTCAGCGGCGGCAGCAGCTTGACGACCTCGCTCCGCGGGCCCGAGGTCTCCAGCAGCAGGCCCAGCTCGAAGGCGCGGGCGCAGACGGCGGAGGCGCGGGACTTGTCGGTGAACTCCATGCCCCAGACCAGGCCACGGCCCCGGAAGTGGGCGCCGTAGGCGGAGTTCTCGTCGCAGATGGCCAGCAGCGCCTGCTCGACCTGCTCGCCCCGGGCGATGGTCTGCTTCTCCATCTGGCCGTCGGCCCAGTAGCTGTCCAGTGCGGCGGTGGCGGTGACGAAGGCCGGGTTGTTGCCCCGGAAGGTGCCGTTGTGCTCGCCGGGACCCCACACGTCCAGCTCCGGCATGAACAGGCACAGCGACATCGGCAGGCCGTAGCCGCTGATGGACTTGGACAGGGTGACGATGTCGGGGGTGATGCCCGCCTCCTCGAAGGAGAAGAAGGCCCCCGTGCGACCGCAGCCCATCTGGATGTCGTCCACGATCAGCAGCATGTCCTGCCGGTCGCACAGCTCCCGCAGCGCCCGCAGCCACTCCGGCCGGGCGACGTTGATGCCGCCCTCGCCCTGCACGGTCTCGACGATCACGGCGGCCGGCTTGTTCAGCCCCGATCCCTGGTCCTCCAGGAGGCGCTCGAACCAGAGGAAGTCCGGCACCCGGCCGTCGAGGTAGTTGTCGAACGGCATCGGCGTGCCGTGCACCAGCGGGATGCCCGCCCCGGCGCGCTTGAACGCGTTGCCGGTGACGGCGAGCGAGCCCAGCGACATGCCGTGGAAGGCGTTGGTGAACGACACGATCGACTCGCGCCCCTTCACCTTGCGGGCCAGCTTCAGCGCGGCCTCCACCGCGTTGGTGCCGGTCGGGCCGGGGAACATCACCTTGTACGGGAGGTCGCGCGGCCGGAGGATCACGTTCTGGAAGGACTCCAGGAACGCCCGCTTGGCCGTCGTGGCCATGTCGAGGCCGTGGGTGATGCCGTCCCGCTCGATGTAGTCGAGCAGCGCACGTTTCAGTACGGGGTTGTTGTGCCCGTAGTTGAGGGAACCGGCGCCGGCGAAGAAGTCCAGGTAGCTGTGTCCGTCCTCGTCGGTGAGGCGGGCCCCCTGGGCGCGGTCGAACACGGCGGGCCAACCGCGGCAGTAGCTGCGCACCTCCGACTCCAGGGTCTCGAAGACGCTCAGGGCGGGCGGGGTGATGGTCACAGCGGTTCGTCTCCTCGGTGGGGGTGTCTCGGGCGTACGTGTCGGGCGGCGGGCGGCGGACGGCGACCGGGCGGTTCGGCGCGTCCGGGCGTGCGGCGATCGCGTGCCGGGCGATCGCCTGTCACACGACGGGTGTCAGGCGATCGGGCCGATGCGGTAGAGCACCTCGGGCTCGTGGGTCCCCTCGGGGAACAGCTCCCCGTCGAAGAGCACCTCGCGCTCCAGGGAGGCGCCCCGGCGCTCCGCGTACGACGCGAACAGCCGGTCGGACGCCGTGTTGTCCGGCGTGACGGTCGTCTCCACGGTGTCGACGCCCTGTCCGGCCACGCGCGCGGTCAGCGCGTCCAGCAGCACACCGGCCAGCCCCCGGCCGCGGTGTGCCTCGTCCACGGCGACCTGCCAGACGACGAGGGTCCGGGGGTGCTGCGGCCTGACGTACCCGGTGACGAAGGCGATGGGTTCCCCGTCGGCGCCACGCGCCACGAGGGACGTGCCGGCGAAGTCACGGCACCACAGGAGGTAGCTGTACGAGGAGTTCAGGTCCAGGACCTTGGAGTCGCGGGCTATGCGCCAGATCGCGGCTCCGTCCTCCACTCGTGGGGTGTCGATACCGATGGCCGGTGCGGCCGGTCGGTGGAATTCGTTTCGGGCACCTGCAAGGTCTGCTTGTGCGGCGGTCATGCGGATTGAACTTACCCAGCAATTTCTGAAATTGCATCGCCGGAAGGGGTTGGGTGAGCATCTGACCTGTGTTATCGCGCGGGCGCGAGCTCAACCGGGGAACGCCCGCAGGAGCCTGCCATTTGCCGGTATATGTACCGCCAAAACGGGCGTGATGTGGAGTCGATCACACCGGAGTGATCCACTCGGCGACTGCCCGGATTGACCTTGACGGCCTTATTGAAATCTCTGTGTTTAGCCTCGTCGATACGGGGCAGAAGAATGCGGGAAGCTATCCCCTATATAACACCCGTGGATATCCGGGTATCAATAGGAATTCTGCGTTCTGGTGAAGTGGATGTCCTGCGTTCCGGCCCGGGCCGGCCCCCTGGCCGCGCCATGTGCGCCGTGCTCCGCCGCGCCACCGGATGAGTCGTTCCGGTCTCCCCGTCCGTACCTGTGTTTCGACGCCGGGCGCGCGCCGGAAGACACACACGTAGGTGTCGGGAAGAAGAGCCGACCGGGAAGCGGTTGACGACCACAGTGATCATCAACGGTGATGGGTGGGGGCCAGAAGTGGAGCTGCGTCAGCTGGAGTGCTTCGTGGCGGTCGCCGAGGAGCTCGGCTTCGGCCGGGCCGCCGAGCGGCTGCACACCGTCCGGGCCGCGGTGAGCCGGCAGCTCGCCCTGCTGGAGGGGGAGCTGGGCCTGCGGCTGTTCGACCGCTCCGCCCGGCACCTGCGCCTCACGGCCGCGGGTGAGCGGCTGCTGCCCGAGGCCCGCGCCGCTCTCGCCGCCGCCGCCCGGCTCCGGGACACCGCGGCGGGCATCACCGCCGGGACCGAGGGGCTCGTCCGGCTCGGCACCTCCCGGTCCTTCGCCGACCGCGTCTTCCGCGCCCTCGACACGCTGGCCGCCCGCCGCCCCGGGCTGCGCGTCCGGTTGGAACGGGCGCCCCAGGAGGCCCGCCTCGCGGCCGTGCGCTCCGGGACGTTCGACGCCGCCCTGGTACGCGGCGTTCGGCACGCCGAAGGGGTCATCCTGCACCCGCTGTGGACGGACCCGCTGGTCGCCGCCCTGCCCGCGTCCCACGCGGCGGTGCTCGGCCTCGCCGACGACGAGCCCCCCAGCCTCGACCGGCTGGCGCGGCTGCCCCTGCGGCTCCCCCCGCGCGCCGCCGACCCCGACTTCCACGATCTGGTGACGGCCGCGCTCCCCGGCTGGACGCCCGGCCCGCCGTTCACCACGCTCCGGGAGACGCTCACCGAGCTCGCCGCCCACCCGGACCCCTCCTGGACCGTGTTCCACCCGGCCGGACCCCTCCCGCCGACCGGCCGGATCACGTTCCGCGCCCTGCCCGGCCTCACCGTCCCGGTGTCCCTCGCCGTCCCGGCCGGGCGCCCGCCCGCCCCGGCGGTCCGGGCCCTGCTCGACGCACTGGCCGCCACCGGGACCGACCCGCGCGGCCCGGGCGACCAGCGCGGCCCGGGCAGGGACGCCCCCGCGCCCGCAACGGCGCCCGCGCCTGCCCCCGCCCCCGTACCGGCGTCCACGCCCGCCTCCGCACTGGCGCCCGCCGCCGTGTGCGTGGGGCCCCTCCCGGAGGCCACGCCCCTGCCCCGGTGACCGGTCGCGCCCAGGCTTCGTGCCGGGTCAGGCCCCGACCCGTGCCGGGTCACGCCCAGGCTTCGGTGACCGCCCGGCGCGCGCCCGCCACGTCCACCGCCGCGCCGGTCAGCCGGCCCAGGGCCGCCCCGAGCGCCGCCACCGAGGACTCCACCACCTCCCGGTCCGCGTCCACCCCGTAGTGGTTGACCCGCACCATCTCCTTGGCCAGCGCCCCGCCGCCCGCCGCCAGGGGCAGCGAGGGGTCCGCGGCCAGGGCGGCGGCCACCAGCCCGGCGGCGTCCACCCCCGCGGGCGTGCGCAGCGTCGTCGCCACCGGGGCGGCGTCCCTCGCCTCGTACACGTACGGCTCCAGTCCGCCGCCGAGCGCGAGCACCCCGGCGCGGGTGGCCGCCGCCGCCGACGCGTGCCGGGCCATCAGCCTGTCCAGGCCCTCCGCCTCGATGCGGTCCAGGCACGCCTCCAGCGCCAGCATCTCCAGCTGCGCCGGAGCGTGCAGCAGCGCCTTGCGGCCGCCGTCGATCCAGCGCTCCTTCCAGTCCAGGAGGGAGAGGTACGAGCGGCGCGGCGCCGCCGGGTTGGCCGCGAACCGCTCCCACGCGCGCGTGCTGACCGACACGGCCGACACACCGGCCGGGCCGCCCATCGCCTTCTGCGCGCCGATGACGCACATGTCCACGCCCCAGGCGTCCGGCAGCACCGGCTCGGCGCCGATCGAGGCCACCGCGTCCAGGTGGAACAGCGCGCCGTGGGCCCGTACCACCTCACCGATCTCCGCGACCGGGTTGGTGTTGCCGGTCGCGGCCTCCGCGTGCACCAGCGACACGAAGTCGATCTCCGGGTTCCGCTCCAGCGCCTCGGCGATCTCCCCGGCGGTCACCGCCGTGTGGAACGGCACCTCCAGGTCCACCACCGTCGCGCCGCAGTCGTGCAGCCAGTCGCCGAAGGTCTGCCCGTACGGACCGGTCACCACGTTCAGCGCCGTCGAGCCGGGCCGCGCGCCACTGCGGATGCAGCCCTCCAGCGGCAGCAGCGCCTCGCCCTGGGTGATCACGACGTCCTGCCCGGTGTCCAGCAGCGCGGCCACGCGCCGCTCGATGGCCGCGAAGCGGTCGGCGGTCAGCGGGGGCAGGTCGAGGAGGGGGTGCGTCACGGGGCGGGCTCTCTTCCGGTGCGTTCACGTACGGGACTGCTCCGCCGAGCGTACTTCCGCCCTCGTAGAGTGCTGCACATGAGCGTGGTGCTGCATGTGACGGGGCGGGTGCTGGCGGGCCCGGAGGACGTACGGGACGAGCTGTGGGTGGTCGACGGGCGGGTCACCTACGACCGGCCGTCGCACGCCGGCGACGTCAGGAGGGTGCGGGGCTGGGCGCTGCCCGGCCTGGTCGACGCGCACTGCCACGTCGGCCTCGACGCGCACGGCGCCGTGGACGAGGCCACCAGCGAGAAGCAGGCACTCACCGACCGGGACGCGGGCACCCTGCTGATCCGGGACGCCGGGTCCCCGGCGGACACCCGCTGGATCGACGACCGCGACGACCTGCCGAGGATCATCCGGGCCGGCCGGCACATCGCCCGCACCCGCCGCTACATCCGCAACTACGCCCATGAGATCGAGCCCGCCGACCTGGTCGCGTACGTCGGCCGGGAGGCCCGGCGGGGCGACGGCTGGGTCAAGCTGGTCGGCGACTGGCTGGACCGCGAGACGGGGGATTTGGGCGCCTGCTGGCCGCGCGCCGAGGTCGAGGCGGCGATCGCCGAGGCGCACCGGCTGGGCGCCCGCGTCACCGCCCACTGCTTCGCCGAGGAGTCGCTGCGGGACCTCGTCGAGGCGGGGATCGACTGCGTCGAGCACGCCACGGGTCTGACCGAGGACACCATCCCGCTGTTCGCGGAGCGCGGCGTCGCCATCGTGCCGACGCTCGTCAACATCGCCACGTTCCCGAAGCTCGCGGACGGGGGAGAGGCCAAGTTCCCGCGCTGGGCCGACCACATGCGGCGGCTGCACGAGCGCCGGTACGACACCGTGCGCGCCGCGTACGACGCGGGCGTCCCCGTCTTCGTCGGCACCGACGCCGGCGGCTCCCTGGCGCACGGCCTGGTCGCCGCCGAGGTCGCCGAGCTGGTCAGGGCCGGCATCCCGCCCCTGGAGGCCCTGTCGGCGACGTCCTGGGGGGCCAGGGCCTGGCTGGGACGGCCCGCCCTGGAGGAGGGCGCCCCCGCCGACCTGGTGGTCTACGACGAGGACCCGCGCGCGGACGTCCGCGTGCTCGCGGCGCCCCGGCGGGTGGTCCTCGCCGGCCGCGTCGTCGGCTGACGGGGCGACGGCCCGGCCGGCCGCGCCACCGGGGCGGTGAACGGCGACCGGCCGGTCACCCGGCGGGGAACGGCGGGCGGGTGTTCACCGGGTGAGGACATGCCCCCGGCCGGTCACCCGGTGCGGAACGGCTCCCCGGGCGTTCACCGGCTGAGGAACATCAGCCGGGCGCGCTTCTCGGCGATGTGGACCTCGGGCAGCACGACCTCCGGCAGGACCACCTCCGGGCCCGTCTCGAACCCGGTGCGGACCAGCAGGGCGATCGCCTTGTCGTTGGCGGCGTCCGGTTCGGCGACGACCCGCTCGCGGCCCTCCAGCGCGTACGAGATCAGCGCCGACACCAGGTGCGTCGAGAAGCCGCGCTCGGGCGCGTTCGTGGGCGCGATCAGCAGGTGGACGCCGATGTCGCCGGGTCGGACGTCGTAGCACTCGCCGACCCGGTCGGCCTCCGGCTCGTACGTCTGGAAGAGCGCCACCGGCACGTCGCCGCGGTACACGAGGAACGCGTGGTGCGTGGTGAGCGAGTCGAGGTGGGCGTAGACCTCCCGCACGTCGTCGACGGTCGTCTCCCGCATGCCCCAGAACCGGGCGCGCTCCTCGCCGACCCAGCCGTGCAGCAGCTCCGCGTCGCGCTCCGGGTCGACGCGGGCGAGACGGACCGTCCCGAAGCCGTCGACGGCCCGCTCGTACACGTACTCAGTCGTGGTCATGGTGTTCCTCGTGCTCCTCGGTGAGCTGGTTCCAGTCGGTGACTACGGCGGCCAGTCCGCCCCGTAGCCACAGGGGCAGTTGGTCGCGCCGGTGCGGGTCGCCGGGGATGCCCGAGGCGCCGAAGGGCACCACCCACAGGCTGTCCTCGCGCCGCGCCAGGTCCCAGACGTAGCGGGCGGCCGGGCCGCGGGCGCTGAGGTCCGTGACCCCCGGGACGCTGGAGGTGGACAGCACGCAGTCGTGGTCGCCGTCCAGGCCGGGCCAGGTGTCGGCGGGGTCGGGCAGCGCGGCCCAGGGCGCGAGGCGGTGCGTGGTGCCCCAGGGCTCCGCCGGAGGGGCCGCGGCGACCTCCTCCACGGCGTCGCGGACCGCCGCCGACCGGTCGGCCTCCGGTACCGGCCCGCCGGTGAGCAGTGTCTCCAGGGCGTAGGCCACGCGCGGAACCAGGGCCAGCCACGGCTGGAAGAGCGCCGGGTACGCGGGCGGTTCGGCCAGCACCGCGAGCGCGGGGTGCGCGGCGAGACGGCGCACGACCGCGCCGCGTACGGCCGCGAAGAGGGCCGCGTCCGTACTGCCGGCCGCCATCCGGCGGTTCCAGCACAGCAGCCGGTCGCGCAGCTCGCGGGCGTGCGGGCTCAGGCCGGCCAGGCCGGCCACCAGCGACAGCAGGTGCCGCGCGGAGGCCAGGTGGGTGTCCATGTGGACGGCCGCCATGTCGGGGCCGGTCCAGTCCTTGCGCCCGTCCAGCAGGTGGGCGATGCGCTGGGCCCGGTGCGGTGGCGCGAACTCCACGCCCAGGGGGCCCGCGATCCCGCGCGCGTTGGCCATCACGGCCACGCCGTCGACCGGCTCGCGGGGCATCGGCTCATGGGCGCCGTGCCACTCGTGGCCGGGCTCCCAGGCGGGGACGACCCGCAGCCGGTTGTCGTGGCGGCGCAGCGGGACGTGGCCGGCGACCCGGTGGAGGGTGCCGCCCCGGGTGTCGGCGGCCTGGACGACGTTGACCGGTTCCACCCAGGGGTCGAACGCCCGGTCGACGTCCGCGACGGTGCGGGCGGCGAGCAGCGCGGGCAGGGTGGCGAAGCCCAGCCGGTGCGTGACCCGGGGCGGGTACCGCAGGCTGATCACGTCGTCCGGCCCGTCGACGACCACCGGTCCGCGCTCGGTCTCCACGACCTCCACGGTGACCGGCTCGGCGCCCTTCACCTCGATGGTCTCGGTGTGCGCGCGGGCCGGCGACCAGCCGTCCGGCCCGAGCGCCTCCACCCCGCCGTCCCCGGTGCGGCGCAACCGCTCCCGGTACAGGTCCTGGTAGTCGGCCATGGCGTTGGTGATGGCCCAGGCGACCGTGCCGGTGTGGCCGAAGTGGGCCAGACCGGGTACACCGGGGACGGCGAGCCCGACGACGTCGTACTCGGGGCAGGCCAGCCGGATCTGCTGGTACACGCCGGGAGCCTCGATGAACCGGTGGGGATCGCCCGCGATGAGCGGCGCCCCGGTCGCGGTGCGGTCACCGGTCACCAGCCAGCCGTTGCTTCCGGCGGTGCCGGGGGCGTCGGTGGCGAACAGCTCGGCGTACTCCTCGCCGAGCCGGCGGGCGACGTGGTCGCGCCACAGCTTGGTGGGGAAGCCGGCGAAGAGGATGTGCGTCGAGAGCCAGACGGCGAGCGGGGTCCACGGTTCCCACCGCCCGGGGGCCAGCCCGGTGGCGGCGAACTCGGGGGAGCGGCGGGCGCCGGTCGCGAGCCCGGCGTTGACCCCGTCCACGTAGGCGCGCACCCAGGCGCGGGTCGGCTCGTCGAGCGCGTCGAAGCAGCGACGGGCGGTGTCGGCCAGGCGGGCGCGGCGGGCGAAGACGTCCCAGTCGAGGGCCTCGGCGCCCAGGAAGGCGGCCGTCGTGCCCTGGGCGCGGTGCCGCTCGACCTCCAGCTGCCAGGCCCGGTCCCGGGCGGTGACGCGCCCCTGCGCGTGGCTGAGTTCGTGCGCGTCGGCGGCGCGGAGATGCGGGATGCCCCAGGTGTCCCGGTAGACCTCGATGCTCACTCTTGTCCCGATCTCTTTAGGTTAGGCTGCCCTAACTTAAGGCACGGTCGTGCGAGAAGCAATCCGAGGGCGCGTTGACACCCCGTGACGAACCGGCGGCCGCCATCGTTGGCCATCCTCCGTGCCGCCGTGGGGCGAGTGGGGATGCGGCGAACATCCGTGCCGGAAGATTCGAATATGCGAACGGAAACCCCCCTTTGGGGTGAACTCACGTCAGGTTCACGCCCCTTCACTCTCCGTGCGTAAAGATTCCGGTGTCCCGGCGTCGTCCCGCTCATGCGTTCCCCATGGGCCGGGTTCGCGACGCCATGTCTCCTGTGGGGGTTCCACCACCGTGAACAGCACCACCCTGCGCCTGCCCACCCGCCGCCGCACCCTCGCCGCGGCCGCCGTCGCGGCGCTCGCCGCCGGCCCCGTACTCCTCGCCGTGCCCGCCGCGCACGCCACCGGGGGAGAAGGGCGGGCGAGCGCCGTCGTCCTGCGCACCGACCTGGACGTGGCCCTGCTGAACAAGACCGTGCACGTCCCGCTCACCGCCGCGCTCAACGAGGTCCAGGCACCCGCGAGCGCCCGGAGGACGGCCCTCGCCGTCACCCTCGACGGCGTCGATGGGGGCAGGCCGGTCAGCGTCCTCAAGGCCGACGTCGCCACCGCCGACGCGACCGCCGACCAGCGCCGCGCGGAGGGGCGCACCGAACTCGCCCACGCGAAACTGCACGTCCCCGGCCTGCCCCTGCTGTCGCTGATCGAGGTCGAGAAGGTCACCTCCCGCGCGCTGTGCGAGGCGGGCCGGCGGCCGGTCGCCGAGGCGAACCTCCTCGGCCGCGTCACCGTCCTCGGCAAGCGCGTCACGCTCACGGCCGGCGGGCCGGCGAAGGTCGAGGTCCCCGGTGTCGGCGAGGTGACGCTCGACCTGTCGAAGACCCGCACCACCTCCCGTACCGCCGCCGCCACCGCCCTGGCCCTCACGGTGTCGGTGAACCCGCTGAAGGCGAACGTCGCCGACGTCACCGGCACGGTCACGCTCGCTGAGGCCACCTGCGAGTCCCCCGTTCCCACCGAGGCGCCCGCGTCCCCCGAGGCGCCCGCGAAGCCCGCCGGGGCCGAGCCCGCCGGCGTACGGCCCCAGACGGCCGGCGACCCCCCGGAGGCCAACCTCGCCGAGACGGGCGGCAGTTCGTCGACGCCCTACCTGGCGGGCGGCTCCCTCGCCCTGCTCGTCGCCGGTGCGGGCGCCCTGGCCCACACGCGCCGCGCCCGCGCGGCCCGCGCCCGCGGCTGACGCGGCGGTGCACGGCGCTCCCGGGGGGCGCCGTGCACCGGCCGGAGATTCTTGCGGCGGTGCCGATATGCGCACAGACTGGAGGGAGGGAAGCTCGCCCCTCATGCAGAGAAGGGGGCTCCCATGGACAGGCAGTTGCAGATTCACCTATTCGAGGAAGGAAGCGATCCCGAGCGGATCGACCGGATGACCGGACATCTCCGCCGGGAACTCCTCCAGCTCGAAGTCGACGACGTGGAGACCCTCCCCGCCGAGGAAATCCCGGCCGGTGCGCGGGCTTTCGGGCCGATGGAGATCGGCGCGCTGCTGGTCACCCTCGGGCAGTCCGCCACCGCCCTACGGCAGGTCGCCGGCGTCCTGCACGGCTGGTGGTCCCGGTTCCAGGAAGCACGTCCGTCCCTGCGGCTGACGATGGACGGCGACGTGCTCGAACTCTCCGAAGCGTCCCCGGACCACGTCGCCGAGGCCTTCGAAGCGTTCATCAGCAAACACTCCACCGTCGGGGCATGACCCGAGGCACCGCCATGAACGACTCCCGTCACGCCCTGATCGTCGCCAACGACGACTACCAGGAAGGCGGCCTGCAGAAACTCTCCTCACCCGCCGCGGACGCCGAGGCGCTCGCCGAGGTTCTGGGGGATCCGCGCATCGGGGGGTTCGACGTCCACGTGGTGCGCAACGAGCCGTCCCACGTCATCCGCATGCGCATCGAGGACTTCTTCGCCGATCGCAAGCGGGACGACACCTTGCTGCTGCACTTCTCCTGCCACGGGTTGAAGAGCGAGTCGGGGGAATTGTATTTCGCCGCTCCCGACACCCGCCCGAAGCGCCTCAAAGCGACGGGAATCGCCTCGGAGTTCGTCCAGACCTGTATGGCCGACACCCGGGCCCGCACCACCGTCCTGTTCCTCGACTGCTGCTACGGCGGCGCGTTCTCGCCGGGGACGGTCGCCCGCGCGGCCGGTGACGCCCATGTCCTGGAGAACTTCGCCGGCGAGAAACTCGGCGGCGAAGGACGCGGATGGGCCGTCGTCACCGCCTCCGACTCCATGCAGTACGCCTTCGAGGGCGCTCGGCTCGCCGACGAGGCGGACCCCAAGCCGTCCGTCTTCACCAGCGCGTTGGTGGCCGGCCTCGCCACCGGGGAAGCGGACCGCAACGAGGACGGCAAGGTCTCCCTCAACGAGCTGTACGACTACGTCTTCGAACAGGTGCGGCGGGAGAACCGGAACCAGACCCCCAGCTGCAAGTCCGACCTGCGCGGCGATCTGTACCTCGCGCGCAGCGAACGGCGCCGGATCGTCCCGGCCCCCCTGCCGGAGCAACTGCGCGCCGCGCTGGCCAGCGAGGAGATGTTCACCCGGCTCGGCGCCGTCACCGAACTGAGCAACTGGATGAGGCACCGGGACCTGCCCGTCGCCGCAGCCGCCCGTCAGGCGCTCGAGCACGTGGCGCGCAATGACATCCACGCCGTGGCCGAACAGGCGAGCGCCGCCCTCGGCGAGGTGCGGATCACCCCCGACCCGGCCGCCCTGCGCTTCGACCCGGTGGACCAGCACACGACGCCGCCCCGGCAGCATGTGCGCCTGCTCGGTCCACCGCTCGCCCGCCACTGCACTCCCCGCACCGCGTGCGACTGGCTGCACGCGACCCCGTCCGGGGCCGGCTTCGACGTCACCGTGGACACGGCCGCGCCGGGGCCGCTGAGCGGAGACCTGCTGCTCAAGGGCTTCGTGGGGGAAACGGCGATCCACGTGGAGGCGGAAGTACGGGCCGGGGCCGAGACGGTGCCGACCGACGTTCCGCCGCCCGAGCCCGAGCCACCGCGGCCCCCGCCCAGGCCCCCGGCACCACCCCCGCCCCCGCCGCTCGGCCACGAGCCGCCCCAGCCGCTCGGGCACGAGCCGCCCCCGCCCGAGCCCCGGCCGGCCCCGCCGACCCCGTCACCCGGCCCCAAGGCGTACCGCGCCCCCGCGTTCGCCGTCACCGCTCTGGCGTCGGCCGTCGCCGCTCTCGCCGTCGGCATCAAGGCGGCCGTCGAGGCGCTCCGGCTCGTGCGGGCGGGGGAGACCTGGGCCGGCGTCCAGAGTCACCTCGCGCGCGAGTCCACCCGCGACCTGGTGATCTGCCTGGTCCTGACGCTGCTCGCGCTGATCCTCGTCGGCGTCGCCCGGCACGACCTCCGCGCCTCGCCCGGCCTCTACAGCAGACAGCGGGCAGCCGCCACCAGCCTGCTCGACTGGTCCGCGAAAGCCCTCGCCCTCCCGGTGTTCGTCCTGGCACTGCTGGGCGTCATCGCCATCATGATCGCCGCCAACATCACCTGACGCCTCAGCGTCCCCCCGCGTGCCCGGCCATCACCAGCGCCTGGTCCAGGGCCTGGAGGAACCGGTTCGTCGTCGCCCGGTCCCGGACCGCGAGCCGCAGCCACTGCGGCCCGAGCCCCGGGAAGGTATCGCCGCGCCGCGCCGCGAACCCCAGCGACCGCAGCCGCTCCCGCACCACGTCCGCGCCCTCCATGCGGACCAGCACGAACGGGCCCTCCGCCGCCGTCACCGTCCGCACCTCGTCGAACTCCGCCAGTCCCGCCAGCAGATGGGCCCGCTCCACCGCGATCCGGTGTGCCGCGTGGTCCGCCTCCGCCAGCGCCGCCCGCGACATGCACGCCTCGGCGGCCGCCAGGGCCGGCGACGACACCGGCCACAGCGGCTGCGCCCGCTCCAGCGCCGCCACCGTCTCGGGACCGGCCAGCACGTAGCCGATCCGCAACCCGGCCAGGCCCCACGTCTTGGTGAGGCTGCGCAGCACCACCAGACCCGGCAGGTCCGTCCGTCCCGCCAGCGCCTCCCGTTCCCCGGGCACCGCGTCCATGAACGCCTCGTCCACCACCAGGGTCCGCCCCGGACGGGCCAGCCGCGCCAGCAGGGCGGCCGGGTGCAGCACCGACGTCGGGTTCGTCGGGTTGCCCACCACCACCAGGTCGGCGTCCTCCGGAACCGCCTCCGGGTCCAGCCGGAACCCGTCCTCCTCCCGCAGCAGCACGCGCCGCACCTCGTGCCCCGCGTCCCGCAGCGCCGACTCGGGCTCCGTGAACTGAGGGTGCACCACCACCGGCCGCCGTACCCGCAGCGCGCGGGCGAGCAGCACGAACGCCTCCGCGGCCCCCGCCGTCAGCAGCACCCGCTCGGTGGGCAGGTCGTGCCGCGCCGCCACGGCGGCCCGCGCCGCCCGCCCGTCGGGGTAGGCCGCGAGCCCGGTCAGCGAGGCCGCGATCCGTTCCCGCAGCCAGTCGGGCGGGGTGTCGGCACGGACGTTGACCGCGAGATCGGTCAGTTTCTCGTCCCGGACCTCCGCGTCACCGTGGTGCCGCAGATCGTGAGTGTCGGTGTGCGTATACATGGCCGCCAGCGTGGGTGAAGTGGGGGGTGGGGGACGGGAGACGCGAGGTCTCCCGGAAGCGCTCCATGAACAGGGTCTAACACTCCGGTGTCTCCCCACCGGTGTACCCGTGACCCACATTCAACAATCGCCTGCGCGCGACCGCGCATGTCACCCGCTCCTCCGCCGACGTCCGCTTCGGTACGAGGAGTTCGCCGCCGCCCGCCAGCGCCGCCGCCTCCGCCACCGACGGCGTTCCGACGGCCGCCAGCACCGCGTCCGACGGACGCGGTACGGCGACCAGGGCCAACTCCCGCGCCGGGTGGGCGCGCAGCGGCACGCCGAGACGGGCCGCCGCCTCGACGATCCCCGCCTCGCCCGCCTTGGAGTCGACCGTCGCCAGCTCCGCCACGGCCGACAGGGGCAGCCCCGCCTCCCGCAGCGCCACCCCGATCAGCCCGAGCACCGAACGGGCGGACACCCCCCGCCCGGCGCCCACACCGACCACCACCGTCATCGCGCGCAGTGCTCCACCAACCGCCGCGCCGTCTCCGGCGCCACCGCCCAGTGCGTGTGCACGTAACTCGCGTGCACACCGCCCCGGACGAAACCCTCCACGCTCCCCCGAGCCCCTCGAGCAGGGGGGATCCCCACCGGCTGCCGCAGCCCCCAGGCGGGTGCCTCGCCGGCGCCCGGCTCGATCACCGTGCGGTGGAACTCGTGCCCCCGCATCCGCGTCCCGGCCACCGCCAGCGGACTGTCGCTCAGGGCCACCGCGTCCCGGTACCCCAGCGTCAGCCGCTGCGTCATCCGCGCGTCCGCGTCCAGGACGCCGCACATCGGCTGCCCGTCCAGCGAGCGCGCCAGGTACAGCAGTCCGGCGCACTCGGCGGCCACCGGCGCCCCGGACGCCGCCAGCTCCGCGACCGCCTTCCGCAGCCGGGCGTTGGCCGACAGCTCGGAGCCGTACACCTCCGGGAACCCGCCGCCGATCACCAGTCCGCGGGTGCCCTCCGGCAACCTCTCGTCCCGCAGCGGGTCGAACGCCACCACCTCCGCGCCCGCCGCCGTCAGCAGCTCCGCGTGCTCGGCGTACGAGAAGGTGAACGCGGCACCCCCGGCGACCGCCACGACCGGCCGCCCGGCGACCGGCTCCAGGGACGGCTCCCAGGGCGCGTCCGGCAGCGGCGGCGCCGACCGCGCGAGCGCCAGCAGGGCGTCCAGGTCGCACCCCGCCCGCACCTGCTCCGCCTGCGCCGCGACCGCCTCCACGGCCGCCGCCTGCCGCTCGGCGACCGGCACCAGACCCAGGTGCCGCGACGGCGTCGACACGGCCGGCGCCCGCCGCAGCACGCCCAGCACGGGCACCCCCGACTCGCCCAGCGCCTCCCGCAGCAGGTGCTCGTGCCGGTCGGTGGCCACCTTGTTGAGGATCACCCCGCCGATCCGCACCTCCGGGTCCCACGAGGCGAAGCCGTGCACCAGCGCGGCCACCGACCGGGACTGCGACGAGGCGTCCACCACCAGCACCACCGGCGCCCTCAACAGCTTGGCCACCTGCGCCGTCGACGCCAGCTCGCCCTGGTCGGCGGCACCGTCGTACAGGCCCATCACGCCCTCGACGACCGCCAGGTCGCAGCCGCGCGAGCCGTGCGCGAAGAGCGGCGCGACCAGGTCCGTACCGCACATGTAGGCGTCGAGGTTGCGGCCCGGGCGGCCGGTGGCCAGCGCGTGGTAGCCCGGGTCGATGTAGTCGGGCCCCACCTTGTGCGGGGACACCGCGAGACCCCGGCCGGCGAACGCGGCCATCAGGCCGGTCGCCACCGTGGTCTTGCCCGCGCCCGACGACGGCGCGGCGATGACGAGACGTGCTACCACTCGATGCCCCGCTGGCCCTTCTGACCCGCGTCCATCGGGTGCTTGACCTTCGACATGTCGGTGACCAGGTCGGCGAACTCGCACAGCTCGGCGGGCGCGTTGCGGCCGGTGATCACCACATGCTGCCGGCCGGGCCGGTTCCGCAGCACCTCGACCACCTCGGCGGTGTCGATCCACCCCCAGTGCAGCAGGTACGCGAACTCGTCGAGGACGTAGAACGTGTACTTCTCCTCGGCGAGGTCGCGCTTGACCTGCTCCCAGCCCTCGCGCGCCTTGTCCTCGTGCGACTGCTCGCCCTCGGCGACCTCGCGCTGGATCCAGGACCAGCCCTCGCCCATCTTGTTCCAGGTCACGGTCCCGCCCTTGCCGGTCTCGCCGAGCGCCTTCAGGGCGTTCTCCTCGCCGACCTTCCACTTGGCGGACTTGACGAACTGGAAGACCCCGATCGGCCAGCCCTGGTTCCAGGCGCGCAGCGCCATGCCGAAGGCGGCGGTCGACTTCCCCTTGCCGACGCCCGTGTGCACCATCACCAGCGCGCGGTTGCGGCGCTGGCGGGTGGTGAGTCCGTCGTCCGGTACGACGGTCGGCTGTCCCTGCGGCATTAAGCGGCCCTCCCGGTAGTTGCTCTGACATCCCTGACGAGACCCGCGATGGCGTCCGCCCGCAGCTCGTCCAGTGTGACGGCGGTGCCGCCCAGGCGACCGGCCAGTTCGGCGGCCATGCCCAGGCGTACCGGACCGGTCTCGCAGTCCACGACCACGGACGCGGTGCCCTCCGCCGCGTGCAGCCCGGCCGCCCGCGCGGCCAGCGCCACCGGCTCCGGCCCGCCGGTCGCCCGGCCGTCCGTGACGACGACCAGCAGCGGGCGGCGCGCCGGATCGCGCAGCCGCTCCACGCGCAGCACGTCGTGCGCCTTCAGCAGCCCGGCCGCGAGCGGGGTGCGCCCACCGGTCGGCAGCTGCTCCAGCCGGACGGCGGCGGCGTCGACCGACGACGTCGGTGGCAGCGCGAGGTCGGCCGACGAGCCCCGGAAGGTCACCAGCCCCACCTTGTCGCGCCGCTGGTAGGCGTCCAGCAGCAGCGACAGCACGGCACCCTTCACGGCGCCCATCCGCTGCCGGGCCGCCATCGAACCGGACGCGTCCACCACGAACAGCACCAGGTTCCCCTCGCGCCCCTCGCGCGTCGCCTGCCGCAGATCGTCCCGCCGGACGACCAGCCCCGGCCCCGACCGGCCGCGCGCCCGCTGGTGCGGGGCCGCCGCCTGCACGGTCGCCGCCAGGTGCAGCTTGGTCAGCGCCCCCCGCGGCCGCCGCGCCCCGGTCGTCCTGCCGTGCTCGGTACGCGCCCGGGAACGGCGCCCCGCCGCGCCGTCGCCCAGGCCCGGCACGCTGAGCACCTTCGTGCGGAACGGCTCGGCGGCCTTGACGGGCGCCTGCTCGCCCCCGCCGGGGCCGGGCGCGGGCGCCGGGGCGGGCGCCTCCTCGGGCGCGGCCGGCTCACCCCCGTCGGACCCACCGCCGTCCGGCTCACCGCCCTGCGGGGGTACGCCGCCTCCGCCGGGCCCTCCGCCGGGGCCCTCCGGCCCGGGGTCCGGGTCCGGGTCGTCGTCCCCGCCGAACTCTTCAAGCGTCTCGTCCAGCTTGTCCTCGTCGAGCCCCGGCGCGTCGAACGGGTTGCGCCTGCGCCGGTGGGGCAGCGCCAGCAGAGCCGCCTGCCGCACGTCGCCGGACGTGACGTCCGTCCGCCCCTCCCACGCGGCCAGCGCCGTCGCCGTCCGCGCCATCACGATGTCGGCACGCATGCCGTCCACCTCGAACGCCGCGCACGTCGCGGCGATCTGCCGCAGCGCCGCGTCGCCCAGGGTCACCTCCGGCAGCAGCGCCCTCGCCGCCGCGATCCGCTCCCGCAGCGCGGCCTCCTCGCCGGCCCACCGCGCCGCGAAGGCGGCCGGGTCGTCGTCGTACGCCAGCCTGCGCCGCACCACCTCGACCCGCTGGTCGGGCTCCCGCGAGGCGGCCACCTCCACGGTCAGCCCGAACCGGTCCAGCAGCTGCGGACGCAGCTCGCCCTCCTCCGGGTTCATCGTCCCGACCAGCAGGAAGCGGGCGGCGTGCCGTACGGAGACGCCCTCCCGCTCCACGTACGAGGCACCCATGGCGGCCGCGTCGAGGAGGTGGTCGATCAGGTGGTCGCTCAGCAGGTTGACCTCGTCGACGTAGAGGATGCCGCGATGTGCCTGTGCCAGCAGCCCCGGCTCGAACGCCTTGACGCCCTCCGCCAGGGCCCGCTCGATGTCGAGGGCACCGACGAGGCGGTCCTCGGACGCGCCCACGGGCAGCTCGACCATGCGGGCGGGGCGGGACGTGGCCGTACCGCCCTCGTGCGGGCCGTCGGGGCACTGCGGGTACGGCGCGGCGGGATCGCAGCTGAAGCGGCAGCCCGGCACGACCGTCACCTCCGGCAGCAGGGCCGCCAGGGCGCGCACCGCCGTGCTCTTCGCCGTGCCTTTCTCGCCGCGGACGAGGACACCGCCCACCGCCGGGCTGACGGCGTTGAGCAGTAGCGCCAGCCGCAGATCGGCCATGCCTACGACGGCGGTGAAGGGATAGCGGGCGCTCATGCTGTGATCACTCCTTCGAGTGGATTCCATCCGGCTTCGGAGGAGTTGTCCGGAACGTGCGACTGGCTGCTGTTCTTGGCCCCGCCGGTGCGGGGGCGGTCCCCGCCCGCACGGGCACCTCGTCGGGCCGGTGCCGTGCTCCCCGCTTGTGCGGGGGTGCGAACCCCGGTCATGGCGCCCCCGGCGGGACGAACGGCAGCCCTGCCGGGGCGCCCCGCTCGATGAGCTTCCAGAGGGCGTCCGTGTCCGCGTGTTCCTCGATCAGGTCGCCGAGCCGGTCCAACTGCTCCTCGCGCAGCGCCCCGAAAGACGTGTCGGGCGCCGGGACGAACCGTCTGCCGGCCGCCCGCGCCACCTCGGTGAGGAACGCCCGGCGGAACCCGTCGCTCTCCAGCGAGCCGTGCCAGTGGGTGCCCCACACGGCGCCGACGCGGCAGCCGTCCAGGAACGGTTCCCCGCCCCGTACGTCAGCGACGCCGTGGTGGATCTCGTACCCCTCGACCCGCTCGCCGAGGGCCTCGCCGACCGGCCGTGCCAGGGTCTTCTCGGGCGCGAACCGCACCCGTACCGGCAGCAGCCCCAGACCCGCCACCTCACCGGCCCGGGACTCGACCTCGTCGTCGATGAGCTCGCCCAGCGCCTGGAAGCCGCCGCACACGCCGAGCACCGGACGGCCCTCGGCCGCCCGCCGGGCGATCGCGTCCGCCAGCCCGCGCTCGCGCAGCCACGCCAGCGCCTTCACCGTCCCGCGCGTGCCCGGCACCACCACCAGGTCGGCGTCGGCGAGCTCCTCCGGGCGGTCCACGAACCGGACGACCACGCCCGGCTCGGCGGCCAGCGCGTCGACGTCGGTGAAGTTCGACATCAGCGGTACGGCGCAGACGGCGACCCGCAGCACGTCCTCGCTGACCGGCGGCGCCACGACCGACTCGCGCACCGCGCCGCGCAGCGAGACCCGCAGCCCGTCCTCCTCGTCGATGCCGAGCCCGTGCGTGTACGGCAGGACACCGAACGTGCGGCGGCCCGTCAGGTCCCGCAGCATCTCCAGGCCCGGCTCCAGCAGCGTCACGTCGCCGCGGAACTTGTTCACCAGGTAGCCCGCGATCAGCTCCTGGTCCTCGGGCGCCAGCAGCGCCGTCGTCCCGAAGAACTGGGCGAACACCCCGCCCCGGTCGATGTCGCCGACCACGACCACGGGGAAGCGCGCGGCCCGCGCGATGCCCATGTTGACGATGTCGTTGCGCCGCAGGTTGATCTCGGCCGGGCTGCCCGCGCCCTCGCAGACGACCGCGTCGTAGGTGCTGCGCAGCTCCTCCAGGCACTCCAGGACCGTGCCCAGCAGCGCCTGCTGCCGGCCGCCGTGGTAGCCGCGCGCGCTCAGCTCGCCGACCGGCTTGCCCATCAGCACGACCTGGCTGGAGCGGTCGCTGCCCGGCTTCAGCAGCACCGGGTTCATCAGCGCGGTCGGCTCGACCCGCGCCGCCTGCGCCTGCATGGCCTGCGCGCGCCCGATCTCCGCGCCCTCGCGCGTGACGAAGGAGTTGAGGGACATGTTCTGCCCCTTGAACGGCGCGACCCTCACGCCCTGCCGCACCAGCCAGCGGCAGATGCCGGCCGTGACGACGCTCTTGCCCGCGTCGGACGTGGTGCCCGCGACGAGCAGCCCCCCACCCCGCTTCATGTACGCCTCCGCTTGATCGCCCCGTACGCCAGCCGCCCGCCCACGCACACCGCGAGGGTCAGGGCACTCACCCGGCGCGACAACCGCACCGCCCGCTCGATGTCCGGCACCTCCACGGCCCGGCCCTCCCCGTTGAGCACGGGCCGGTGCTCGACGCGGCCACCGTACGAGAGCGTCCCGCCGAGCCGTACGCCCAGCGCGCCCGCGAAGGACGCCTCGACCGGGCCCGCGTTCGGGCTCGGGTGCTTCGCCGCGTCCGCCCGCCAGGCCCGTACCGCACCGCGCGGGTTCCCGCCCGCGACCGCCGCGAGGACGGCCGTCAGACGGGCGCCGGGCCACCCGGCCACGTCGTCCAGGCGGGCCGAGGCCCACCCGAAGCGGCGGTACCTCGGCGACTTGTGCCCGACCATCGCGTCCAGGGTGTTCACCGCCCGGAACGCCACCAGCCCCGGTACGCCGCCGACCGCGCCCCACACGAGGGCGCCGACCACGGCGTCGGAGGTGTTCTCGGCGACCGATTCGACCACCGCGCGGGCGATGCCGGGCCCGTCCAGGGCCTGCGGATCCCGCCCGCACAGGTGCGGCAGCCGCTCCCGCGCGACCTCCAGGTCGCCCGCGGCCAGCGCGCCGCCGATGGCGCGGGCCTCGCGGCCCAGCGAGGTCCCGCCGACGACGGCCCAGACGGAGGCGGCGGTCAGGGCCACCGGGAGGAGGCCCCGGTTCCGTACCGCGCCGGTGACGAGCGCGGCGGCTCCGGCCGCGCCCCCGGCGCACACCAGGGCGTGCAGGGCGCCCCACGCGCGGTGGTCGCGCCACAACAGGCCCTCCACCGCGCCGGCGGCGCGCCCGAACGCGGCGACGGGGTGCCCGCGGCGGGGATCGGCGAGGAACAGGTCGGCGGCCAGCCCGGCGGCGGCGCCGTACGCGAAAGCATGGTCACTGCGCATCGGATCAGTCCGCCGATACGCCTCGCCGACCATGGGGAGGCAGGTGTCTGTAGGGGTGGCCGCGCATGGGTGATGTCCTCACTCAGGGTCCGCGCCCTGGCTCGACGTGACCGGCGACGAGAGTTCCTGACTCATCCGGCCCCTGGGGGCCGGACTCACAGTGGCGGGACCGCGCCGGATTCGCACCGGCTTCCTCTCCTGCCGCCGTAATGGCCCCGGCAGTCCACCACGCCCCGCGAACGCCCGTCAACTCGCCGTTGACCTGCGACGGGACGGTGTGCCGAGGCACACACCGCCGGGCGCGGGCGCCCGCGCGCGGCGGAAACGGCACGGCGCCCCCGGAACGGAGATCCGTTCCGGGGGCGCCGTGAGCCGCGGGCCCGCGTCAGGTGACGATCAGGAAGATGCCGTACGCCACGGCCGCCGCGCAGAGCGCGAAGCAGGCGTACGCGCCCGAGCGGGCGAGGGCGGCCGAGCCGCCGTTCGCGGAGGCCGTCTCCTGCTTGGAGAGCCCCATGATGCCGAGGGTGAACAGGCCCACCAGTGCGACGGTGGCCAGGAGGCTGACCCCGAAGACGGAGCCGAGAGCTGCCCAGTCGATCTTCATACTGTTCTGTCCTTACACCGTGGCGGCGGGAGCCGGGGCGGTGGTCTCGCCGGCCGGAGCCGGGATGGTGGCCTTGAGGTCGTCGGAGGCGTGCGCCGCGAGGGCGGCGCCGGCCGGCGGCGGGGTGACGGCCGCGATGGCGGTGGTCACGACGCCCGCGGGCTCGTCCGTGCCCTCGGCGTCCACGTCGTTGACGTTGGTGTGGTCGACGACCTGGCGGCGGGAGATGAACCAGATCGCGGTGCACGAGGCGACCAGGAAGACCGCGACGGCGGCGACGCCCCAGTCACCCTGCTGGGTGACGAACTCCGAGGCGGCGGCGACCAGGCCGGCGGCCGGCAGGGTGAGGCCCCAGGCGACGAACATGCGGGTGGCCGTGGACCAGCGGACCACGCCGCCCTTGCGGCCGAGGCCCGCGCCCATCACGGCGCCGGAGCAGGAGTGCGTCGTCGAGAGCGAGAAGCCCAGGTTGGAGGAGGCCAGGATGACGGCCGCCGCGCTGGTCTGGGCGGCGAAGCCCTGCTGCGGCTGGAGGTCGGTGAGGCCCTTGCCCATGGTGCGGATGATGCGCCAGCCGCCGAGGTAGGTGCCGAGCGCGATGGCCATACCGGCGGAGACGATCACCCAGACCGGCGGGTTCGAGCCGGGCACGAGGACGCCACCGGCGACCAGGGCCAGGGTGATGATGCCCATCGTCTTCTGGGCGTCGTTGGTGCCGTGGGCGAGGGAGACCAGACCGGCGGAGGTGATCTGGCCGGCGCGGTAGCCCTTGCGGCCGGTCTTGTCGTCGATGTTGGCGCCGGCCTTGTACGTCAGGCGGGCGGCGAGCATCGCGGCGACGCCGGCGACCAGCGGGGCGGCGACGGCCGGGATGAGGACCTTGGTGACGACGACGCCGCCGTTGACGCCGCCGATGCCGACCGAGGCGACGGTGGCGCCGATGAGGCCGCCCATCAGGGCGTGCGAGGAGCTGGACGGCAGGCCGACCAGCCAGGTCAGCAGGTTCCACAGGATCGCGCCGACGAGGGCCGCGAAGATCACTTTGGGTTGGATGCCGTCCTCGTTGATGAGGCCGCTGGAGATTGTCTTGGCGACCTCGACGGAGAGGAAGGCACCGACCAGGTTGAGCACGGCGGACATGGCCACCGCCGTCTTGGGCTTCATCGCGCCGGTCGAGATGGTGGTCGCCATCGCGTTGGCGGTGTCGTGGAAACCGTTCGTGAAATCGAACACTAGAGCTGTCACGACCACGATGGCGAGCAGCAGCGTGATGTGTTCCATTTACCCAGGCAATCGTTCGACGTCAGTGGCATGGTGAACGTAGGCAACCTGAGTGAACGGAAGGTGAACTGGGTCGGGCGTCATGGTGACCCCCACCGGTATCGCCCCGTCCGCTCCCTTCCGCCCGGGCAGGCCCCGGGGGCCGCGAGCCCAGCGATCCGGGCGTTTCGGGGCCTTTGGTAACGGTTCCCCCGCGGACGCCCCGCCCCGCGGAAGAGATCCTGCTCACCCCACCGTCCCGGCGCCCTTCGCTTCAACCGTCGGCGCGGACCCGACCCGTCGGCGCGGACCCGTCGCCGCGCGGACGCGGGGCCCGGATACCGGGACCGCCGGGACGAGGGCGGAGGCGGCTGACAGGATCGGGCGCATGACTCAGGACACGATCGAGCAGGCGTGGGACGCGGTGGTCGCCACCGCCCGCAGGACAGTCACGGACGGACTGGTCGTCGGCACGTCGGGAAACGTCTCCGCACGGGTGGGCGATCTCGTCCTCGTCACGCCCAGCGCAGTCCCCTACGACCGCCTCACCCCCGCCGACCTCGTGGCCGTCGACCTCGACGGCACCCGGATACGCGGCCGGCTCGCCCCCACCAGCGAGCTGCCCATGCACCTGGAGATCTACCGCCGCACCCCGGCCCGCGCCGTGGTCCACACCCACGCCGTGCACGCCACCGCCGTGTCGACCCTCGTCACCGAACTCCCACTGATCCACTACATGGCCGCGGCCCTCGGCGGCCCCGTCCGCGTCGCCCCGTACGCCCTGTACGGGACCGAGCGGCTGGCCGCGCACATGCTGGGCGCCCTCGACGGCCGCACCGGCTGCCTGCTGCGCAACCACGGCACCGTCACCTACGGCGACTCCCTGGACCAGGCGTACGACCGCACGGCCCAGCTGGAGTGGATGTGCCGCGTGTGGCTCACCGCCCGCTCCGTCCCCGGCCTCGCCCCCAGCCTGCTGTCGGCCGCCGAACTGGACGAGGTCGCGGAGAAGTTCCGCGGCTACGGCCGGCCCGGCTGACCGGACGGCCCGCGCCCGGCGCCGCACCCCACGCCACGCCACGCCGGTGGGCGCCGCCCGCTGGCATCCGCCCCCGCCGGTGCCGACACTGGAACGATGCGCCCGGCTACAGCGACGGCAGTGGCCGTCACCACCCTGATCGGCGCCGGCGCGGCCACGGTCGCGGCCGGCCGGTACGCCAGCAGCGCCGCGCTCACGGTGCCGCCCGGCCGGCCCCTGCCCGGCGAGCCCCGGCTCACCGTGCACGCCACCGCCGCGGGCCAGGTCGCCCTGACGCGCTGCCTCGCCTCCCGGCGCCCCGGCACCTACGGCCTGGCGGGCCCCGGCGTCCACGCCGTCGTCGGCCCCGTCCTGGACGACGTGCCGCACACCGCCGACACCGTCGTACGCCGCCTCGAACGCGTCGTCGGGGGCCGGCTGGAGGTCGGCGGCCACGTCGGGTTCACGCCGCAGCTCCACATCGGCACCCCCTCCGGCGCTCTCGGCCTCGCCCACCAGGACGTGGAGGTGCCGGGCGAACTGGGCCCCCTGCCCGCCTGGTTGGTGCCCGCCGCCCGCTCCACCTGGGTCATCGCCGTCCACGGCATCGGCACCACCCGCGAGCACCCCATGAACCTCATGGGGTTCCTGCACCGGATGCGCCTCCCCGTACTCGCCCTCGCCTACCGCGGCGACCCCGGAGCGCCCCGCCCCGCCGGCGGCCTCGGTCACCTCGGCGACTCCGAGTGGCGCGATCTCGACGCCGCGATCCGCCACGCCGTGCGGCACGGCGCCGAGCGCGTCGTCCTCCTCGGCTGGTCCACCGGCGCCGCCATGGCCCTGCACGCCGCCGCCGGCTGCGGCCTGCGCGACCGGATCAGCGGCCTCGTCCTCGACTCGCCGGTCCTGGACTGGGAGGCCACGCTGCGGGCCCTCGCCACCGCCCGCCGCGTCCCCGCCCCGCTGCTCCCGCTGGCCGTCCGCGCCGCCCAGGGCAGTACCGGCGTGCACGGCGACCGGCTCGCCGAAGCGGCCGACCCGGACGGGCTCCGCGTACCGACCCTCGTCTTCCACGGCCCCGACGACCACCTCGCCCCCTGGCAGGCCTCCCGCGAGCTCGCCTCCCGCCGCGCCGACCTGGTCACCCTCCACACCGTTCGCGACGCCTCCCACGCCGCCATGTGGAACGCCGACCCGCACCGCTACGAAGAGGCGCTGCGCCGCTTCCTCACCTCCCTGATCTGACCTCGGCCCCAAACCCCCGCCGAGCCTCCGGACCGGATCTGCGCCGCGCCCCGGCCCGGATCCCCGCAGGGCCTCCGGCCGGTCGTCCGCACCTCACCGGCGAACGGCCCGTGAACGGCCCCCGCCCGGGGTGCGAACCCGGCGAATCGGATTCCGTTTGGGCTTTCGGGGCGTCAGCGGGAAGACTGCCCCTGTGACGTCTCGAAAGCCTGATGAGCAACTGGCGCGCAATTCCAGACTCCGACTCGTCCGTCCGCGGCCCCTCACCACGGCCCGACGGGCCGTGACGACCCGGCGTACCCGGCCGGTGCCGCGGCCGCCGGAGGGGACCCCGCCGCCCGCCGAGCTGGCCCGACAGGCGAGGGCGGTGCTCGCCGACGCGGTGCGCATCGCCCGCTGGGCCGCCGTCGAGCGCGACCGCGATCACGGCCCCCACGCCACGTCGGCCACCGAACGGGCGGCCGCCGCCCTCGGCCTGACGCCCGCTCAGGTACGCGCCGGCTGGGACCGCGCCCGGCTCGCCGGACTCGTCGAACTGCACGGCGACACCGCCCGCCCCGGCTGGCGCCTGCGCGCCTGGGACCGGGACGACTCCGCCGTGCTGCGCGGCTGGGTCGCCCTCTTCGACGCCTGGTCGCTCGTCCACCCGGCGCCCGGCGACGTCGCCCCCGCGTCGGTCGCCGAGGTCGTGGAAGCCGTCCCCCAGGTGCTCTCCCTCCTCCAGCTCTCCGCCGGTCCGGTGCTCGTCCCGGCCCTGCTCGACCTGCTCCGCCAGCGCGTCGCCGAACTCCGCGAGGAGCGCTGCGAGGTGCCCGTCGGCCACCGCCCGGAGCCTCCCGCCGCGAACCCCGAGAAGCCCGCGGATTCCGCGAACCCCGAGGTGGCCACCGCGGAGACCTGGACGCAGCCCCGGCCGGACCCCGGCTCCCTGCCCCGCCTGCTCGACTGGGCCCTGGAGGGCCTCGCCGCCGTCGGCGCGCTGACCCTCGGCGACGGCCAGGCCACCCTCACCCCGCTCGGGAACTGGGCCGTGTGGGTGAAACTGGAGCAGATCTGCGTGGCCGCGCAGAGCCCGGCCGGCCACATCGAGCAGTCCGCCGAGGACATGCTGCGCGGCTGCGCCCGCCTCACCCCCGGCCCGGCCCGCGTCGAGTACCGCGCCTGGCTCGCCGCACGCCCCGTCGGCAGCGCCGTCACCGAGCTGCTCGCCGTCGCGCGCGGCGAGGACGCCCTGCTGCGCGGCCTCGCCTTCGAAGCGCTCCGGGTCGTCGGCGCACCGGCGGAGGCCGAGGTCCGGGCCGCCGCCGAAGAGGTCTGCCTGCGCCCCTACGCGCTTCTCTGGCTCGCCGAGTACGAAGGCGCCGACCCCGACGAAGCGCCCGACGTCCTGACCCGCGAGGAGGCCACCTGGCTCTGGGTCGACACCGCGGCCGCCGTCGCCGACCACGGCGAGAGCACCCTCCTGGTCCGCCACCTGGAGTCCGCCGTCCAGGGCACCGTCCCCGCCCTGCTCGACGAGGTCAGGGCCGTGAGCCACCCCCGCACCGTCCAGGTCCTGGTCGCCCTGGCCGCGGCACACCCCGACCCGGCCCTCGCCAAGGCGGTGCGCCGCGCGGCCTTCCAGGTCCACACCGGCGGAGCGTGACCGAGCCCTACACCGCGGCGCCGGGGGCGTACGTCCCGAAGCTCCAGACGTTGCCCTCGGCGTCCCGCGCCATGTAGTCCCGCGAGCCGTACTCCTGGTCCGTGGGCGGCATGAGGATCTCCACCCCGTGCTCCACGGCCCGGGCGTGATGCGCGTCGGGATCCTCCACCACCACGTACACCCCGACCGGGCCCGCACCCGCCATGACCTTCGCGAAGACCCCGTCCCCGCCCCTGGTGCCCAGCATCACCATGCCGTTCCCGTGCGCCAGCTCGGAGTGGACGACGCGGCCGTCCTCGCCCTCGTACACGCTCACCTCGGTGAAACCGAACGCTTCCTTCAGCATCCTGATGGCGGCCTTCGCGTCCTCGTACAGGATCGTCGGATAGATGCTCGGTACCTGCGTCATGCTGATCACTCTCCGATTCGGCGCCCGCCCCCGGCCTCGTGACCTGGGGGTTTCCGACCTTTCGACCTTGCGACGGTGATCCGGATCTCAGCTGTTGTCCAGTCTGGCACCCGCCGCCGACAACGGAGTCCGGTCGGCTGCCCGCTCACCGGAAGGTGTTGTGCCGGACGGTGTCGCCCCCGGGGGCGGAGCCGGCGTGCATGCGCCCGGCCCCGGCGGCCGTCCGGGCCTGCGCCCTCCGCGCCCCGGCAGTGGGTCGCTCCGGGCTCCGGCGTGACCGAAAAGCAGTTGCAGCCGCCCGTTAGACTGGCCCGTATGGCCATTCTCCCTGTGCATTAGACCGGCGTCGAAGCCTCCGCACCCGCCGTCCTTCCGCCGTCTTCCACACCGCCCTGGAGTCTGTCCGTGATCACCGCTTCCGGCGTCGAGCTGCGCGCCGGCGCCCGCGTCCTCATCGAGTCCGCTTCCTTCCGCATCGCCAAGGGCGACCGCATCGGCCTGGTCGGCCGCAACGGCGCCGGCAAGACCACCCTCACCAAGTGCCTCGCCGGCGAGGGCGTGCCGGCCGGCGGCACGATCGCCCGCTCCGGCGAGGTCGGCTACCTCCCGCAGGACCCCCGCACCGGCGACCTCGACGTCCTGGCCCGCGACCGCATCCTCTCCGCCCGCGGCCTCGACACCCTGCTGCGCAAGATGCGGCAGAACGAGGAGCGCATCGCCGGCGGCTCGGGCGCCACCCGCGAGAAGGCACTGCGCCAGTACGAGCGCCAGGAGACCGAGTTCCTCACCAAGGGCGGGTACGCCGCCGAGGCCGAGGCCGCGACCATCGCCGCCGCCCTCGGCCTGCCCGACCGGGTCCTCGGCCAGCCGCTGCACACCCTCTCCGGCGGCCAGCGCCGCCGCGTCGAGCTCGCCCGCATCCTGTTCTCGGACGCCGACACCCTGCTCCTGGACGAGCCGACCAACCACCTCGACGCCGACTCGATCGTCTGGCTGCGCGACTACCTGAAGACGTACCGGGGCGGCTTCATCGTCATCTCCCACGACGTCGACCTGGTCGAGACCGTCGTCAACAAGGTCTTCTACCTGGACGCCAACCGGTCGACGATCGACATCTACAACATGGGCTGGAAGCTCTACCAGCAGCAGCGCGAGGCCGACGAGAAGCGCCGCAAGCGCGAGCGCGCCAACGCCGAGAAGAAGGCCGCGGCCCTGAACTCGCAGGCCGACAAGATGCGGGCTAAGGCGACCAAGACCGTCGCCGCGCAGAACATGGCCCGCCGCGCCGAGCGACTGCTGTCCGGACTCGAAGAGGTCCGCGCCTCCGACAAGGTCGCCAAGCTCCGCTTCCCCGAGCCCGCGCCCTGCGGGAAGACCCCGCTCACCGCGGAGGGACTCTCCAAGTCGTACGGGTCGCTGGAGATCTTCACCGACGTGGACCTCGCCATCGACAAGGGCTCGCGGGTCGTCATCCTCGGCCTCAACGGCGCGGGCAAGACGACGCTGCTGCGGCTGCTCGCCGGGGTGGAGAAGCCCGACACCGGTCAGGTCGTCCCGGGGCACGGCCTCAAGCTGGGCTACTACGCCCAGGAGCACGAGACCCTGGACCCCGACCGCACCGTCCTGGAGAACATGCGCTCCGCCGCGCCCGACCTCGACCTGGTCGAGGTGCGCAAGACGCTCGGCTCCTTCCTCTTCTCCGGCGACGACGTCGACAAGCCGGCGGGCGTCCTCTCCGGTGGCGAGAAGACCCGGCTGGCGCTGGCCACCCTGGTCGTCTCCTCGGCCAACGTCCTGCTGCTCGACGAGCCGACGAACAACCTCGACCCGGCCAGCCGCGAGGAGATCCTCGGCGCCCTGCGCACCTACAAGGGTGCCGTCGTCCTCGTCACGCACGACGAGGGCGCCGTGGACGCCCTCCAGCCGGAGCGGATCATCCTGCTGCCGGACGGCGTCGAGGACCTGTGGGGCGCGGACTACGCGGACCTCGTGGCCCTGGCGTGACCCCCCGGGAACGGCCCGCCCGGGGCGTGACCGAGGCCCCGAGCGTCTCCGTCTGGATCATTCGGCTTACGCGTGATCCATCATCTGAGTGAGTACGTCTCGTACTGCGGCGTGGCGCCGAGCGGACCTCCGGTCCCGGAGCCACGCCGCTTTTCCTTTCCGTTCACCGCGCTGACCTGGGACGACGTCCCTGGCAAGCGATCCGGTCAGGGATCCCGGTCCGGACGGCGGGCCCCGGGCGGCGAAACCCCGCGGCACGGACCTTGTCGAATGGCTGGCCAGGAAGCGCCCGAGGGGTGATCATGAGAAGACCAGAGCGCACTTCCCATGAGGAGGCACGGGTGGCCGAGACTCTGAAGAAGGGCAGCCGGGTGACCGGCGCCGCGCGCGACAAGCTCGCGGCAGACCTGAAGAAGAAGTACGACTCCGGTGCGAGCATCCGGGCATTGGCCGAGGAGACGGGCCGATCCTACGGATTCGTCCACCGGATGCTGAGCGAATCCGGAGTCACGCTGCGTGGACGCGGCGGAGCGACGCGAGGCAAGAAGGCCGCTTCGGCCTGACGGCCACAGCGACCCGACATCCCGAGCGTGGCTCGTCCGGCCCACCGGTTCCGGCAGGGCCACCCGGTCGATCGCAGTGTCGATCGGGTGGTTACTGTTCAGTCACTTGATGGCTGCACTGCTCCACCGGACCCGGAGGCGCCCCATGACCTCGCTCGACCCAGTCCTCGAAGTGCTCGACAAGGACGGTGTACGGCTCACCGTCGAGGACGCCGTTGCCACGGTGACCCTGACCAACCCGGCCAAGCGCAACGCCCAGTCCCCCGCTCTGTGGCGGGCGTTGACGGAGGCCGGACGGTCGTTGCCCGGCAGCGTGCGGGTCGTGGTGCTGCGCGGTGAGGGCAGGTCCTTCTCCGCCGGACTCGACCGGCAGGCGTTCACGCCGGAGGGTTTCGACGGCGAGCCGTCGTTCCTCGATCTGGCACGCGGCTCCGACGCCGGACTCGACGCCGTCATCACCGAATACCAGGAGGCATTCACCTGGTGGCGCCGTAACGACATCGTGTCGATCGCGGCCGTGCAGGGGCACGCGATCGGCGCGGGCTTCCAGCTCGCCCTGGCATGCGACCTCCGGGTCGTGGCACAGGACGTGCAGTTCGCGATGCGCGAGACCGGTCTGGGCCTCGTCCCGGACCTGACCGGCACGCACCCGCTCGTCGCGGCGGTCGGCTACGCCCGCGCGCTGGAGATCTGCGCCACGGGCCGGTTCGTCCACGCCGACGAGGCCGAGCGCATCGGGCTGGCCAACCTCGTCGTGCCCGCCGGCGACCTCGACGGCGCGGTACGGGACCTGGCGGGCGCGCTGCTGGCGGCGCCGCGCGACGCGGTCATCGAGACCAAGGCGCTGCTGCGCGGCGCCCAGGAGCGTACGTACGACGAGCAGCGGACGGCCGAGCGCGCCGCGCAGGCACGCCGCCTGCGCGACCTGGCCGGTCTGGCCGACTAGCCACCTATCCCCGCTCCTCCGGAACGACGTCGGTGACCACCACGGTCACCGGCAGGTCGCCGCCGACGGCCCCGCGTACCGCCCGTGCCACGTCCAGCACCCGGCGGCCCGGGGCCGTCGCCAGTTCGACGCGCAGGTGGTCGGCCGCCCGGTGCACGGGAGGGCCCAGCACCGCCGTCAGCCGGGCCACCCCGGGGACGGCGGCGGCCGCGACAGCCGCGGGGTCCGCCGGGTCCGGCGGGGCGGGCTCTCCCTCCGGCGGGGGAGCGGCGGCCGGCGGATCCGGCGGGGCGGGCTCTCCCTCCGGCGGCGGGGCGGCGGCCGGCGGATCCGGCGGGGCGTCCAGAAGGGCCGTCACCCGCAGGTCCACCTCCGAGACGGTCAGCCCGAGCCGCCGCTGCGCCGCCACCGCCAGCGCCGTGCGCAACCGCTCCGCCACGTCCGGCAGCGGTACGCCGTACCCGGCGGCGAAGTCCGCCTCGATCCGCAGCGGCCCCGGCGGTACCGCGGCCGGCGGGGCCGGGAACGCGGGCGCGGGCGCCGATCCGGGGTCCGCGAGCCCGATCCGCAGCCGGCCCGGCTCCACCCCCGGCACGTGCCGGGCCGCTCCGCGGAGCACCGCGTCCGTGGCGCGCTCCGCGATCCACGCCCCGTCCGCGGGGCCACCCAGTGCGAACAGCCGGCCCAGGCCGATGCGGCTCCGGACCGTCGCCACCCATCCGTCAGACGTCGTCATGCCCCCAGCCTGCCGTATCCCCGGCGCGAGATCCGGATACCACCCTTAATGTGAGCGAAGGAGAGCAAAACCCCTCGAAGGGACATGGTGATGACCGACGCGTCGCAGTCCACCCAGGCCGACCAGGCCGCGAAGGCGGCCCGGGTCCAGGAACCGGCGGCCGAGGAGACCAGGAAGACCTCCATGGCCAAGCGGGGCGGAAGCGCCGGCGAGCCTGCGTCCCGCGGACGGACCACCATCGCCGACGGGGTCGTCGAGAAGATCGCCGGGCTGGCGGCGCGTGACGTCGTCGGCGTCCATGCGATGGGCAGTGGCGTCTCCCGCACCTTCGGCGCGGTGCGCGACCGGGTCCCCGGCGGCAGACCCGACGTCACGCGCGGGGTGAAGGCCGAGGTCGGCGAGGTGCAGACGGCACTCGACCTGGAGATCGTCGTCGAGTACGGCGTCTCGATCCGGGATGTCGCCGGCGCGGTGCGCGAGAACGTCGTCTCGGCGGTCGAACGGATGGCCGGTCTGGAGGTCGTCGAGGTGAACGTCGCCGTGAGCGACGTGAAGCTGCCCGAGGACGAGGAAGAAGAGCCGGAGAGCCGGCTCCAGTAGCCGGCCGCTTGAGGAGCGCACGATGAGCATGGCGATGATCGGTCTGTTGGCCGGAATGGCGCTCGGCTTCGCCGGATATTTCGGCGGTTTCGGAGCGTTTCTGCTGGTGGCCGCCCTGGGGGCGGTGGGCTTCGTGGCCGGCCGGTTCCTGGACGGGGACCTGGAACCCGGCGACTTCTTCCGGAGCCGTGACCGCGAGGACCGGCGGAGGTGACGCGGTGACGGGGGTCCTGGCGGCGGATCGGGGCGCGACCACGATCGCCGACCGCGTGGTGGCCAAGATCGCCGCCCACGCGGCACGGGAAGCACTCGAAGGCGTACCGGCGGACGAAGGCGGTACGGAGGAGGGTGGCAAGGACCAGGGCCGGCCGGACCAGGGCGGCGCGCGCGGCACCGGTGGCGGCCTCCACGGCCGCCCGCCGCACGCGGCGGTCGTCGTGCACCGGGACACCGCGCGCGTCCGCATCAGCCTGGAGCTCGGCTACCCCTGTGACATCGGCGCCCGGTGCGCCGCCGTACGCCGCCAGGTTGTGCGGCGCGTGCGGACCCTGGCGGGCATGGAGGTGCAGGAGGTGGCGGTCCAGGTGGAACGGCTCCACTCCCCGTACACCGGGGACCGCGACAACAGCGGCGGGAGGGTCCGATGAGTCCGGCCGCGCCCGCCGATCCCGTACCGGTGCTGGAGGAGCCGGCGCGGGGCGGCCCGCACCGCTTCTGGTCCGTGCGCCGCCTCCCGGCCGCCCTGCTCGCGCTGCTGGTACTCGCCGGAGCGGGCCTGCTGCTGTACGACGTCGCCTCCGTGTGGGCCGGGCGGCCCGGCATGCGCTGGCGCCGCACCCTCGCGGACGACCTGGCCGTCCGGCAGCTCGACGACGTGGCGGTGATCGCCGGAGCCGGGGTCGCCGTCGCGCTGGGAGTGTGGCTCCTGGTGCTGGCCTGCACCCCCGGGCTGCGTTCCGTCCTGACCATGCGGGGCGGCGACGGGCCGCTGCACGCCGGGCTGCGGCGGGAGGCGGTCGAAGTCGTGCTGCGCGACCGGGCGATGGCGGTGGCGGGCGTGCAGTCCGTACGGGTAAGGGCGAGACGCCGCAAGGCCGCGGTACGGGCGGTATCCCACTTCCGCGAACTCGACCAGGTGCACGCCGACCTGGACACCGCGCTGCGGGCCGCGGTCGGGGAGCTCGGCCTCGCCCGGCCGCCGCACCTGTCCGTGCACGTCGTCCGACCGGCCCGGAAGGGGTGAGCGGCATGATGAGAACCGTCAACCGGGTCCTGCTGGGCCTGGCCGGAGCGGTACTGATCTGCGCGGGCGGAGCCGCCCTGGCGGCCGGCCTCGACCTGGGCGTGCCGTCCTGGTGGCCGTGGCGCGGATCGGACACCCCGCTGCTCAGCGACTCGGCGCGTACGAGGTGGGGACGGCCGGTCGTGGTCGCCGTGCTCGCGGTGCTGGTGCTTCTCGCGCTGTGGTGGCTGGTGGCCCAACTGCGGCGGCACCGGCTCGCGGAGGTGCTGATCGACAGTCGGGACGGGGAGAGCGCGGTCCTGCGGGGCCGGGCGCTGGAGGGCGTCGCCGAGGCGGAGGCGGAGGCCCTGGACGGTGTGACGCGCGCCCGCGTCCGGCTCACCGGCCGGCGTACGGCGCCCTCGGCGCGGGTGTCGCTGCTGCTGGAGCCCCATGTGTCGCCGGACGAGGCCCTGTCGCTCCTCCGGGACGGCGCGCTGCGGCACGCCCGCGAATCGGCGGGCCTCCAGCGGCTCCCCGCGGAAGCCCAGCTGCGCGCCGCGAAACACTCCGCCCGCCGCGTCTCCTGACATCCCCCGGACCGCCGCCCGGTGGCCGGGCGCCCCATCGAGTCCCCGGTCACGAGGACGGCCGACCGCGAGGCCGGCCGGCTCCCGGGCCGGCCCGGCGCCGCGGCGTTCGGCGCCCGGCCGTCGGGTCAGAAGCCGTGCCGGGCGCCGAACTGTTCGGCGCCCGGCCGTCGGGTCAGAAGCCGTGCCGGGCGCCGCCGTCGACGGGGAGCATCACGCCCGTCAGGTACGAGGCCGCCGGCGAGAGGAGGAACGCGGCGGCGTTGCCGAACTCCTCCGGAGTGCCGTAGCGGCGCAGCGGCACCCGCGACTCGGACGCGGCGCGGGCCGCCGAGGGGTCCCCGGACAGGGCGTCCAGCTCGCGCACCCGGTCGGTGTCGATACGGCCCGGCAGCAGGCCGACCACCCGGATGCCGCTCGGCCCCAGGTCGCCCGCGAGCGACTTGGCGAAGCCCGCGAGACCCGGGCGCAGCCCGTTGGAGATGGTCAGCCCCGGGATCGGCTCGTGCACCGAGCCGGACAGCACGAACCCGATCACCCCGCCCTCCGGCAGCGCGGCGGCCGCCGCCCGCGCCATCCGCACCGCGCCCAGATACACCGAGTCGAACGCCGCCTGCCACTGCTCGTCCGTGTTGTCCGCCGCCCAGCCGGGGGCCGGGCCGCCCACGCTGACGAGGACGCCGTCGAAGCGCCCGAAGTGCGCCCGGGCGGCGGCGATCAGGCGCTCGGGGGTCGCCGGGTCGGCGTTGTCCGCCGCCACGCCCACGGCGCCGGGACCCAGCTCGGCGGCGGCCGCGGTCACCGCCTTCTCGTCGCGCGACGAGAGCACGACCTTCGCGCCCTCCGCCACCAGGGCGCGCGCCGAGGCGTTGCCCAGGCCGCGGGAGGCGCCGGTCACGACGTACACACGGTCCTTCAGTCCAAGATCCATGGGCCTATCCTGCCGTCTCCTCCCGCGCCAGCGCGAGGGCCGTTCCCACCAGACCGATGTGGCTGAACGCCTGGGGGAAGTTGCCCAGCTGCCGCCGCGCGGAGGCGTCGTACTCCTCGGCCAGCAGCCCGACGTCGTTGCGCAGCGCCAGGAGCCGTTCGAACAGCTCGCGGGCCTCCTTGGTGCGGCCGGTCATGCGCAGCGCGTCCGCCATCCAGAAGGAGCAGACGAGGAACGTCCCCTCGTCACCCGGCAGCCCGTCGACCGGCACGCCCTCGGTGGTGTACCGCCGGATGAGCCCGTTGTGGTTCAGCTCCGCGTACACCGCGTCCACCGTGCCGACCACGCGCGGGTCGTCCGGCGGCAGGAAGCCGACCCGGGGGATCAGCAGCGTGGCCGCGTCCAGCTCCCGGGAGCCGTAGGACTGCGTGAAGGTGTTCCGTTCCGGGTCGTACCCCTTCTCGCACACGTCCCGGTGCACCTCGTCGCGCATCGCCCGCCAGCGGTCCACGTCGCCGCTCAGCTTCGGGTCCCGCTCCAGGGTGCGCACCGCGCGGTCGGCGGCGACCCAGGCCATCACCTTGGAGTGCACGAAGTGGCGGCGCGGCCCCCGCACCTCCCACAGCCCCTCGTCGGGCTGCCGCCAGGTCGACTCCAGGAACCCCAGCAGGCTCAGCTGGAGTTTCCACGCGTGCGACTGCGACGCGAGCCCCGCCTCACGCGCCAGGTACAGGGAGTCGATGACCTCCCCGTACACATCGAGCTGCAACTGCCGCACTGCCGCGTTGCCGGTCCGGACCGGCGCCGACCCGGCGTACCCGCGCAGCCACGGCAGCTCCGTCTCCGGCAGCCGGCGCTCACCGGCGACGCCGTACATGATCTGGAGGTCCGCCGGGTCACCGGCCACCGCCCGCAGCAGCCAGTCGCGCCACGCCGCCGCCTCTTCGAGGTAGCCGGCCGCCAGCAGCGCGCCCAGGGTCAGCGTCGCGTCGCGCAGCCAGCAGAAGCGGTAGTCCCAGTTGCGCACGCCCCCGATGTCCTCCGGCAGCGAGGTCGTCGGCGCGGCGACGATCCCGCCCGTGGGGCCGTACGTCAGCGCCTTGAGGGTGATGAGCGAACGCATCACGGCCTCGCGGTGCGGTCCCTCGTACGTGCACTGCGCCGCCCAGGACCGCCAGTCCTCGAGCGTGTGCTCCAGCGCCTCGAACGGGTCGACCAGCGGCGGACGCGGCCGGTGCGACGGGTGCCAGGTCAGGACGAACGCCACCTTCTCGCCCGCGCCGACCGTGAACGAGGAGCACGTGCTGAACTGCTGACCCCAGGTCTTGACCTCCGGATCGCTGCGCAGCCATATCGAGTCGGGACCGGCGATCGCCACCCGGTGGCCGTCCATCCGGCGCACCCACGGCACCACGGACCCGTAGTCGAAGCGCAGGCGCAGCACCGACGCCATCTCGACCGTGCCGCTGACCCCCTCCACGACGCGTACGACGTCGGGCGCCTCGTCGCGCTGCGGCATGAAGTCCAGCACCTTCACCGTGCCGGTACGGGTCTCCCAGACGGACTCCAGGACGAGGGAGTCCCCGACGTAGCGGCGGCTGGTGCAGGTGTGTCCGTCCTTCGGGGCGATGCGCCAGTGGCCGTTCTCCTCGTCGCCGAGCAGTGCGGCGAAACAGGCCGCCGAGTCGAAGCGCGGCAGGCACAGCCAGTCGATCGAACCGTTCTTGCCGACCAGCGCCGCCGTCTGCAGGTCCCCGATGAGGGCGTAGTCCTCGATGCGTTGCGTCACGCTCAGGCGTCTTCCCGCCCGGGCCGACCGCTAAGCGGGCGCGGGTGCGGCCGGTTCCCGCTCGTCGTCGCCGGTCGCGGCGCCGGCCGCCGCCTCGCGGTCGCGCTTCTCCCGGCGTACCAGCACCACCCAGCCGACCGGCACGCCCGCCGCGAACAGCCACCACTGCACCGCGTACGCCATGTGCGGGCCGATGGAGTCGTGGTCGGGCTCCGGGATCAGCTCCGGCGCGCCCCCGGCCGGGACCGGGGCGGTCTGCTCCAGGTAGCCGCCGAGCACCTCGCGGCCGAGGCTCTCCGCCTGCCGCTCGCTGTTGATCAGCATGACCTGGCGGGGCGGCAGCCCGCTGAGGTCCTTGATGCCGCTGGCGCCGGTCGTCTCGTCCGCCTTGAGCCGCCCGGTGACGGTCACCTCGCCCTCGGGGGCGGGCGGCACCTCGGGGTACGACGTCTGGTCGGCGGCCGCCGGGATCCAGCCCCGGTTGACGAGGACCGCGCGGCCGTCCTCGAGGACGAGGGGGGACAGGACGAGGACGCCGATCCGTTCGTCGGCGTTGGTCCGGCGGCGTACGACGACCTCGTGCGCCGTGTCGAAGGTGCCGGTGGCGGTGACACGTCGCCAGTAGTCGGAGCGGGGGACGGTGCGACCGGGGGAAGTGAGCTCCGTCACGGGGACGGGCTTCGCCTTCAGGTTGTCCTCGATCAGCTGGTTCTGGGCGACCCGGTGCTCGTGCCGGTGGAACTGCCAGAAGCCCAGCTCGATCATCACGGGGATGAGAACGAGGGCGATGAGGGTGAGGATCACCCACTGCCGGGACAACAGGAAGCGGTACACGGCTTCGACCGTACCCGCTCGTGTCCGCTCCCCGGAGAGGGGGTCCCGTCCGGCCGGCGCGGGCCGGTGTGCGACGAGGGCCGGCCGGCATGGGACGGACCGTGTGGCGCGGGCCGCCCCGCGCGGTCCCGGCCGCGGAAGGGAAGCGTTCCCGGCCGGGAGCCGTGTGCCGCCCCTGAGCACCGGGCGGCGCCGGGACGGCTCACACCTTGTCGACGATGCCCACCCTCCCCTTCTCCGCGCGGGCGCAGTGCGCCCCGCAGAACCACTGGCCCTCGGCTTCGACGCCCTGGCCGATGATCTGGACCCGGCAGTGCTCGCAGATGGGCGCCATACGGTGGATGGCGCAGGCGAAGCAGTCGAAGACGTGCACGGCGCCTTGCGCGTGCACCTCGAAGGACATGCCGTAATCGTTTCCGCAGACCTCACAACGTGCCATGCGCCACAGGGTGCGGTCCGGCGCTCCACAAGGGGTGGCGCAACGCCAGGCGGGTCACCCGTCTGCCTACTCGTCCGCCGGGGCCACGTCACCGAGCAACTGGGTGAACGCCGCCTCGTCCACGATCGGCGTGCCGAACGACTTGGCCTTGACCGTCTTGGAGGTGGCCGCGTCCGGATCGTTGGTGACCAGCAGGCTGGTGAGCCGGGAGACGCTGGTCGCCACGTGGAGGCCCGCCTCGACCGCCCGGTCCTCCAGCAGCTCGCGGTCGATGGAGGTGTCACCCGAGAACGCCACCCGCATGCCCTGCTTGAGTGGTTTGTCCGCTTCATAGCGCCCGGGGTTGGGGTACGGGCAGGCCGGACGCTTCCGCGACGGCCGCCAGCTGTTCCCGTGGTACGAAGCCTGCCGCCCGATGCGCGGCACGGTCGACGCGGCGGGGGAGGAGGCCCATTCGGTGAGCGGACGGCACTCCAGCAACGGCAGCCGTACGCCCCGCTCCGCCGCCGCGTGCAGGCTCGGGCGGAACGCCTCGGCCAGCACGCGCGCGTCGTCCAGCGCGTTGTGCGCCCGGCGCTGCACGACGCCGAAGTGCGTGGCCAGCGTCTCCAGCTTGAAGTTGGCCAGCGGGAGGCCCAGTTCCTTGGAGAGCGCGATGGTGCACAGCCGCTGCCGCACCGGCGCCGTCCGGTCGGCACGCGCGTACTCGCGGGCGATCATCGACCAGTCGAACATGGCGTTGTGCGCCACCAGTACCCGGCCGTCGAGCCGCGCGGAGAACTCCGCCGCGATGTCCCCGAAGAGCGGCGCCCCTTCCAGTACGTCGCTCGTCAGGCCGTGGATCCACACCGGGCCGGGGTCGCGCTCCGGATTGACCAGCGTGTACCAGTGGTCCTCCACATCGCCCTGCGCGTCGAGCCGGTAGACGGCGGCGGACACTATCCGGTCGTCGCGGGCGAGGCCGGTGGTCTCCACGTCGACGACCGCGTACCCCTGTGTCGGGTAGGCGGTCGGCCACGGTGCTGCTGTCGTACGGTCGTCGAGCATGGTCACTGAGAATAGAGGCCGCCACTGACAACGCCGTCGCCGGGCTTGTCCCATACGCTCCCCGGGTGGACGCCTCGCACCCCTGATCCCTTGCCCGGCCCGGCAGTTGACCCGGTCGTTCAGCTCTGTGCCCGGCGCACGACGAGGCGCCCGTCGCCGAACCGCTCGCCGCCGGTGAAGGGCATGTCGTCGGTGACGGTGACCGTAAGGCCCTCCCGGCCGGCCAGCGGGCCGAGGTCCACCGGGCCGTCGCCGGTCTCGCACTGCCACAGCTCCAGTTCGGTCAACCCGGCGAGGTCGCGCAGCGGGGTGAGTCCGCCGGCGAAGGCGCAGCGCCAGAGGAAGAGCTTCTCCAGCGTGGCGAGCCCCGTGAGCGCCCCCAGGTCCAGAGGCGCGAGCTCGTTGAGCGTCAGGGAGGTCAGCCGGGGCGGCGACGCCATGCGGGTCAACTGCCGCAACTGGGTCGGGCTGGAGAGCGCGAGCGAGGTGAGGGACGGCCACCGTTCGATCCCGTCGAGTGCGACGTACCGCACCTGGCGCTGGAGCGTGAGGCTGGTGAGCTGCGGTCCGACGGGCAGTTCGTCCAGGCTCTCGACGAGGAGGGCGTGGCCCAGGTGCAGCATCCTCAGGTTCGGCATGTCACCCAGCGGCTCGACGCGGACGCCGGAATGCACCTCGTACAGCGACAGCCACTCCAGGCCCGGCCCCGCCAGCGGCGAGAGGTCGGTCAGCGACGAACACCGGCTCAGGCCGACGCTCCGGAGGCCGGGGAAGCGCGCGAGCGGGGAGAGGTCGCCGAGAGCGGCGTTCTCGTACACGAAGAGCCGCCGCAGGTCGTCCAGGACGTGCAGCGGCGTCAGGTCGGGGTGGTCGCCCTCCATGTGGACGGCGCGGACGTGCGGGACGCGGCGCAGCGCCTGGAACTGCTCCGCCGTCTTCACGTGCAGGTGGTCCTCCTCCCAGGTGCGCCCGGCCAGGACCTCCCGCAGATACGTCTCCGTCTCGAACGAGCCCCACGCCTGCGACAGCTGGAACGCGACGGGCGGACGCGTGTCGTGCCGGAACCGGGCGACGACCCCGAACGCGGCGTCCCCCTTGATCAGCGCGGCCGTCCGCACCACCGCCGCCGCGCCGGACTCGTCGAGCCCCTCCTCCGGGCCCGGCAGCAGTTCCAGCACCAGCTCGCCGACCTTCGCCAGCTCCTCGGCGTCGCTCTGGCCGCGCGGCGGCAACAGGCCCTGCGTCCGCTCCTGGACCGCGCTCCGCACCCCCGGGTCCAGCTCCGGGGCGTGCTCCAGGCACGCCGCCGCCAGCAGCACCAGCCGGTGGCGGTGGCACGGCTCGTTGTCCGCCCTGCGCAGCAGGTCCGTCAGCAGCCGGGCCCGCTCGTCCACGCGCGCGTGCCCGACCGCCATCTGCACGACGTCGTCCCACTGGTCGTCGTGCGCGTGCCGCACCAGCACGCCGAAGTCCCGCGACTCCACGGCGGCCTTGGCGCCCAGATAGTCCTGGAACGTCCGGTGGACGAAGTCGACGGCACCCGGCCGCGGCTCGCGCAGCAGCCCGCTCCTGATCAGCAGGTGCGAGAACACCTGCTCCGCCGTGCCCTCCACCTGCGGCATGGCGCCCAGCCACTGCGCCACCATCCCCACCGCGTCCGCCCGGTCCGCCTCCGCCTGCCCGTTGCGGATGAGCCAGTACGCGAACCGCTGGAGCAGTGCCATCTGCTCCTCGCGGGTGAGGTCGACGCCCTCCACCCCGACGACCTCGCGCTCGGTGTCCCGGCGCACCAGCAGCATGTCCAGGGCGGCGTCGTACAGTTCCTTGCGCGCTCGGGGGAGCTGCATCCGGCGGTCCCGGTTGAGCGCGCACAGCAGCGAGCACATCAGCGGGTTCGTGGCCAGCCGGCCCAGGGCCCGCCGGGTGCCCACCGCGTGGAGCAGCGACCTCTCGTAGGTGTCGAGCCGGCTCCGCTCGGCCGGTGCGGCGCACTCCTGGCGCGCGGCCTCGTGCCAGTGCTCGATGAACGCCCGGATGTCGTCCCGTTCCATCGGGAGCAGTGAGTGGGTGGCGAAACCGTGGTGGGCCAGCCAGTCCTCCGGTACCGCGGACGGCCGCGTCGTCACCACGTACCGGGCGTGCGGGAAGGCCGCGATCAGGCTCCTGAGCCACTCCTGGGTCCGCTTGCGCAGCCGCGCCGGCACCTCGTCCACCCCGTCCACGAGGACCAGCGCCCTGCCGTCTGCCATCAGCTGCTCCACCCACCCGGCCGGCGCCGCGCCGTGCAGGGGCACCCCCGCCGCCCGCAGGAAGTCCCCCGGGCCGGGCAGCGCGCCGGAGGGCGAGAAGGTGCGCAGCCGCAGGACGAAGGGGACGCACCGGTTCCAGTCGTCGAGGTCGCGGCCGAAGCGCCGGTGCGCGGCGTTCACCGCCAGCCACTGCACCAGGGTGCTCTTGCCGGAACCCGCCGGTCCGCGCAGCAGGATCCGGTCGGCGTCGGCGAGCGCCTGCTCCGCCGTGAGGGCGACCTGTCCCGTGCCGGGCGGGCCGAAGCCCTCGTGGCGGACGCCCTCACCGCTCACCGCCAGGCTGATGTAGGCCGTGTCCAGCGGCCACTCGCCCGTCGACCGCCCCAGCGTCAGCCCGAACAGCTCCAGCCGGCCGTGCGTCGCCACCACGTAGTCCGCGTACCGCTGTTCGAACTCCAGCGCCACCGCGTCCGGGCGGCGACGGCCCGCCGCCAGGTCCTCCACCAGGGCGTGGGTGCGGCCGGCCGCGCGGGTCTGTTCCACGGCCGCCCGCGCGGGGAAGGACGGGTGCGCCGTGAGCTGGTCCACGACGTGCGCGCAGCACAGGGCGAGGAGCTCCCCGTACAGGTCCGCGGCCCGCGGGGCCAGCCCCCGGACGGCCGCCGCCGAGCGCAGCTCCGCGCTCAGCCGCGCCGGGTCCAGGTCCACCGCGAAGAGACGGTCCGCGCCGATCTCGCCCGCCGCGGCGAAGCTGTCCCGTACGGCGTCGACGGCGGCCAGCCGCTCGTTCTCCGGCAGGGAGCCGTACGACTCGGCTAGACGGCCGGCCAGGACCCTCGCCAGCCGGTCCGGCTTCGGCGGGCGCGGCAGCGGGCGCAGCGGGCCGTCGACGAGACCCGCGCCCGTCCGGGGGGCGACGAGCGACTTCGCCACGGCGCCGAGCACCGTGCCCGCCAGGCGGGTGACCACAAGTTCCATGCCCTGCAACGTCGTTGCTCCCCCCGAGACGGCCCGACCGGGATCGTACGACGCCGGCCGGGCGGACGCGGCCGGAGCCGTACGGTTCAGGCCGTCGCCGTCCGGTTCAGGCCGAGACCCACCGGGCGGGGTCCGTGCCCCACAGGCCGGGCGGGCGGGCCCAGTTCGACGGGCCCCCTTCGTACGAGAGCGGGGGCAGCGCGTGGAGCAGCCGGCCCATGGCGCTGTCCGTCGTGGTCGTCCAGCGCTCCGGGTCGTGGCCGCCGCCCGGCGCCGGGGCTCCGGCGAGGCCGTGCACCAGCCAGTGCGCGGTCTGCGTCAGGGCGAGCCGGGCGAGCCACGTCCCGCCGCCGTCCGGGCCGTACCGGCCGGTCAGCGCCCGCAGCACGGCGGCGGCCAGCAGATAGCCGGTGCCGTGGTCGAGGGCCTGGGCGGGCAGCGCGCCGGGCTCGGCGTCGGAGCCCTCCAGCACGGCGATGCCGGTCGCCGCCTGGACCAGGCTGTCGAAGCCGCGCCGTTCCTGCCACGGCCCGTACCGGCCCCACGCCGACAGCTGGGCGACGACCAGGCCGGGGCGGCGCTCGGCCAGCGCCTCGGCGGAGAGCCCGAACCGGTCCAGCGCGCCCGGCCGGTAGCCGGTGACCACCACGTCGGCGCCCGCGAGCAACTCCTCGAACACGCGGTGGTCCGCGCCGCGCCCCAGGTCCAGGGTCGTCGAACGCTTGCCCATCCCGGTGTCGTTGTGCGCCTCCTGGCTCTCGGGCAGGTGCGGCGCGTCGATCCGCAGGACGTCCGCGCCCAGCAGCGCCAGCGTCCGCGTGGCGACCGGCCCCGCCAGCACCCGCGTGAGGTCCAGCACGCGCAGCCCCTCGCACGGCAGGAGCGGCGTACCGGTGATCCGGCTCCGCGCGCGCGTGGGCACCGCCTCCGGGGCGTCGTCCGTGCGCTCCAGCGTCAGCAACGGCCGGGTGGCCACCAGGGCGCCCTGCTCGTGCGCGGCCCACCGCGCCACTCCGCGCACCGCGACGGCCAGACCGCCCGCCGCGTACACGGCGTCCTCCACCTCCACGGCGCGCCGCTCCGCGATCGCGCCGGCGACCGCGTCCGCCCCGGCGTCGTCCGGCAGCCCGAGCGCGAGGAGGAGCCGCTCGCGGTGGTGCGGGTAGTTGGCGTGCGTGCGCACCCAGCCGTCCGCCGCCCGCCAGAACCGCGACAGCGGGGCGAACGTCGTCCCGGCCCGCCCGTCGACCCGGACCAGCCGGTCGCTGAGGAACGCCGTGGCCACCGCCCCGTCGTCGACGCGCACCGCCGGCACCGGGCGTCCGGCGCGGACGGCGGCCAGCTCGGCGGCGGCGAGGGAGCAGACCGCGACGGTCGCGCGCGCCAGCTCCATGACGGGCAGCCTCGCGGGCCAACCGCCCGGGGGGCCGCCGTGGGAAACCCGCTCCAGCAGAGCCGGATCGGCACCGAGTGCCGCCCACGCCGCAGACGTACCGGCGGAAAAGTCACTGTTCATACCGGCACTATGGCACTCAGTGCCAGCAGGCGGGAAGACCCCGCACGACAGCGGCCCCGGACGCGGCGAACACGCCGCGCCCGGGGCCGGAGAGCACCGGTCCGTCAGCGCCGGACCGCGTCCAGGGCGTCGGTCAGGCCCTTGCCGTAGAAGCCGTTGTCGCGCTTGCCGCCCTCGCACACCGCGTCGACCGTGCCGTCGCCGTTGATGTCGTACGGGTCGGTGCACGCGGTGTCGTCGGCCTGCTTGTACAGCAGCGCCTTCACCTCGGCCGGCGACGCGTGCGGGCGCGTCGACTTGATCAGCGCGGCCACGCCGGCCACGTGCGGCGACGCCATCGACGTACCGGCCTTGTAGCCGTACTTGCCGCCCGGCAGCGTCGACAGGATCAGCCCGTTGGTGGCCGGGGCCTCCGGCGGCTGGTACGCCGTCGAGTCACCGCCCGGGGCGGCGATGTCCACCACGCCGAGACCGTAGTTCGAGTACGAGGACTTCAGGCCCTTCGCGCCCGTGGCGGAGACCGTCACCACACCGTCGAGCATGGTCGGGACGTCCGGGCACACCTCGGGGTCGACGACCCGCTCCACCGGGGTGGTGTCGTTCGGGCTGGTCTTGTCGACGATCTCGTCCGCCGCCAGGTCCGTACGGGCGTTGCCCGCCGCCGCGACGTTGACCGCGCCCTTGCGCTCCGCGTACCGCGTGGCCCGCTGCAGCGCCTCCACCAGGGCGCCCTGGTCGAGGTCGTTCTTGCAGGTGTACAGCCACGGGTCGACGTAGTAGCTGTTGTTCGTCACCTCGACGCCGTGCTCGGCCGCCCAGACGAAGCCGCAGACCACGGACTCGGTGTAGAAGAACCCGTCGGGGTTGGACACCTTGATGCCGGAGACCTTCACGCCGGGGGCGACACCGGTGACCCCGACGCCGTTCTTCGCGGCGGCGATGGTGCCGGCCACGTGCGTACCGTGGTCGCTCTCCGTGGGGCCCGGCCGCCAGGAACCGTCGGTGGTGTCCGGCGCCCCGGTCACGCAGTTCGCGGACGCGGCGCGGTCGAAGTTGGGCGCCAGGTCCGGGTGGGTGTCGTCGACGCCCGTGTCCAGGACGGCGACGGTGACCTTCTTGCTGCCGAGGGACTTCTCGTGGGCCTTGTCCGCCTTGATGGCCGGCAGGTCCCACTGCAGGGGCTCGAACGGGTCCTGGCCGGCGTCCGCCCGGTCGGCCGCCGCCCGCGCCTCCGCGGCGGACAGGGGCTGCTCCGCGCCGATGTCGGTGGTGGACTGGGCGGCGAGCGGCGCGGTCCTGGTGGCTCCCGCCGACTTCACACCGCGCACCCCGCGGATCGTCCTGGCGAAGTCCGGGTTCTGCGAGTGGACGACGATGACGCCGATCTGGTCGTACGAGATCACGACGGTGCCGCCCGCCGCGGCTATCGCCCGCTTCACCGCCTTGGCGGTGGAGTGACCACCCGTCACATTGACCACGTACGACATCTTCGGGCCGTCCGTCACGGCGGCGGACCCGGCGGCCGGGGTCTCGTCCAGCGGGGCGGCCGAGGCGGCGGCCGGAAGCAGACCGAGCGAGGCCGTGAGCGCCAGGCCGGCGGGCAGCGCGAGTATTCGCGCGCGTCCGGATCGCAGATGAGCCATGGGTTCTCCACATCATCCTGAGATCCGTCCACACACCGGTTGTGTGTGGACGGGTGCATGACGAGCGAAGCTATCGCCGATCATCCCGGCCCATCAATGACTTCGGGGAAGAAAAAGGCCCCAGGTGAACCGCGTCGCCGTGGCCTCCGTGCCGTTGACAGAGGAGAGCACGAGCGAGTACCGGCCTCCCACCCCGAGGTTCTTGTCCATGCCCAGCGCACCAGCGTCACGAGGAGTTCCCGTGGTCACCGATGCACCGCCGCCCGAGGGCGGTCCGGACACCAGTCCCGCCCAGCCCACGACAGAGTCGTTCGTCGAGGTGCAGGAGAGCGCGGAATTCGGCGAACTGCGCCGTGCCCACCGCTCCTTCGCCTTCCCCCTGACCATCGCCTTCATCGCCTGGTACCTGCTGTACGTCCTGCTGTCCAACTACGCGGGCGGCTTCATGGGCACCAAGCTGTTCGGCAACGTCAACGTCGCGCTGGTCCTCGGCCTCGGCCAGTTCCTGACCACCTTCCTCATCGCCTGGTTCTACTCCCGGCACGCCGCCGGGAAGCTCGACCCCAAGGCCGAGCTCATCAAATCCCGCATGGAGGCCCGCATGGCATCCGGCATGGAGGCCGACGCATGAGCAGCACCACCACCGGAACCGCCCTGCTGGCCGCCGCGTCCGACGCCTCGGAGCACCGGCCGCTGATCATCACCCTCTTCGGCCTCTTCGTCGTCGCCACGCTCTGCATCACCGTCTGGGCCGGCCGCCAGACCAGGAACGCCTCCGACTTCTACGCGGGCGGCCGCCAGTTCACCGGCTTCCAGAACGGGCTGGCGATCTCCGGCGACTACATGTCCGCCGCGTCGTTCCTCGGCATCGCGGGCGCCATCGCCCTCTTCGGCTACGACGGCTTCCTCTACTCCATCGGCTTCCTGGTGGCCTGGCTGGTCGCGCTGCTCCTGGTCGCCGAGCCGCTGCGCAACTCCGGCCGGTACACCATGGGTGACGTCCTCGCCTACCGGATGCGCCAGCGCCCCGTCCGCACCGCCGCCGGCACGTCCACCATCGTCGTCTCGATCTTCTACCTGCTCGCCCAGATGGCCGGCGCGGGCGTCCTCGTCTCGCTGCTGCTCGGCATCACCTCGGACGGCGGCAAGGTCGCGATCGTCGCCCTCGTCGGCGTACTGATGATCGTGTACGTGACGATCGGCGGCATGAAGGGCACCACCTGGGTGCAGATGGTCAAGGCCGTCCTGCTCATCGCCGGCACCCTGCTCATCACCTTCCTGATCCTGCTGAAGTTCGGCTTCAACCTCTCCGACCTGCTCGGCACCGCCGCCGCCAACAGCGGCAAGGGCTCGGCCTTCCTCGAACCGGGCCTCAAGTACGGCGCCACCGGCACCTCGAAGCTCGACTTCATCTCGCTCGGCATCGCGCTGGTGCTCGGCACCGCCGGCCTGCCGCACATCCTGATCCGCTTCTACACGGTTCCGACCGCCAAGGCCGCCCGCAAGTCCGTCAACTGGGCCATCGGCATCATCGGCGCCTTCTACCTGATGACCATCGTGCTGGGCTTCGGTGCCGCCGCCCTGCTCGAGCCCGCCGACATCATCGCCTCCAACAAGGCGGGCAACACCGCCGCGCCGCTGGCCGCGCTGGAGATCGGCGGCGGTGGCGGCTCCACCGGCGGCGCGATCCTGCTCGCCGTGATCTCAGCGGTCGCCTTCGCCACCATCCTCGCCGTCGTCGCCGGCCTCACCCTGGCCTCGTCCTCGTCCTTCGCGCACGACATCTACGCCAACGTGATCCGCCGGGGCCGGGCCACCGAGAAGGAGGAGGTGCGCGCCGCCCGCTGGGCGACGGTCCTCATCGGCGTCGTCTCCATCGCGCTCGGGGCGATGGCCCGCGACCTGAACGTGGCCGGCCTGGTCGCCCTCGCCTTCGCGGTCGCCGCGTCGGCGAACCTGCCGACGATCCTCTACAGCCTGTTCTGGAAGAGGTTCACCACCCAGGGCGCCCTGTGGTCCATCTACGGCGGCCTGACCGCATCCGTGGCACTGGTGCTGTTCTCACCGGTCGTCTCCGGCAAGCCCAGCTCCATGTTCCCGGACGCCGACTTCGCCTGGTTCCCGCTGGAGAACCCGGGCCTCATCTCCATCCCGCTGGGCTTCCTGCTCGGCTGGCTCGGCTCCCTGCTGTCCAAGGAGGAGCCGGACCGGGGCAAGTACGCCGAGTTGGAGGTCAAGTCCCTCACCGGCGTCGGAGCGCACTGACCCGCACACCCCGGGCGACGGTACGCGGCCGCGCCGTGGGGATCGTCGTAGATCCCTACGACGCGGCCGTGCCGCTCCTGTGGACAATGGCCCGTGTCGTTGTCGGCGGCGTCCCGTAGGCTCCTTGGTATACGCAACCTGGTAACCGGGGGAGGGCGCCCACCGTGCTCATCGACACATACGGCCGAGTGGCCACCGACCTGCGCGTCTCGCTCACCGACCGGTGCAATCTGCGGTGCACCTACTGCATGCCCGAAGAGGGGCTGCAGTGGCTCGCCAAGCCCGACCTCCTCACGGACGACGAGATCGTCCGGCTGATCCGCGTCGCCGTCACCGACCTCGGCATCAGGGAGGTCCGCTTCACCGGCGGCGAGCCCCTCCTGCGCCCCGGCCTCGTCGGCATCGTCGAGCGCTGCGCGGCCCTGGAGCCCCGCCCCCGGATGTCGCTCACCACCAACGGCATCGGCCTCAAGCGCACCGCGACCGCCCTCAAGGCCGCCGGCCTGGACCGGGTCAACGTCTCCCTGGACACCCTGCGCCCCGACGTCTTCAAGACCCTGACCCGCCGGGATCGCCACAAGGACGTTCTGGAGGGCCTCCAGGCCGCCCGGGACGCCAAGCTCACGCCGGTCAAGGTCAACTCCGTCCTGATGCCCGGCCTCAACGACGACGAGGCCCCCGACCTGCTCGCCTGGGCGGTGGAGAACGACTACGAGCTGCGCTTCATCGAGCAGATGCCGCTGGACGCCCAGCACGGCTGGAAGCGCGACGGCATGATCACCGCCGGTGACATCCTGGAGTCGCTCCGCACGCGCTTCACCCTCGACCCCGAGCCCGACGAGGCGCGCGGCTCGGCACCCGCCGAGCGCTGGATCGTCGACGGCGGACCGCACCGGGTGGGCGTCATCGCCTCTGTCACCCGGCCGTTCTGCCGGGCCTGCGACCGGACCCGGCTCACGGCCGACGGCCAGGTGCGCACCTGCCTGTTCGCCCAGGAGGAGACGGACCTGCGGGCGGCCCTGCGGTCGGACGCGCCGGACGAGGAGATCGCCCGCATATGGCGGCTCGCGATGTGGGGGAAGAAGGCCGGCTCCGGGCTGGACGACCCGAGCTTCCTCCAGCCCGAGCGCCCGATGTCGGCGATCGGCGGCTGACCGGCCGGCCCGGTCACTCCCCGGAGGGGCGGGACTCCCACTCGGCCAGCGTGACGACGTCCTTCAGGAAGCCCCGTACGCCCAGGAACTGCGACAGGTGCTCGCGGTGGTCGTCACAGGCCAGCCAGGTCTTGCGACGCTCGGGGGTGTGCAGCTTCGGGTTGTTCCACGCCAGCACCCACACCGCAGCCGTACGGCAACCCTTGGCGGAACAGATGGGGGTGGTCTCGTCGCTCACAACACGTCCAAACGAAGGCCCGAACTACCCGGACAAAGGCGACGCCGGGCAGCCACGGGGGGAGCTGCCCGGCGTCGGTCCGTCGCTCCGACGGGGGATGCGGAGCGCCTACGAAGTATGTCACGGGGACCGGGGTGGAGTGCACGGAAACCACATGATTGATCTGAGCTTTTCTTGAGCTGCGCGGACCGGCGGCAGGTCGACGGAGCGCCGGTACCGGGCGGGTGACGCGCCGGTGGCAGGCCGGCCGTGGCTCAGTTCTGTTCGTACTCGTGTTCCCGCCGGGGGTCCCGGTCCACCCGGTCGTCCTCCGCGACCGGTTCCGCCGCGGGTTCCGCTTCTGCCCGTTCCCCGGCGTCTTCCGCCTCTTCCGCGGGGCGCCCCGACGCCAGCACCGGGCGCTCGGCCGGTGGCGGGACGAAGCTCCGCGGCTGCGGGGGAGCGGTCTCCCGGCCCGCGTTGGCGATCACCACCGCGACGTACGGCAGCACCGCCCCCAGGACCAGCGCGACGATCGCCACCTGCCGCTGGACGTTCCACAACGACGCCGCCGCGATCACCGCGACGGTCCGCACCGACATCGAGATGACATAACGCCGCTGCCGGCCACGCACGTCGTCCGCCAGTCCCTGACGGGCGCCGGTGATCCGGAAGACCTCGTCGCTCCCGCGCTTCCGCATCGCGCTCCACCACCCGCCGCACTCGCGCCGGACACTCCCCGGACCGGCCTGCTTCCACCGTACGCCCGCCCTCCGCCCGGTACGAGGCCGGGGCGCCCCTCGCCGGGCCGCGAGCGGTCGCGCCTCGCCCGGATGGAGTCCTCCGACATGCGCCGTCCGACGGACGGGCCGAGACTTGTCGGGACTGCTCACGTCAATCCGTACCAAGGAGGCAGCCATGGGCTGGTTGTGGGCGATTATCGTCGGATTCGTGCTGGGCCTGCTGGCCAAGGCGATCCTGCCGGGCAAGCAGCACAGTCCACTGTGGCTGACCACGATCTTCGGCATCATCGGTGCCATCGTCGGTAACGCCCTGGCCAGGGCATTCGGCATCGAGGCGACCCCGGGCATCGACTGGGGCAGGCACGCCCTGCAGGTCGTGGCCGCGGTCGTCATCGTCGGCCTCGGCGACATGCTGTACATGTCGATGCGACGCAGCAGACGGCGAGCCTGACGCACGCCGCGCGGTGGGGGGGGGGGGGGGGGGGGGGGGGGGGGGGGTCGGGGTGGGGGGGGGGGGGGGGTGGGGGGGGTGGAGGGGGCAATTAGTGTTGCAGAGTGCTTTTTTCTTTTCTGTAGGC